>DDHL01000078.1:1413-5330 GCA_002352945.1 Campylobacteraceae bacterium UBA1877 | reverse complement strand
GCATATCCACGCCCGAATGAATCAACCCTAATGCAATGGCATCATTGCCCATAAGTGTCTGTTTCATGCCACTCCTTGCTCTGTTTTCATTTCTCAACATTAATCAATTAATCATTACAATAGGCTTATTTTTATAAAAATTTATATAAATTTATAATAAAAAGTTACAAATCGAATAATTTATATTATATTAAGTTAAAAATAAAAAAGCCTATTTTGGGATAATTTTACTCTTTACATGTAAAAAAAGGGGGTAAAAAAGAGGGGTTAAAGATTATTTTATTTTTTCTTGGACACAATTACTACAATCTACGTTTAAGCTTATGTTTTAACAGAGCTAAAGCTAGAAACAAAAAAACAAAAAGGAAGAGTCAATGGGTGTTTTTGACGTGGGCGTTGGATTGGCTTTTTGGTTAACCTTAGCTAGCACGGCACTTTGTGTTGGTTATGGTTTGTGGCGTTGGAATAAAGATGGTAGTGAAATGCAAGAAGTATCAACTCAAAAGTGGGATGATGAAGAAGATTTGATTAACAAGGGGTTATAGATGGGTATGCTAGAAAATATTGTAATTATAATCTATCTCGCCCTTGTTGGCTACTTTGGTTTTTTAGGGTTTAAAAAAACAAAAAATAGCACAGACTACCTACTTGCAGGCAGAAACACACATCCATACGTAATGGCTTTAAGTTATGGGGCTACATTTATTTCAACATCGGCAATTGTTGGTTTTGGTGGTGTGGCGGCTTGGCTTGGAGGATCGCTTTTGTGGCTAACCTTTTTTAATATATTTGTGGGGATTTTTATAGCCTTTGTCTTTTTGGGAAATCCAACTCGAAAAATGGGTATTAGATTAGGAGCTCACACCTTTCCTGAGCTTTTAGGAAAACGGTTTGATTCAAAATTTATCCAAATTTTTGGAGCTATTTTGATTTTAGCTTTTATGCCGCTTTACGCATCTGCTGTGCTAATTGGCGGAACAAATTTTATAGCATCATATTTTAATGCCGACTATCATCTTTCTTTACTAGTCTTTTCAATAATAATAACGGGCTATGTTATTGCAGGTGGATTAAAAGGTGTAATGTTTACAGATGCCTTGCAAGGAACAATTATGTTTATTGCTATGGCAATTTTAATCTTTTTTGCTTTTGAGAGTTTAGGAGGCATTGTAGCTGCCTTTAAAGCGCTTGATGATGTGTGGACAGCCACAGTTGGTGTGCTTGATACGGTTGCGATAAAAGATTTAACTCCAGGAAGTGCTGATTTTATGATGAAGCTTGCAACTATTTGGGGCTTTTCTGGATGGGCAAAGATGCCTGAGTTTTTCTCTGAGGGATGGCTTTTTGTAATTACAACAATTACTTTAGGGGTTGGGGTTGGTGTTTTGGCCCAGCCTCAGCTTGTGGTTCGTTTTATGACAGTAAGCAGCAAGCAAGAGCTCAATCGTGCGGTTTTAATTGGAGGAGTTTTTATTCTTGCAATGACTGGAGTAATCTTTATAGTTGGAGCTTTAAGCAATGCTTGGTTTTATCATTTTCAAGAAGGCAAAAATGCCCTTCAAAGTGCTGGTAGTGTCGGTAGAGTAATTCCACATTTTATTAATATGGCGATGCCAAAATGGTTTTCGTTTATCTTTTTGTTTGCGCTTATATCTGCTGCTATGAGTACACTTTCATCCCAATTTCACACTATGGGAACTGCCGTTGGAAGAGATATTTATGAGCAAATCTTTGCAAAAAATCAAAAAAATTCGGTATTAATAACCAGAGTCGGGGTTGTTGTAATGATCCTTTTTGCTGTTGTTTTATCATATATTTTTGACAATCAGCCAGCCATAATAGCCCGTTCAACAGCAATATTTTTTGCCCTTTGCGCATCAATCTTTTTGCCATCATATATAGGAGGATTATTTTGGAAGAGGATGACAAAAGAGGGTGCAATTGCCTCGATGATAAGCGGTTTTGTAGTTTCAAGTTTTTGGCTTACTTTTGTTCATTTTAATGAGGCAAAGCAACTTGGAATTGCCAAAGCGATTTTTAAAACAGATTCGCTTTTAAGCGGAAAGATAATCTTTGTAGATGCACTCATCATAGCCTTGCCGATTTCAACTTTAGTTGCAATTGTTGTATCGCTAATGACAAAGGTAGATAAAGAGGTTTTAAAGCGCAGTTTTGGCTAATTGGTACTAGGTTTAACTGTTAGTATATTTGCGTACTTGTTTGAGCTTGGCCATCTCTTTGCCAAGCTCATCTTTTTTAATATTTATTTGGGCAATTGCCTCTTTTGTAAGAGCAGATGCTTCAAGAAGCTCTTGTTTACATGTAAAAGTTTCTGGCATCGATTTTGTAAGTTTGCTAAAAGCATCATAATCCTCATTGATTATGGCAATTTTAAGTTTTGTGAGCCATTTTGAGCTATCCATGAGTAATCTCTTTCCACGCCTCAAGCAAACCTTTGGCCACATTCATAACCTCATCAATTTTATTAACATCATTTTCTAAGTTTGCTAAGGCTAAAAGTTGCAACTGCCTTGTGTAAAGACCGCTTAAATAGTGGGCAACATCTCCACCTGAATAATCAAGAGAATTTAGCAGTTCAGCAAAAATTGCACTGCATCGGTTAATCCAGTAGGTTTTCTTCTCTATATCGTTATTTTCAATCGATTTTTTTGCCTGTGCCCCAAAGCGTAAAATTCCCTCATAGAGCATCTCTATAAGCTTCTCAGGTGACTCGATAGCAGTATTATTTTGTGAGTATGCGGCATAAGCAGAGTTGTTTCTCATTATTCATCCTTTTATGAGTCTAATTCGGTTTCAATCATAGTTTGAAGTGTTGAAAATTGATTGTTTAAATCGGCAATAATTGCATCATAAGCTGCAAATTGCGCGACCATTGTTTCATATTTACTATCTAGCATCTTCATGGTTCTTTCACGCTCTTCTTCAAGTCTATCTTGAGCTGTTGTAAACTGCTCATCTAGAAGAGTTAAGCTTCCACTATCGCCAATCATTCCATCGATAGTATCGTAAAGCTGGCTAAAAATACCAATTGAGGTTGTGCCATCGTTATAAATAGAAGTTGCACTCAATCCTGCACTTGCAAGTTTTGTACTATCTCCTGTTATTTCAATATAATTACCACTGCTACTTGTTAAAATAAGCCGTGTTCCAGTAGAATCAATTGAAGCTACAATATCATCAATATTTGCTTCATTAATGGCATCGCGAAGAGCTTGGGTGTTTTCTTGAGCAGTTGCTGAAGCATCTGAAGAAAAAAGAACACTAATGCCATTTATTTCAAGATCGCCAGTTGTAAACTCCAAAGCTCCGGCGCTTACGTCTGATTTTGCATTATATACAGTTGGATCAAAGGTGGTCATCCCTTTAAAAAAATCTTCAACATCAGTTGGATCTTCAGTAAGCTTGCTTTGAAGGGTTGAGCTATCAAAGCTTAATAAACCGCCTTCTTCAAGAGTCAAACCATAAGCATCTAAAGAGCGGCCATCAGAATCCATGCTAGTAAGAAGTTTATTTAATTCAGTCTTAATAGAAGTTACTTGAGAGACGCCTTGCAAGGATCCAGACTCTCCTGTGTCACTATCATAATCAGTCATAATTGAGAGATTGTTAACTAAATCATTATAAGCAGTTACAAAATTTTCCATCTCTTCAAAAAGCGCTTCACTATCTTGAGAGACGCTAAAGGTTGTTTTGCCAGTATCTACAAGAGTAAGCGTTGAGCCATAGGTGATATCATCAATTGTATTTGAAGATCGCTGCATTGTAACGCTGTTGTATTTAAATATTGCATCTTGGGCGGTTGCTAAATGGTTTGCTTCATTTGCTCCACCTTCATCCAAGTCATTTAAACCAAGTTCGCCCAAGATTGTATCATCCCCTCCAAAAGTTATGGCTTG
>DDHL01000078.1:0-1285 GCA_002352945.1 Campylobacteraceae bacterium UBA1877 | reverse complement strand
CCCTCCAAAAGTTATGGCTTGATCTTCGCCAGTTTGGGAAGATTGGATAATGAGTCGATATGGAGTTTGGCCGCCAACATTTAAAACTTTAGCTTGAATCTCTCCATTGGTTGCTTCATTAATCATATCTGATAAATCTGAGAGGGTGGTTGCGCTTGTGACTGATATAGTGTAATCCTCCCCATTTATAGATAGTGTTATATCCCCTTCAGTTAAACCCAAACTTGTTGTGCTTGAATCGTAAGCTGTGGTTTGATAAATATCTTGAGATGCTAACTGCTCTACATCTACGCTAATTGCGCCTGTTGCGACACCAGCATCAGCGCTTAGCGTTGCTGATGAGCCATTTGTGGTAACATCTCTGCTTTGAAAAAGAAGATCACTTGAGAGGCTTGAAGCTGCACTTTTTAAACTACTAAGGTATCCTGTTAATTGGGCAAGATCGGCCTGTTTGTCAATGTTTTCTTCCATCTTTGTATCAATTGGAGTGATTTGAGCACTCTCATCTGCTTCACGAAGTTGTTCAATGATATCATAAGTAAGTACGCTACTTCCAATACCAAGTGAACTCAATGCTCCTGTTGCCATTTTTTAGCCTTTCTTGTCAAAAATTACGCCAATTATCTCACGAAAATGTTCAGATAATCTCATCGCTTCATCGCTTGGGATTTTGCGAATCAATCTTCCAGTATTTCGTTCTAACACGCTTACATATAGTGACTCAATCTCATCGCTAAAACCAAATTTGATATTTGTTTCAAGCGATTGCATCTGGTTGTTGAGATTTTTAACTGTCTTTTCTAACTGTTTTTTAATCTCATTTTGATCTAAATCATTTTTAGTCTGCGCATCTTTAGAGATATTTGAACTATCAGAAGATTGCTCTATTGGGCGATTTTGTGTGGATTGAGCATCCAAAGCCTTAGTTGTCGAGACGTCAATCTGTTTACTAGCTGCATTAAAAATCTCCATATGCAACTCCTTTGTTTTGCTTATCTATACTTTTATATCGGAAAGTGTGAAAAAAAATTTAGACTCCTTTACATGTAAAATAAGCTTTACATGTAAAGGATGAAGATTAGTGGGAGAGGATTTGGTCTAAAAAGAGTTTTAAGCGGTCAGATTCTGGTTTTTCAAAAAATGTCACAGGATCGTTTTCTTCTACAATTTGACCTGCATCCATAAAGATAATTCTATCGGCAACCTTTTTGGCAAATCCCATTTCATGGGTAACACAAACCATTGTTCGACCGCCCTCAGCTAATTCAACATTCAACATTCAAAA
>DDHL01000077.1 GCA_002352945.1 Campylobacteraceae bacterium UBA1877 | reverse complement strand
GGCATAACACAATCAAACATATCAACCCCGCGCTTAACATTTTCAACTAAATCTTCTGGCGTTCCAACGCCCATTAAGTAGCGCGGTTTGTTTTCTGGCATAAGTGAAGTTGTATGCTCAACTATCTCATACATTATCTCATTTGGCTCGCCCACACTAAGGCCTCCAATGGCAAACCCATCAAAATCCATCTTGCAAAGTTCATTTGCACTTTGCGTTCTAAACTCTTTATTATCCCCGCCTTGGATTATGGCAAAAATGTTTTGATCTAATCCAATCCCTTTTTCTTGACACGCCTTGTGATAGTTGATTGACCTTTGTGCCCATTTAGTTGTTCTTTGAACCGAGGTTTTGATGCGCTCATTTGTGGCTGGCAGGGCAACTAAATCATCTAATATCATCATAATATCTGAGCCAAGATTGTATTGAATGTCTAAAACCGATTCTGGGCTAAAGCGGTGCATTGAGCCGTCGATATGGCTTTTGAAAGTGATTCCATCCTCATCTGGTTTTGAGATGTCACTTAAACTAAAGGCTTGAAATCCTCCGCTATCGGTTAAAAACGAGCGCGGAAATTTTGTAAACCCATGGAGCCCTCCAAGCTCTTTAATGCGTTTATCGCCTGGACGAAGATAGAGATGATAGGTGTTGCCAAGGATGATTTTTGCATCTAAAATTTGGATTAAATCTATGGCGTCAAGACTTTTAACGCTACCAACTGTCCCAACTGGCATAAAAACTGGAGTTTGTATTGTGCTGTGGGCTGTTTTGATTGTTCCTGCTCTTGCTTTTAAATCTGTTGCTTCAAGGTTAAAGTGCATTTTGGTATACTGTCCTTTTTTTATGGAGAATAGATGAAGAAAATTTTACTTATCGTCGATGGCATTCTAGCAAAACATTTTTTAGAAAGAGTTATGGCGCACAAAGGTGGTGAAAACCACTATACGGTAATCTCTTACAATAAAGAGTGTTTGCCTGAAAAATCCAAGCCAGAAAACTTTACCTATCTTCACTTTGACCCCACAAGCTATGCGAAGCTTTCGGTGGTGATGAACCGTGATTTTTTTCAGGTGATGATACTTGTAAGTAAAAAGATTGACGCTCTAGCCACTTATGAAAATGTACGCCAGCTCAATCCAAAAGTGCAAGTTGTAATGATGGATAGATGGGGTATTGAAGTCGACGATGAGAATTTGCAACTAATTGATTCTCGTGAGGTTTTAGCCTCAAGATTTGCTGATTATCTGCCAGATATGCCCGTAATTGCCCAAAATGTCGGCCTTGGCGTTGGTGAAATTATGGAGATACAAGTTCCCATTGGAAGCTCATACGTTTACCGTCATATTGCAAGCATCCAGCAAAAAAAGTGGAGAATTGTTGCAATCTATCGCAATAACGCCCTTATTTTAGCAAGGCCTACACTTATGATCCAGCCAAATGATGTTTTACTAACCATTGGCGATCCAGATGTTTTAAATAATGTATTTTTAAGTGTCAAGCAAGAGCTTGGCAGATTCCCATCTCCTTTTGGAAGCAATATTTACTGCTTTTTAGATATGTTAAAAATGTCCCAAGAGCAGATGGAGACAATCCTTAATGATGCAATGATTTTACACTCAAAGATCAATAGCAAGCGTTTACATGTAAAGATTATCAACCCAACTGATAATAAAATTTTTACCAAAACCAAAAATTTAAACAATACCCATATTAGCGTCAATGTGGACTATTTTAATACAGATTTGCACCAAGTCTTAATCTCAGATGTTGCAAACTATGATGTTGGCTTAGTGGTGACAAATGCTAAATTTTTTAACAGCCATAAAGGGCTTTTTTACAAGGCAAAGGTTCCAATATTTAAAATTGGCAAGGGCGGTTTTTCAAACCTAAAAACAGGAGCTATTTTAGCAAGTGATAGTGAAGAGATTGAAAAGGGCTCTTCAGTTATTTTAGATTGCTGCGCCCAGCTTGATTTAGAGGTAAGTTTATACCACTATGACCCAAATGGAAGCGATGAAAAAAGTTCGCTTGTGGAGCACTTTGAGAATTTATCGCGGCTTTTTGGAAAAGAGGTTGAGATTATTCAAGATAAAGAAAAAAACCCGCTTATTAAATTGCAAAACAGATACGATTTGCTCCAATTTGTTCCCTTCCATCGAAAAATTATCGAATCACGATTTGCTGCTTTGTTTTCAACCGATTTGGAAAGATTGCCCCATAAACTTGATAAATGCTACCAGCTTTTTATTCCCACAAATATTTAATATCCCATTTTTAAGGGCTTTTTAGGTACAATTATCTAAAACTCCAAAAGATGTGTTATGAGAATACCTATTGATTTTTCTTTACCACAAAGCCAAAATTATACTGTTTATGTGGATGAGTTTGCGCCCCTTGAATACAAAGGTAAGGTTGCTATTGTAACTGATGAGAATGTAAAAAAGCTCCATCTTCCTTGGCTTTTAGAGCGGATAAAAGCTGATGAAGTAGACGTAATTACTATAGGTCAGGGTGAAATAAATAAAAACCTAAAAACTATTGAGTACATTCTTGATAAACTATTTAAGTATAAGTTTGATAGAAGTAGCATGCTTATTGCATTTGGCGGTGGAATTGTTGGAGATATGACAGGCTTTGCGGCTGCGGTTTTTTAAAGGGGAATCCAATTTGTCCAAATTCCAACAACCCTTTTAGCCCAAGTTGATGCAAGTGTTGGGGGAAAAACAGGTGTTAATACAAGGTGGGGAAAAAATCTCATTGGAGCTTTTCACCAGCCAAAGAGTGTCTATTGTAACTCTAGCTTCTTAAAAACTTTACCAAAGCGTGAAATCGGCGCTGGAATTGCTGAAATTATAAAAATGGCAGTTACTTTTGATGCAGATTTTTTCCAATTTTTAGAACAAAACGATATTTTAAAACCTCAATTTTTGCGCCAAGCAATCGCTAGAAGCATTGCTATCAAAGCCCGCGTTGTAGCCCAAGATGAGAAAGAATCAGGCATTAGAGCAGTTTTGAATTATGGCCATACCTTTGGGCATGTCATAGAAAACCAAACTGGCTATTCAAAATTTTTACATGGAGAAGCGGTCGCTATTGGGATGCGCATGGCAAATGCCCTTGCTTTTCGGCTTGGATTTTTATCCCAAAAGAATCAAGAAAGAATTTCAAAGCTTTTAGCTAAATATGAGCTTGATTTTTCATATCCGGTTGATGATCCAAATTTGTTTTATGAAGCTTTTTTGCTAGATAAAAAGAGTCGAAATGCAGTAATTACTTTTATTTTGCCAAATGAAATTGGCAATTTTAAAATTGCCAAAGACTTGCCAAAAGAGGAAGTTGTAGCCATGCTTGCGGAGTTTGATAGATGAAAAAACTCTTTTTAATCTTTTTTTTAGCCTTTGGAGTGCTTTTAGCAGATACAAACTCAACGCAAGAGATTGTTGATGATGGTTTGGATGAGGTAAAGCTTGCCCAGCTTGAAAGGCTTGCAAATCAAGTTGAAAAAATTGATGAGCAGTTAAAAGATAATATTTGGTTAACGCGCTATAGCAACTTTATCACTTACCAACAGCTTTTAGAGGAGCTTGAAAGTGTTGATGAAAAGTTAAAAAAGCTTACTGCTAAAGGCAAAAAGACCCCACAAGAAGAGCTTTTGGAATTAACAAAGCGTCAAGAAACGCTTGAGCGCCAGCTTGAACTACTTCAAGAGTTTAAAAGCTCTCCATTTGCTGAGATGATTCGGCCACCAGAGGTTGAAGCGTCTCCTAAGATTGGCAATCCACTTGCGATAATTTCTGGTTTTTCATACATCAAACAGCTTCAATCTCAAAAGAGTGAATTTAAATCAAGGATTACAGGGCTTGAGGATTTGATTGAGCGTTTGAATCAAAAAACGCAGCTTTTAGAAGAGATTTTAAATATTGAGTATAACGATGAGTATTGGCATGAATTGCATGTTGTAAAAAAAGAGCTGAGTGAGTTTCAAGCGGCAAAAGATATCGCTGCTACAACTTATGCAGTGTATGAAAAAAAGGCAGATGAGGCCATTATAAGAGTAACTGCTGAGATAAAAGATCAAATGAAGCACGCGCTAAATATCGGGATTTTTATCGTTGTTGTAATCGTGCTTTCATTTCTTTTTAAACTGATGGCAAAGCGCTATATAAAAGATAATGAGCGCTTTTATCTGGCAAATAAAGCAATAAACATCATTAACTTTTCGCTTATCATTTTAATTCTTCTATTTGCTTATATTGAAAATGTAACCTACTTAGTAACCGTTGTTGGTTTTGCTTCAGCTGGTTTGGCTATTGCCATGAAAGATATGTTTATGAGCCTGCTTGGATGGATGGTGATAACCTTTGGAGGCAGTTTTCATGTAGGAGACAGAGTTAAGGTGCAAAAAGATGGACTTCCTTATGTTGGGGACATTATTGATATTTCGCTTCTTAGAATGACAATTTTAGAAGATATAACCCTAACAACCTATATGCAAAACCGTCGTTCTGGCAGGGTTGTTTTTATCCCAAATAACTACATTTTTACAACCCTTATTTCAAACTATACCCACACGACAATGAAAACAGTGTGGGATGGGATTGATGTAACGATTACTTTTGATTCTAACCATAAAAAGGCTCTTTATTTGATTAAAAATATCATCAAAAAATACTCTAAAGGCTACACTGATATTGCAAGAAAGCAGCTTAATATGCTAAGAAACCAATACAGTTTAAAAAATACAAATGTAGAGCCTAGGGTGTACTCATTTTTAGAGCCTCACGGTTTGACAATAAGTGCTTGGTATATGACAAACTCATACGCCGCACTTGCTTTAAGGAGTACTTTAAGCGCTGAAATAGTTGATATGATAAATCAAGAAGATGATATAACTATCGCATTTCCAACACAAACTATTCACATGCGAACCCAGCCAAAAACTCCGCCCGATATTGATATTAATAAGGATCTTCTATTTTGAAACAAAAAGTCTATTTTAAAACATTTGGGTGTCGAACAAATATATACGATACTGAAGTGATGGCGGCAAATTTAGGCTCGTTTGAGCGGGTGTTTGATGAAAAAAGTGCTCAAATTGTTGTTGTAAATTCATGTACTGTTACAAATGGGGCCGATGCAAGTGTGCGCCACTACATTAGGCAGCAAAACCGCGCTGGAAAACGGGTGATAATCGCTGGTTGTGGCGCTTTAAGCCGTGGTGAAAAGTTAAAAAAAGAGGGGCTTGTTTTTGGAGTTTTAGGACACTCTCAAAAGGCAAATTTGGGCACGCTTTTAAAAGAGGATACTCCCTTTGTTCAAAAAGGAGAGCTTACAACCCTTGATGCACCCAAGCCTTTTAAGAGCAATAAAACAAAGGCTTTTGTGAAGATTCAAGAAGGGTGCAATTTTCAGTGCAGTTACTGCATCATTCCTCAAGTAAGAGGGAAGGCTCGAAGCTACAAATCAAACCTGCTTTTAGCTCAAATTAAAGATTTAGTTAGCGAAGGTTTTAGTGAGGTTGTCTTAACTGGGACTAATATTGGAAGCTATGGAAAAGATATTGGCGAATCTTTAGCAAAGCTACTTGAAAAATTAGGTGATATCAGGGGATTAAAAAGGGTACGCCTTGGAAGTATTGAGCCTGTTCAAATTGATGAGAAGATGCTTGAAATCTTAGATGCTCCTTGGATTGAGCGCCATTTGCACATAGCCTTGCAGCATACAAGTCCTAAGATGCTTCGTTTGATGCGCAGGCGAAACAGAGTTGAGAAAGATTTGGAACTTTTTGAAATGCTTGCTTCTCGCGGCTTTGCTTTGGGAACTGATTTTATAACAGGGCATCCAGGCGAAGATGAAGCGTGCTGGAGTGAAGCTTGGGAGTGGTTAGAGCGGTTTCCACTAACGCATGTACATGGATTTACTTATAGCAAGCGAGATAATACGCCATCGGCTACTATGAAGCCTGAAATTCCAGGCAATATTGCAAAACAAAGACTCAAGGCTTTACAAGATTTGGTTGCAAAGAAAAATTATGAGTTTCGCCTAAAAAATGCTAATGTTGCGTTAGATGTTTTAGTTGAAGAGAATAAAAACTCTCTTGCTTTAGGGTATGATCAGTTTTATAACCAGGTACAAATTTTTGGAGATGCGCAAAAACATAGCTGGGTAAAAGTAGGGCGTTATAGTGTTAAGGAGAAGTATAATGAAGCGATTGATTAAATCAAAAAAGTTGATGATCTCTTTGATGGCTCTTTCGATTGTGTTGGGGCTTTTAAGCTTTGCTTACTGGAGAAATCAGCCGGTTTTGATTGATTTGAAAATGTATGAAATTTTGATGAATCAAGGCACGATAACCAAGGCAAAAATAGAAAAAAACAGCATTATTTTATACACGCCAACTCAAAAATACTCTATTGTAAAAGATGGCATCAACTTGCAAGAGCTTTTGCGCTTTGTTCCAGTTGAGGCTGATGAGTCATCAGAGTTTTTACAAGAGCTTATGCTTATTTGCTTGATTTTTGTTGGCGCTATAGTCTTTTTTACTCTAATTGGGCGACGCAAAAAAGAGCAAAGTGAACAGTATGCCCAGCAGCGAAACCAAGCTTTTGAGCTTGAAACTTTGATGCCAGCTAGAATTACGCCAGCTGTTTCAAAGGTGCGTTTTGCCAATGTTGCGGGGATTGAGGGGGTAAAAGAGGAGTTATCTGAAATAGTTGATTTTTTAAAGTATCCAAAAAAGTATCAATCTTACGGCATTAAGCTTCCAAGGGGTGTTTTGCTTGTCGGCCCTCCTGGAGTTGGAAAAACCATGGTTGCAAAAGCAGTTGCAGGTGAAGCAAATGTGCCTTTTTTTTATCAAAGTGGAGCTAGCTTTGTTCAAATTTATGTAGGAATGGGTGCAAAACGAGTGCGGGAGCTTTTTGCAAAAGCTAAGGCTTATGCGCCATCAATTGTATTTATTGATGAGATTGATGCAGTGGGCAAGGCTCGCGGAGGCTTGCGAAATGATGAGAGAGAGGCAACGCTTAATCAGCTTCTTACTGAAATTGATGGATTTGAGGATAGCTCGGGAGTTATTGTCATTGCTGCGACAAATAGAATTGAGATGATAGATGAGGCTTTGCTGCGCTCAGGCAGATTTGATAGGCGCATATTTTTGCCAATGCCTGATTTGGAAGATAGAAAAAAGATTTTACGAATTTATCTTGAGGGAAAACCCCATGATGTTGATGTGGAGCAAGTGGCTAAGATAAGCGTTGGCTTTAGTGGGGCTGCTTTGGCTACTTTTGTAAATGAAGCAGCTATTAATGCGCTAAGAAGAAATGCTTCAGTAATTACAGTAGATGATTTTCAAGCAGTGCGTGACAAAGTGCTTTTAGGTAAGCGTAAGGTGATGAGTCTAAGCGAAGAAGAAAAACGCATACAAGCGATTTATCAAGGTGCAAAGGCGCTTTGTGCTTATTGGTTTGAGGTGGAGTTTGACAAGATTACGATTATGAATGACCGTTTAAAAGAGATTGACCGGGAGATTGAGTCAAAGACTCAGATGCTATCAAAAATAAAAGTTTATTTAGCCGGCATTGCAGCTACAAATTTGGTTTATAATGAACGATACTCAAACAGTAAGGAAGATTTAGCGCGCGCTAGGGAGCTTGCCGAAAGAATGGTGGGGCATTATGGAATGGGAAAGAACCTTTTGCCTCAAGCAAGCGATGTTGTAGCGCTCATGGCTGATGCCCTTAAAGAGGTTGAGCAGTTTATCGAGGGGATGCGAAAACCACTTGAATCTGTAGCTAACATACTCATAGAAAAAGAGAGCATTTCAAAAGAGGAGTTAGCTAAGGTTATGCATGAGCATTTTTGATACGTTTTAGATGCTGAGTTAAGTTTAGGGTGATTATTTGCTCGTCATTCCGCACTTGATGCGGAATCTAACCCTCGCAACGTCATTCCGTGCTTGACACGG
>DDHL01000043.1:12234-24634 GCA_002352945.1 Campylobacteraceae bacterium UBA1877 | reverse complement strand
ATTCATACCATGCATGCTGTTCGATTGGCAAAAGGCCAAATGGTACCGTAGTAAAGAAGATAAGCTTCATATCTTTGCCCTTATAGTAGTATGAAGCTGTATATCCTATATCATATTGTCCAGATTTAACCAAATCCATTACTGCAAGGCCAGCTTTGTGTTTTGCAGGCTCGTCAACACGTAGCTGAATACGTCCATTGCTCATACTCTCTACCAGTTCTTTTAATTTGTGAGGGGCTTGTCCTAAGATTGGAACCGTAGATCCCCAAGATGTTGCGAGCTTCAAACGATAAACTCGATTATTATCTGCTTGCAGATTTATAGAAAAAACCATAAAAATGGCCGCCATTAAGAAACGTTGCCAACTGTGCATAAGTGCTCCTTCATAAAATATAGACCCATTTTACCAACAATGGTGTAAAAATTCTTTAAATTTTTTAAAATTTCCCTCTTTTTTCCCTCTTTTTTTCTATCGTGTTAAAATTTTTCACAATTGTTACTCTTTGTTAAAAACCGATTTGCTTAAATTTTTTGACAAGATAAAAAAGTAATTGAAAAAGTAGTCTAAAATATTGTATTTTCTGCTTAAAGTGACTATAATGAACGCTAATATTTAGCTTTATTTAAAAAAGCTTAAAGGGGTATTCGCATGCACAAGAATCATTACGAAGTGGTTGTAGTTGGTGGTGGAATTTCGGGTTCTGCACTATTTTACGAGCTAGCTCGATATACCAATATTCAAAAAATTGCCCTACTGGAAAAGTATGAGGCTTTAGCCACACTAAACTCAAAAGGCACGAGCAACTCTCAAACTATTCACTGTGGAGACATTGAGACAAACTATACAGTTCAAAAGGCTGCTACTGTCAAGCGTACAGCAAGAATGATTGTAAAGTACTGTTTGCAGCATGGATATGAAAATAAATTTATGTTCGCTCACCAAAAAATGGCTATTGGGGTGGGTGATGATGAAGTTGCGTTTATGCGAAAACGCTACGAAGACTTTAAAGAGATTTTCCCCTATTTAGAAGTTTATGAAAAAGATAAGCTTAAAGAGATTGAGCCAAAATTGATTTATGATGAAAACGGAAAAGAGAGGCCAGAGTCCATCGTTGGAGTAGGTGTTCAAGGGGAGTATAGTACCGTTGATTTTGGTGCAATGTCAGAGAGCCTTGTTGAAAATGCAAAAAAAGAGAAATCCAAGCAAGCCGATGTCTTTTTTAACGCAGAAGTTGTTCACATTCAGCGATTAGGAGACATCCACTACCTAAAAACAAGAGATGGAAAAACTTTTACAGCTGATTTTGTAGTTGTAGATGCAGGAGCCCACTCTTTGTATCTAGCTCATAGAATGGGGCATGGATTGGATTTTGGCTGTTTGCCGATGGCAGGAAGCTTTTATCTTACAACTAAAAAGATTCTCAATGGCAAAGTGTATATGGTGCAAAATCCAAAACTGCCTTTTGCTGCTTTGCATGGTGACCCAGATATTTTAGCAAATGGCTACACTCGCTTTGGGCCAACTGCATTAGCTCTTCCAAAACTTGAACGCTATCATGGTAATAAGACTGTAATTGACTTTATTCAAACTTTACAATTTGACAGCAAAATTGCAGCAATCTTTAAAGATTTGCTCAAAGATAAAACCATTAGAAATTATGTATTTCGCAACTTCTTATTTGAAGTTCCAATTTTAAATAAACGTCTATTTTTAAAAGATGCAAGGAAGATTGTCCCATCTTTGCAGCTTGAAGATATTGAGTATGCAAAGGGGTTTGGAGGAGTACGCCCGCAAGTTTTAAATAAAAAAGAGAGAAAATTGATGCTAGGTGAAGCTTCGGTTAATCCAGGTACTGGAATTATTTTTAATATGACACCAAGCCCTGGGGCTACAAGTTGTCTAGGAAATGCTGAGCGTGATGCTAAGCTTGCCTGTGAGCATCTTGGTAAAACCTTTGATCAAGCAAAATTTGATGAAGAGCTTGTTGATTAATCGGGGCATATGTCCCGATTAATTAGTATCTAATTGTAAGTGTTTTTGCAACCGCATCGACTATGAGATCATATTTTTCATATATTGGCGCATAGGTTTTTGTTAAGTTTTCAATTTTTCTACGCTGCTCGTGTAAAAAACGTTCTTGGATTTGAATTTCAGTATTGACATTTTCAATGCGAGTTTTGAGAATTTCAAGAGCACTGTTCGTTTCTCTGCTTAATTTTCGCAAAGCCTCTTCCTCTTTGTTATATTTTTTTATTTCAATTACTAGACCATTAATTTCTTGTTGGGTATTTGCATCGATTGCGCCCCTAATTCTTTGTCTTTTAAGGTTATAGTTTTTATCTTGAAGCTTTTTGCTCTCTTGAATGAGGTTATATATTTTTGCATCAATAGAGTCTTTGTTTTCTTGAAGTTCGGCCAACTCTTTTTCTAGACTATCTCTTTTTTCATTTAACTCTGTAATTTTGACAGTTGTATTTTGAAGCGTATCTTTTAAGGATGAAATCTCTTTATCCCCCCTAATTTTGCCAATAGCTACTGGCAGTATAGATACAGCATTCCACCGTTGATTTTTTGCATCAACAATATCTGGTTTTTTAACTTGTCGTCCATCGATCATTTCAATTTTTCCATCAAAAAAACGTAAAAACTTTTCAGCATTCTTCTTTCTGTATGCGTGAAGCTCGATGAGCTCTTTGGCAAAATATCGGTGGATTTTTATGAAATTTTCTCGAAAAATATAGTTTACAAAAGCCTTTTTAAGAGCTTCGTGAGAGTCTTCATTTAAAAAGATAGATGCAACTTGATAGAGGGCATTTTGCACAAGTGCAATTGAATTTTTTCTAAAGAATTCATTTGAAATTACTGCAAAATTGAGAGTCGTTTTTGTTAAAAGAGTAATTGCTTGTTGGATTTCATCTTGAACATTTTTTTCAAATACTATATTTTTTAATTTTTCAAGCTCTTCTGGAGGTAGTCCATAGGCGCGTCTTTCGATATTTTTAGTATCTTTTAGAAATTTTTTTATTGTAAGTTTATCATTTACAAAAAAGACCAAATCTTTATCTTCTAAATCAAAAGCTACTTTAGCACTCTCTCTATAAAGCTCTTTTTTTAGCGCTTCATCTTTTATATTTTCAAAACTACACCCCACATTTGCAATTTGATCAGGAGGAATCATATAAACCCCTGCATTGACTTTAAAATTATCTAAATAGGGAGCTAAAGAGACAAGGCATTGGCTCATTTTGTGAAATTGCGCAGAGTGCTCTTTGAATACATTTTTTTTCAAATCTTTTATAATGATTAAATCAAGCCCTTTAAATAAAACCGAAATGCGTTGTCTAAATAGGGAAAAGTAGCTTTTGAGTGCTTTTCGTATGTTTGGACGCTCATTTATAAGAGTTTGTTCATCAAAGTGGTACCGAAGATGATTGTATAATTTTTGGGTTAACTCTTTATTGAAATCTTCACAATAAAAACTCTCTGAAATATTCTGCTCTAAAAATGCATATGTCTCTTTAAAAACTTGAGCTCCAACGGACATCCAATACCTTTAGCACTATTATGACATGCTATTGTTCCATAAAACGCCTTGGAAAAATCTGATAATTATCTCTTTACATGTAAATAAATATATTTTTTCTTTATCGCTTTTAAAAAAGCCCATTTAATTTTGCAACTGGAAGAAAAATTAAGCATGGGCTATATAGTTTGCGCTTTTGTAAAAGAGATTTGAAGCTACTTTATTAATGCACTTATCTCTTTAAAGGCACTCTCTTTAGAGCTTTTGCAAAGTTCAAATAGGATCGATTCAACAGTTGCTGGTGTAACGCCCTCTTGAATCATGCGTTGTATTGCAATATCATGGTCAAATTGATTTCTTGAGCCTACACAATCAACCACTAAAACAGGGCGAACTCCGCTTGCTAGAAGATCAGTGCAAGTTTGCATTACACAAACATGAGTTTCCATGCCCATTACAATAACAACCTTTCGTCCACTCTCTAAAATATGAGTCAGTGCAGGAGTATTTTGACAGCAGCTAAATGTAACCTTTTCGTAGCTTTTAGCATCAGGTACAAGATTTTTGATTGGATCAACAGTTGCACCCAATCCTTTTTTGTACTGCTCGTTTAGGATGATAGGAATTTCTAAAAGCTGTAAGCCTTTGATTAAAGTCTGCATGCGCTCTATTACGGCTTTGCTATTGTGAATATGGGGTACGAGCTTCTCTTGGGCATCAACAACAATGGCTATTGTATTTTCTTTTTCAATTCGCATACCATCCTCCTTAATTAATGTTTAATATCTATTGATTGTATCTAAAATTAATAAACACAACAAGTTTATTTACAATTTTTTAAACATATTTATGTTATTTTGTTACATGTAAACCCCTTTGATGTAATATTTTGGATATAAAAATGTGTTATATTTGAGGGATTTTAAATAAGGAAAAACCATGTACAAACGCACAAAAATTTTAGCAACTGTAGGACCAGCTAGCGATTCATTAGAAACGTTAGAGGGAATGATAAATGCGGGCGTAAATGTTTTTCGTCTTAATTTTAGCCATGGATCCCATGAGTATCATGAAGCAACACTGACAAAGATTCGCCAAGCTTCAAAAAATGTCGGCCGGGATGTGGGTGTTTTGCAAGATATTTGCGGACCTAAGATTCGAGTTGGTCAATTAGAGCACGATTTTGATCTTAAAGAGGGCGATACTTTAGAGTTTGTAAAAAGAGAAATCATAGGAGTTCAAGAGTCTGACAATAAGTACAAACTTAGCATCAATCAGCCCCAAATTCTAAATCTCCTAAAAGAGGGCGAGTACATCTATCTTTATGATGGAAATATCCGAACCAAAGTTGTTTTAGTGGGCGAATCTGTTATTGCTCGAGTTGAAAATAGTGGAAAACTTGCTTCAAACAAGGGTGTCAATTTTCCAAATACAAAGCTCAATATCGATGTAATCACCCCAAAAGATAAAGCAGATTTAGAGTGGGGTGTAAAACATGATATAGACTTTGTTGCCGTTTCATTTGTGCAGCGAGCAAAAGATGTAATCCAAGCAAGGGAAATTGTGCAAAAAGCGGGCGGTAAAGCTCAGATTTTAGCAAAAATAGAAAAATTTGATGCTGTTGAAAATATAGATGAAATTTTAGAAGTAAGCGATGGTGTCATGGTTGCAAGGGGCGATTTGGGGATTGAAGTTCCCTACTATAAAGTTCCTAGCATCCAAAAGCAAATTATTAAAAAGGCAAATGCCGCATCAAAGCCCGTTATTACAGCAACGCAAATGCTTCTATCTATGGCCGAAAAAGAGACAGCCACAAGGGCTGAAATTTCAGATGTTGCCAATGCAGTTTTGGATGGAACAGACGCTGTGATGCTCTCAGAAGAGAGTGCTATTGGAAAGAATCCAGTAAATGTTGTTGAAACAATGACAGCAACAATAAAAGAGACTGAAACTGTCTTTCCTTATAATAAATTTGATCAGTATGATTATAGGGATGAGACTGATATGATAGCCTCTTCAACAGTGCGGTTGGCAGTGGAGCTTAACGCTAGTGGAATTTTAGCGCTCACAAGTTCAGGACAGTCTGCTAAAAAGATGGCACGTTACCGCCCAAGTGTGGATATTTTTGCAGTAACACATGATCAAAAAACTGCCCGCTCTCTTACTCTTACTTGGGGAGTTAAACCTATTATGGTAGTTGAAAAAACAAGTCTTAATCTCATGCTTGGAAGCACAGTCAAAAAGGCTGTTAAGCTTGGTTTTATTGATAGAGATAAAACTTATGTTGCAACAGCTGGGTATCCAACCGGGGTTGCAGGAAGCACAAACTATATTCGTATACTAAAACGAGATCAAATCGATTATTACATCCAAATGGGAGTGTAATTGTGCAAATGGCACAAAATTAAATCAATTTTGTGCCACTACTACTCATGCAATCAAATCTTAATAACTGATTTTTTAAAAAGTCAAAAAGCTCCATTTTAAAGCTTAGCTAAGAGAGTAACGGTAAAATTCCCAAAATTTTTCTAAAAGAAGTGCAATGCTTGATGAATTAATTAGCCAATCAAAATCCAATATTTTACTCTACGGTTTAACGCCGCCTAAGATTACCCATACAAAAGATGAGATTAAACAGATTGCAAACCGACAATTGATGCGTCTAAAAAATGCTCCAATTGATGGAATTGTAATGTATGATTTGCAAGATGAAACAAAAAGAACAGCCCAAAAAAGACCCTTTCCATTTTTAGAAACAATCGATCCTGAACTTTATGTAAAAGAGTATCTAAGCCAGTATGCCAATAGAGCAATTATATACCGTGCAGTTGGCAAATATGATGAAAATGAAACAAAAAAATGGTTAGAATCAAGAAATTCACCAAAAATTATGCGCGTTTTTGTTGGAGCTGCATCAAAAGAGCAGCCAGTGAAGTTACATTTAAAAGATGCGTACTCTTTAAAGAGCCTTTATGCTCCTAAAATGCAACTAGGTGGAATTGCCATTGCAGAGCGCCACGCAAAAAAAGGTGATGAAGATAGGCGTGTAGCCCAAAAAATTTCCCAAGGTTGCTCATTTTTTATCACCCAAGCTGTCTATGATTATGAGGCTGCGGCAAAATTTTTAAAAGATTATGCCACATACTCAAAAAAGAGCTCTTTGCCTCTTGTGCCAATAATTTTTACCCTTACACCCTGCGGTTCACAAAAGACTCTTGAATTTATGAAATGGCTGGGAATTAAAATTCCCCAAAAGTGTGAAAAAGAGCTTTTTGAGGCTCCAAGTATGCTTGATGCTTCAATGCTTCATATTGAGAATGTTTTTAAAAAACTGTATCTTTTAGCAAAGGAGTTAAAAGTTCCAGTTGGCTGCAACGTAGAGAGTGTAGCTATTAAAAAGCTTGAAATTGAAGCCTCAATCGATTTAATCTATATTGTTCGAGCAATTATGGGCGATTCGTAAAATAGATCTTTGCATGTAAAGAATTTTAAACATCCCTTAAACTGTTTTTAGGTATTATTCGCCTCTTAAATGCCATCTGGAGCTTTCCAAATCTTTAATCATTTTAAAGTGCCCAATGGTAATCCAAGTGATAAGGATAGCCAATGTATGCTATTATTAAAAATGGCGGCAAACAGTACAAGGTTCAAGAGGGAGATTATCTAAACCTTGATAAGATGGATGCCGAGCCAAAGTCGACAGTTGAAGTAACTGAAGTTCTTGCTATCAATGATGGTGAGTTAAAAGTTGGTACACCATTTGTGGATGGAGCTAAAGTAACTCTTGAAGTGATAAATTCAGGCAAAGAAAAAAAGGTGACCATCTTTAAAAAACGTCGTCGTAAAGATTCGAAATTAAAACGCGGTTTCCGCCGTCAATATACACGCGTCAAAGTCGCGAAAATCGCTAGCTAAGGAGTAAAGAATGGCTCACAAGAAAGGTCAAGGAAGTACCCAGAATAACCGCGATTCCGCTGGACGTCGGTTAGGTGTTAAAAAATTTGGTGGTGAATTTGTACGTGCGGGAAATATCATTATTCGTCAACGCGGCACAAAGGTGCATAAAGGCAATAATGTCGGTATGGGAACAGACCATACAATTTATGCGCTCATAGACGGTTATGTTAAGTTTGAACGCAAAGACCGCGATCGAAAAAAAGTCTCTGTTTATCCCGCTACTTAACTATTAAAATATCTCTCGGGCACTCTTTAGTGCCCGTTTCCTCTTTTTATTTTTTGCTTACATGTAAAGGTTGTCCATGTTTATTGATACCGTAGAATTGACTCTAAGTGCAGGAAAAGGCGGCCCTGGAGCTGTATCTTTTCGCCGAGAAAAGCATGTGATTATGGGCGGACCAGACGGCGGCGATGGTGGTCGTGGCGGTGATGTGATAATCCGAGTTGATAGCAATACCCACACCCTTTCACATTTTAAAGGTAAGCGCCACTTAAAAGCTCAAAATGGACAGCCTGGAATGGGTCGCAATAAATTTGGAAAAAAGGGAGAATCTTTAGAGATTATTGTTCCTCCAGGAACACAAGTTATTGATAAAGATAGCGGCGAGCTTCTTTTGGATTTAACCCAAGAAGGACAAAAGGTTGTTTTTTTAAAAGGCGGTTTGGGCGGTTTGGGAAATACACACTTTAAGCATGCAACCAATCAAAGGCCAACTTATGCCCAGCCAGGTCGGCCAGGAGAGTCAAAAACCGTAAGGCTTGAATTAAAACTCATTGCTGATGTGGGTTTGGTTGGTTTTCCAAATGTGGGAAAATCCACTCTAATTTCTACAATCTCCAATGCAGCTCCAGAAATTGCAAATTATGAATTTACAACCATAACACCAAAACTTGGAATGGTAAAAGTGGATGAGTACAATAGCTACGTTATGGCCGATATTCCAGGAATCATAGAAGGAGCAAGTGAAGGTAAAGGGCTAGGATTGAACTTTTTACGCCACATTGAAAGGACTGCTTGTTTGCTTTTTATGATTGATTTAGCAAATTATCGTCCATTAGTTGAGCAGTATGAAACCCTTAAAATGGAGTTAAAACGCTATTCAAATAGACTTGCTTCAAGACCGTATGCAATTGCACTTAGCAGATTTGATGGCGCATTTAGTGAAGATGTTGCTAAAGATATCAAAGATTTTATAAACCATTTGGGCTTAGAAGCGAAAATGCCAGATGGGGAGTATGCGCTTAGTAGTACACTTCCTGTATATTTTCAAGATGCTTATGAGTTTGATGTCAGTTTGCCATTTTTTATTCTTCCAATCTCATCGGTAACCTCTGGAAATATTCAAGCACTCCGTTTTGGACTACATGCCCTTATTCAAAAAGCGAGAGAAGAATGAAACGAATTGTAGTTAAGGTTGGCACTCACGTATTAAGTGAGCAAAACCATCTAAGTAAAGAGAGAATGTACAATTTAGTCAAATTTTTAGTTGCACTAATGGAGAAGTATGAAGTTATTTTAGTCTCATCAGCAGCAATTGCAGCAGGCTACACAAAGTTAAAACTTGATAAAAGTATACTAGGAAACAGGCAAGCGTTAGCTGCCGTTGGCCAACCGTATTTAGTTGAAACTTACAATAAAAAGCTAGCAAAGTTTAACAAAATGGCTGCACAAGTACTCATAACAGCTGAAGATTTTGATTCTAGAAAACGGACAAAAAATGCTCAAAATGTTATAAATACACTTATAGGCCATAAAATTTTGCCAATTATCAATGAAAATGATGCTACTGCCACAGAAGAGATTGTTTTTGGTGACAATGACCAGCTTTCAGCCCATGCTACTTACTTTTTTTGTGCAGATATGTTAGTGATTCTTTCAGATATTGATGGATATTACAGTAGTGATCCACGTATTAATAAGGATGCTACTTTGAAACATATTGTACATGAAATCCCAGAAGAATCCCTCCTTGTTGCTCCATCGCCTGGAACTGCATTTGCAACAGGAGGAATTGTAACTAAACTTAAAGCTGCAGACTTTTTATTGCGCCACAATATCTCTACTTTTATGGCAAGTGGTTTTGATTTAAAAGATGCATACTCCTTTTTATTGCACGATAAACATGAGGGCGGAACACTTTTTACACCACTAAAGGAGGCTTAATGCGCATTTTATTTATGGGAACACCCCAATATGCAGTTGCAATTTTACAAGCCTTAGCATCTCAAAGTGATATTGAGATTGTCGCTCTTTTTACTCAGCCAGATAAGCCAGTAGGGCGAAAGCAGACTCTTCAAGCTCCGCCTGTAAAAGTTTGGGCTAAGGCCAATCTTTTAGAGGTGCCGATTTTCCAGCCACCAAACTTAAAATCAGACGAAATCGTTGGAAAAATTGCGTCGCTAAAACCAGATTTTATCATCGTAGCTGCATTTGGACAATTGCTTCCCCAAAGTGTTTTAAACATTGCTCCTTGCATTAATTTGCACGCTTCACTTCTGCCTTTATACCGCGGTGCAAGTCCAATTCAATATGCCTTGCTTGAAAATCAAAAATATACCGGTGTTAGTGCGATGCTAATGGATGCCGGGCTTGATACTGGTAAAATGTTAGGTTTTAGTGTTGTGCCAATAAAAGAAGATGAAGATGCAAAAGCCCTTTTTGAAAAATTGGCTAAAAAAGCTGCGAAACTTACAATAAAGACCTTAAGGCTTTGGCCAAAACTTGCTCCAATAAATCAATATAATGCACTCTCTTCTTATGCTCCAAAGATTACAAAAAAAGATGGTCTTGTCTCTTTTGAATGGACAAAATTAAAAATTTTCAAACACTATCTTGCCCTAACGCCATGGCCGGGGATTTATCTTGAGAGTGGATTAAAACTTTTAGAAATTGATTTAAGTGATAGTGGCAAAAAAAATAGACCTGGAGAGATTTTAAAAATAGATGAAAATGGAGCTGTTGTTGCATGTGCAAATGGAGCAATTATAGTAAAAAGAGTGCAAGCGCCTTCAAAAAAGCCTTTACATGTAAAAGATTACCTGCAAGGACAAAGGAGAAAAGTTGGAGATTTGCTATTTTGACTCTTTAGCCTCAACCCACAAATATGTTTGCGAACTTTTAGCAAATAAAGAAAAAAATCCTCCATTTTTAGTATATGCAAATAAACAGACTAAAGGGATTGGAAGTAGAGGAAACAGTTGGCAAAGCACAGAAGGCAATTTACATGTAAGCATTTGTGTCCATACGAAACACCTTCCAAAAGATTTGCCTCTTGTTTCAGCATCCATTTATGCAGGCATGATTATAAAAGAGATTTTAAACAAAAAAGGCTCAAAAGTATGGTTAAAGTGGCCAAATGATCTCTATCTTGACAAGAGTAAAATTGGCGGAGTTATGACATTAAAAAGTGGCGATTTATTTATTATTTCAATTGGGCTCAATTTGCGCCAGTCACCGCCTGGATTTGGGGTTTTAGACATTGATGTAACTGCTAAAGAGTGTGTAGATGAATTGGTAGCAACTTGGAAAAATCTGCCCTCATGGAAGAATATTTTTAGTAAATATAGGTTAGAATTTCAACGCAGCAAATTGTTTGTAAGTCATAATGAGGCGGATCCAATCTCTTTAAAAGATGCACTATTGTGCGAAGATGGGTCAATAATGTTAGGAAACAAAAAGGTGTATAGCTTAAGATGAGTGAAATAATTGCAATAGCCAACCAAAAAGGTGGCGTCGGGAAAACAACCACAGCAGTCAATTTGGCAGCATTTTTGGCTGTTGCTGAAAAGAGGGTTTTGCTGATCGATATCGATCCGCAAGCTAATGCAACAACAGGTCTGGGATTTAGTCGAAATGACTATGAGTTTAATATTTATCATGTACTCATTGGACGTAAGCGGCTATCACAAGTGATTCTTAAAACCTCTCTTCCTACACTCAATCTTGCTCCATCAAATATTGGACTTGTCGGGGTTGAAAAAGAGTTTTATGACAATAAAACTAAAGGAAGAGAACTTATCTTAAAAACAAAAATTGATGAGATCGTCAATCAATATGACTACATTATCATCGACTCACCTCCAGCTTTAGGAAGCATTACAATCAATGCATTGAGTGCTGCTAACTCGATTATCATCCCAATTCAATGTGAATTTTTTGCCTTGGAAGGATTGGCTCAGCTTTTAAACACTGTTAAACTCATCAAAAAAACAATTAATCCAAAATTGGAAATCAAAGGCTTTTTACCTACAATGTTTAGCTCACAAAATAATCTATCTAAGCAAGTTTTTGCAGATTTAAAACAGCACTTTAAAAATAAGCTCTTCGTTGGAAAGCGCAGGGGCGATTTTGTGGTTATTCCGCGAAATGTTAAACTTGCTGAATCTCCAAGTTTTGGCAAACCGATTATACTTTATGATATTAAATCACCTGGGTCGCAAGCGTATCAAGATTTAGCCCAGTCGATTTTGGCGAGTTGATCCATGGCTAAGCGCGCATTAGGACGAGGTTTAGGTGCAATTATAGGAGATGTTGAGGAGGCGTACAATCAAGAGCTACGCCATGATAGTTCAGATTTGGTTCGAGAAATTCCAGTCGAATCGATTCATCCAAACCCTTTTCAACCAAGAACACATTTTGACGAAGATGCCCTAGAGGAGCTTTCTCGCTCAATTCAAAAACATGGTCTATTACAACCAATAATTGTAATAGAAAAAGATGATGGCTATATGCTGCTTGCAGGCGAAAGACGGCTGCGTGCAACAAAAAAAGCAGGGCTAGAGACTATTAAGGCTATTGTTGCCGATATCGCTTCTGAAAACTTACGAGAGCTCGCTTTAATTGAAAATATCCAACGCGAAGATTTAAATCCAATTGAGCTTGCTACAGCTTATAAAGAGCTCATTGAAGAGTATAACAT
>DDHL01000043.1:4942-12031 GCA_002352945.1 Campylobacteraceae bacterium UBA1877 | reverse complement strand
AGAGTATAACATTACTCAAGAAGGACTCTCGGAGATAATCCATAAAAGTAGAGCCCAAATAACTAATACAATGCGCTTACTCTCACTTAGTCCTCAAACAAGGCAGTACATTCAAGAGGGAAAATTAACCCAAGGCCATGGAAAAATAATGGTTGGATTAGATCCAAAGTTAGAAAAGAAAGCTTTGCAAACGATTGTTGGACAAAAACTTAGCGTAAGAGAAGCTGAAAAACTGATTAAGAAGTTAAAAGAGCCGGAAACAAAGTCTAAAAAATCAAAAAAATCGCCACCAACATCCCTTGAAAAAATAAAAGAAAAAATTGATAAATGGGGATATAAAACCAAAATTTCTAATCAATCTTTGACTATTTCATTCAAGAATGAGAATGAAATGGAAACATTTTTAACAAAAATTAATCAGTAATTTAATTAATTTTTACCATTACTATGATAAAATCCGACCGATTTTCTGATTTCTTTAGCTAGACTTTGAGTTTTCAGATAACACCAAGAATTGGTTTTAAAGCATCAAAGGAGTTTGCCTATGTTGGATATTAGTCCAGCGCTGTTGATTATTACAGCGTTAGTTTTCCTCTTTTTGTTGATAACCCTCAACAAAATCCTCTATCGTCCATTGCTTGAGTTTATGCAAAAACGGGATGACTCTATTGCGAGTGATTATGAGAATGCTGGAAAAAACAGCAGTGATGTTGAAGCATATCATAAAGAGGCTGAACAGATTATTCGGGAAGCAAAAGCTGAAGCTGGAGCAATTAGAGCGCAGGCGATAGAAGCGGCGCGAGAGAATATGATCAAAAAGATTGAACAGCGCAAAGCGGAGCTAGAAGAGGAGTATACAGCTTTTCTTGAAGGCCTAGAAACTGAACGTACGGAGTTTAAAAATTCACTCCTGTCGCATATGCCTCAATATAAAGAGAGCATTAAGGCTAAATTAAACCAAATCTAAAGGAGAGGTTGGAATGAAAAAATTCTATATCGTGGCTCTTTCTCTTTTGCCAGGCGCTTTGTTTGCTGCGAGCGGGGGAAGCGGAGAGTATGACATACTACCAAGAGCCATAAACTTTGCAATTTTTGCAGCCATACTTTACTATTTAATTGCAGAGCCGCTAAAGGGATTTTACTACAAAAGACTCAATACAATTGCTGAGCGTTTAGAATCGATTCAGGCAAAGCTAAAAGAGTCAAAGAGTAAAAAAGAGGAAGCAGTTTTAAAAGTTGAGGAGTCAAAAGCATTGGCAAAATCACTTGTGCAAACTGCTCAAAAAGAGGTTGAGATCATCAAAAAACGTTTTGAGGCTGAATTGGCTCAAGAGCTAGAGAATTTAGATAAGGCTCATAATGAGCAAATTGAGATTGAAAGACGGCATATGACACGCCAAACAGTGGCTGAAGTTATTGATGAAATGTTTGATGATGGAGTAAAACTTGACCAAGATAAGTTTGTATCCATTGTTATGAAGAAGGTGGCATAATGAGAGAGTTGATTGCAAAAAAATATGTTAATGCCTTGTTAAAGAGTACCACCAATGATGAGCTCAATTCCATTATAGACTCTTTAAATGCATTGATTCCAGCCTTTGGTTTAGAAAAATTCCGAAATATCATCCAATCTCCAAATATAAGCGCATCTGAAAAAGAGAGTTTAGTATTAGAGCTTTTAGATTCACCATCGCCTAAGCTAACAAACTTTATTAAACTTCTTAGCCAAAAAGATCGCTTAGGACTACTACCATCAATCAAAACTGCCTTAGACTATCAACTTCGTGTAATGCAAAACCGTTTTGAAGGAGTCGTTGAAGGTTCATTTGAGCTTTCAGATGAGCAATTAAAGGCACTTGAAGAGAGTTTTGGAAAGAAGTTTGATGCTAAGATTGAACTTAGAAATAAAAAGAGCAATTACCCTGGAATAAGAGTTGCATTAGATGACCTTGGGGTAGAAGTGAGTTTCTCGCTAGAACGCCTTAAAGCGCAGATGGCAGAACATATCTTGAAAGCAATATAAAAAGAGTGAAGGAGTAAATTCGTGGGAGCAAAAATGAAAGCTGATGAGATTAGCTCGATTATCAAAGAACGTATTGAAAACTTTGATTTAAATGTGGATGTAGAAGAGACTGGTAAAGTTATCTCTACTGCAGACGGTATTGCAACTGTATATGGCTTAAAAAATGTCATGGCTGGTGAAATGGTCGAATTTGAAAATGGCGACCGTGGTATGGCACTAAACCTTGAAGAATCAAGCGTAGGTGTTGTAATTTTAGGCTCAGGCAAAGGAATTCATGAGGGATCATCAGTCAAAAGACTAGGTCGACTATTAAGGGTTCCAGTTGGTGATGCCTTGATTGGTCGTGTTGTAAATCCACTTGGAGATCCAATTGATGCCAAAGGTCCAATTGAAGCAAGTGAAACACGCTTCGTTGAGGAAAAAGCTCCTGGCATTATGGCAAGAAAATCTGTTCATGAACCTTTGCAAACTGGACTCAAAGCGATTGATGCCCTTGTTCCAATTGGTAGAGGACAGCGTGAGCTTATTATTGGTGACCGCCAAACTGGTAAAACCACAGTCGCAGTAGATACAATCATCAACCAAAAAGGTCAAGGGGTTGTGTGTATCTATGTAGCAATTGGTCAAAAACAATCAACTGTTGCTCAAGTTGTTAAAAAACTTGAAGAGCATGGTGCAATGGAATACACAATTGTTGTAAATGCTGGCGCAAGTGATTCAGCAGCCTTGCAATTTTTGGCTCCATACGCTGGTGTTACAATGGGTGAATACTTCCGCGATAACTCCAGACATGCACTTATTGTTTATGATGACCTTTCAAAGCATGCGGTTGCATACAGGGAAATGTCACTAATTTTACGCCGACCTCCAGGACGTGAAGCGTATCCAGGCGATGTTTTTTACCTTCACTCTCGACTTTTAGAGCGTGCTGCTAAGGTAAATGATGAATTGGGAGCTGGATCTTTAACTGCACTTCCAATTATTGAAACACAAGCAGGCGACGTATCTGCATATATTCCAACCAACGTAATTTCAATTACTGATGGACAAATATTTTTGGAGTCTGACCTATTTAACTCAGGTATTAGACCAGCAATTAACGTAGGTCTTTCAGTAAGCCGTGTTGGTGGTGCTGCGCAAATTAAAGCGACTAAGCAAGTTTCTGGTACATTAAGACTTGACTTGGCTCAATATCGTGAATTGCAAGCATTTGCTCAATTTGCTAGTGATTTGGATGAGGCAAGTAGGAAGCAGCTAGAGCGTGGACAGCGAATGGTTGAAGTTTTAAAACAGCCTCCATACTCTCCATTGCCAGTTGAAAAACAAGTTCTTATTATCTATGCTGGATCAAAAGGCTTCCTAGATGATGTAGAGATTTCTGAAGTTGGCAAATTTGAGGCAGAATTGTATCCATTTGTTGAGGCAAAATATCCAGAAGTGTTAGATCAAATTAGAACGAAAAAAGTACTTGATAAAGAGATTGAAGATTTACTGACAAAGGCATTAAACGAGTTTAAAACGACCTTTGCAGTAAAGTAAGGATAGCATATGTCCAACTTGAAAGAGATAAAAAGAAAGATTAAAAGCGTCCAAAACACCCAAAAAACGACGCGCGCAATGAAATTGGTTTCTACTGCAAAACTAAGAAAAGCAGAAGAGGTTGCCAAACAGTCGCGTGTTTATGCACAAAAAATAAATGAGATGTTATCTGAGATATCTTTTAAGGTAAATCAGTATAAAACGGGTAGATTGGAGAGTCGCTTTTTTCAGCCTATAGAAAATCCAGATAAGGTTGATATTATCTTTGTAACTGCCGATAAAGGTTTGTGCGGTGGATTTAATGTACAAACGATTAAAGCGGTGCAAAGATTGATGGAAGAGTACAAGGCTAAAAAAGTAAAAGTAAGATTACGAGCAGTCGGTAGAAAGGGTATTGAGTATTTTAACTTCCAAGATATTGAACTTTTAAAAACATACTCTGGAGTTAGCTCAAATCCAACCTACGAAAAGGCTCAAGAGATTATCTCAGATGCTATTGAAGATTTTGTTAATGGCGTAAGCGATGGCGTTATGCTTGTGCATAATGGCTATTTTAATATGATTTCTCAAGAGTTAAAAATTAACGAAATCATGCCGGTTGAGCCTCCAAAAATGTCTGAAGAGGAATCACTCTCACTAATGGAGATTGAGCCAGAAGATGATGCAAAAATACTTGACGAGTTGATGCAAAAATATTTTGAGTACAATATGTACTATGCCCTTATTGACTCATTAGCTGCCGAGCATAGTGCAAGAATGCAGGCCATGGATAGTGCGACAAGTAATGCTAAAGAGAGAGTTCACTCTTTGAATATTGCATATAACAAAGCTCGCCAAGAGTCTATCACTACTGAATTAATTGAGATTATCAGTGGTGTTGAATCGATGAAATAAATGTGTGAAAATCTAAAGGAGATCATTCGATGAATGGAACTATAAGCCAGATTATGGGACCGGTTGTTGACGTTGATTTTGTTGACTATCTGCCAGAGATCAACGAAGCAATCGAAGTTAAATATGAAGTGGAGGGAAAAGCAACAAGACTGATTTTAGAAGTTGCCGCCCATCTTGGTGACAACCGAGTGCGAACTATTGCGATGGATATGAGTGAAGGTTTGACTCGAGGACTCACAGCGACTGCACTTGGAGCTCCAATACAAGTACCAGTTGGCGAAAAAGTTTTAGGAAGAATTTTAAATGTTGTTGGTGATGTTATAGATGAGGGTGAGCCGATTGAAACTGATGTAAAATGGCCAATCCATAGAGAACCACCACGATTTGAAGACCAAAGTACAAAATCAGAAATTTTTGAAACAGGTATTAAGGTTGTAGACTTGCTAGCACCATACTCAAAAGGTGGTAAAGTTGGCCTCTTTGGTGGTGCTGGTGTTGGTAAAACAGTTATTATTATGGAATTAATCCATAATGTTGCATTTAAACATAGCGGTTATTCAGTATTTGCAGGCGTTGGTGAGCGAACTCGTGAGGGAAATGACTTGTATCACGAAATGAAAGATTCGAACGTACTTGATAAAGTTGCCCTGTGCTATGGCCAAATGAATGAACCACCAGGGGCACGTAACCGTATTGCTCTTACAGGTCTTACAATGGCTGAATATTTCCGTGATGAGATGGGGCTTGATGTTTTGATGTTTATTGATAATATCTTCCGTTTCTCTCAAAGTGGTGCTGAAATGTCTGCACTTCTTGGACGAATTCCATCAGCTGTTGGTTATCAACCAACGCTTGCTTCAGAAATGGGTCAACTACAGGAACGTATAACCACCACAAAAAAAGGTTCCATTACCTCTGTACAGGCTATTTATGTGCCCGCTGATGATTTTACAGATCCTGCACCTGCAACAACATTCAATCATCTTGATGCTACAGTAAATCTTTCCCGTTCTATTGCGGAACAAGGATTGTATCCAGCAGTTGATCCACTTGACTCTGCATCAAAGAATCTAAGCCCCGATGTAGTTGGAAATGAGCACTATAATGTTGCAAGAAATGTACAGGGTGTACTACAAAGATATAAAGATCTTCAGGATATTATTGCTATCCTCGGTATGGAAGAGCTTACAGAAGAAGATAAGATTACCGTGAGAAGAGCTAGAAAAATACAGAGATTCTTAACCCAGCCTTTTTTTGTTGCGGAAAAATTCAGTAACATTAAAGGAAAGTATGTATCGATAAAAGAAACAATAAAAGGATTCAAAGAGATCTTGGAAGGTGAACATGATGATTTACCAGAACAGGCATTCATGATGGCAGGATCGATTGAAGAAGTGATAGGAAAAGCGGAGAAAATGAGCGAAGGTGATTGATATGTCCNNCTTGCTAGTGAAATGGGTAAATTCCAAGAGAGAATTACATCAACTAAGAAAGGTTCAATTACCTCAGTTCAAGCTGTATATGTACCAGCGGATGACTTAACTGACCCTGCTCCTGCAACCGTTTTTGCTCACTTGGATGCAACAACTGTACTTAACCGTGCAATTGCAGAAAAAGGTATCTATCCAGCTGTTGATCCACTTGATTCAACTTCACGTATGCTTGATCCACAAATTTTAGGTGAAGAGCATTATCAAGTTGCAAGGGGAGTACAAGCTGTTTTACAAAAATATAAAGATTTACAAGATATTATTGCTATCTTGGGTATGGATGAGCTTAGTGAAGAAGATAAACTCATCGTTGATCGTGCACGTAAGATTGAACGTTTCTTGTCACAACCATTCTTTGTTGCAGAAGTGTTTACGGGTAGCCCAGGAAAATATGTTTCATTAGAAGAGTCAATCGCAGGCTTTAAAGGAATTTTAGAGGGCAAATATGATGATTTGCCAGAGAATGCTTTCTACATGGTAGGTAATATCGAAGAGGCAATTGAGAAAGCGGAAAAACTTAAAGGCTAATACATTAGTCGCAAGGAAGCATGATGGATATGATGAAACTTGAAGTCGTGACACCACTTGGCTTGATTTTCTCAAAAGAGGTAAAGCAAGTAACATTGCCAGGAAGCGAGGGCGAGTTTGGTATTTTGCCAGGCCACGCCTCGCTCGTTTCCTTGCTAAAGGCTGGTGTTATAGATATTGAATTAGAAAATGGTAAGCATGAAGTAGTTGCTATAAATTGGGGTCACGTAAAAGTAGATGAGACAAAAGTAACAGTTTTAGCCGATGGTGCAGTTTCAGTACATGGTGATAGTGAGAGTGAAATAGCTGCATCAATCGAATCGGCAGAAAAGTTGCTTGAGAGCATGTGTGATTCTGATGTAACCTTTGCTACTGCAAAGGCTAAAATTGAAAATGTAGCAAGATCCAACTAATGAATATTGCCTTAGTAGATCTTTTTTTAAATTATCTTTCACGTAGTAATGCGGTAACCTTTGTTGTTCTAGCATGGTTATCGCTCTACTTTATTACAACTTTTTCTATTTTGTTTAGCAGATGGTTTTTGCTCACGGCATGGATTAAAAGAGAGCATTCATCATTAGAGTCACTAATTATGGGTGCAAAAAATGTAAGAGA
>DDHL01000043.1:0-4715 GCA_002352945.1 Campylobacteraceae bacterium UBA1877 | reverse complement strand
CAATCTTAAGAAAATGCTCAACTCTTGGCTTACCATCTCCGGCACTTTTAAATGTTTGTAAAAATGTTGCACAAAAAAATGCAACTTCTGGCTTATCCTGGCTTTCAATTATCGCGTCAACATCTCCTTTTATTGGACTTTTTGGAACCGTTGTGTCGATTTTAGAAACCTTTGCTGGTCTTGGAAGTGCTCAAAGCGCATCTCTTGGCGTCATTGCACCCGCAATTAGCGAGGCTCTTATTGTAACTGCCGCAGGTATTTTTGTAGCTATTCCAGCCTATTCATTTCATATATTGTTGAAACGAAAAGGGTATGAGGTTTTAAATCTTATTGAAAGACAGGTAGATATTCTTATGGCAAATGCTGCAAAAAGTGAAACAAAAGCAGATTCATGATAGATTGGAATGAGTCGCCCGAACTTAACATTACACCCTTAGTTGATGTAATGTTGGTTCTCATGGCAATTTTAATGGTTACTGCTCCTACATTAGTATATGAAGAAAATATTGTATTGCCAGAGGGAACAAAGCAGACTACTATTAGCAAGATGCCCGAGCTTGAGATACGAATTACAAAAGAGGGCAGGGTGCTTATTAAAAAAGATAGCTACAATCTCAAAGATTTTCCAGATAATTTCATTTTATATAGCAGCACCATACCAAAAGATATACCCGTTTATATAAAGGCCGATAAATCTTTAGAGTATGGTGATGTTATCTTTGTTTTAAAGAGTGTAAAAGAGGCTGGATTTAATAAGGTTGCGCTGGAAACAGGAGGCTAAATGTCCTCAAGCACACTATCCTCTCTTTTAAGCTTTATTGCTGCACTATTTTTATATATTTTTATACTCATAGGTGTAGCTTTTTATATATCCGATCAGCAAAAAATCAGTAAACGTTATACTACAAAAAAAGACTCTTTCATGGATGTTACTCTTGTCGCGCGTCCTAAAAAGACTCCAGCACCAGCTCCAAAAGTTTCACAACCTAAAAAAGAGAGCAAAAAAGAAGCTTTGGCATCTGCTCCAAAAGTGAGTGTTAAAAGTTCTAAGCCAAAAAAAACAAATGTTAGAAGCCTATTTAGCAATATTGATACTTCAAAGTTAGAAAAAGAAGCAGAAATTCCAGTAAAAGAGTCTAAAAAACAGAGTAGATTAAAATCAAATGATTCGCAAGCTCAGACCAAGCCTCAAAGTAAAGCAAGTTCACTTGTAGCCCAGCTTGAGTTTGAAAGTGCACCAAAAAGCTCAAGTGCTGCTGGAATTTATGATGAATATAGAGGAAAAATTTCTGAACTTTTAGAAGGCTATTGGAATGAGACGCCAGATACAGTCTCAGGCGCTCAAGCTGTTGTTAAAGTAACAATTGACTCTCAGGGAAGTTTTAGCTACACGATAGAAAGTTTATCTTATAATAACAAATTCAATGCTAAATTACGCGATTTTTTAGAGCGGATGAGATATATTACTTTTCCTGCTTCGCCTGAAGCAGAGGGCATTACACTTAATGTAACTTTTAAAGATGAATTGGAGCTACAATGAAAAAATTTCTACTACTCTTAATATGTTCATTTCATTTGATTGCAGCTGATGCGACTATTGAAATTGTTAAGAGAATGGAAAAGCAGCCAACTATTGGTTTGCTAGATGGTACAGGCGCAGAGATTGACTCAGGATTAAAGAGGCGTTTTTTTCAAATGATTGTAGGAGACTTAAAAGTAAGCACTCATTTTGATGTTATTGATAGATACTATAAAGATGATAGTTTTAGTGCGCTATCAGCCTTTGTTCCCGATAGACCAGAGCTTGTTGTAAGGTATAAATTAGAACCAAGCAGCAAAGATGGGATAATTGCAAGAGTAAAACTCATAAATACAATTTCAGGTGAAGTTAAGCTAGAAAAAAGTTACAAAATTTCGCACAAAGATCGTTATCCATTCTTGTCTCATAGGATTGTAGTTGAGATAAATGATACTTTAGGCTTTCCATCAATCCAATGGATGGAGCGTTTTGTAATATTTTCTAAGTATACAACTCCAAAAGAGAGTGAGATTGTAATTAGTGATTACACCCTTAGTTTCCAGCAGACAATTATAAAAGGTGGATTAAATATTTTTCCAAAATGGGCAAATCGTTCCCAAGATAGTTTTTATTATTCTGATTATAATGGCAGATTTCCAGCGATTTATCATGTCGATTTATCAAGTGGAAAAAGAACAAAAATTTTAGAAAGTGAAGGTATGGCCATGGTTTCAGATGTTAATAACGATGGCCAAAAACTTCTTATCACAATGGCGCCAGATGATCAGCCAGATGTTTACATGTACACCTTGTATGATAAACATTTAGAGCGCATTACAAGCTACAAGGGTATCGATGTGAGCGCTGGATTTGTAGATGATGATAGGCGCATTGTTTTTGTATCAGATCGGCTTGGGTATCCAAATATCTTTACCAAAACCATTGGTGAATCTGGAGTTACTCAAATGGTTTACCATGGCCGCAATAACAATTCAGTTTCAGCTTTTAACCAGTACATGGTTTACTCTAGTCGTGAAAAGAGTAGTGAGTTTGGATCTGGCACTTTTAACCTTTATCTCATCTCAACCCAAACAGATTTTATTCGCCAATTAACAGCGACTGGAAAAAATCTATTCCCACGTTTTGCTCCAGATGGCGAGAGTATTTTGTATATTAAAGAGTATAAAGCTCAAAGCGCACTTGGTATTATTAGGCTAGGAGCTAACAAAAGTTTTCATTTTCCCTTAAAAACGGGTCATATTCAATCAATTGATTGGTAATTTAAAGAAAAAAATGTTAAACTACTATAGAATTTAATCCCAAAAAAGGTGAAAAAAATGAAAACATTGTTCGTAACGTCGTTAACAGTTTTGATGCTTCTATTTACTGGTTGTAGCCAAAAGAGCCCGCAGGTGGATACAACACAAACCACAACGCAAGAAGCAGCTAGTGCTGATTCAAAAATGGATAACATTTCAGGCATGGATGCAAGCAAAGTTGAAAGCGAAGCAACCGCTGCTCAAAAAGTTGCACAATTAATTGCTGAAATTGAAGCAAATTCAAAAAATGTTTACTTTGATTTTGACAAGTATGATATTCGACCAGATATGATGAGCGTCATTGAAGCCAATGCAAAACTTTTCAAACGTGCAGATGCTGCTGGTCTTTCAATCAAAATTGAAGGCAATTGTGACGAATGGGGAACTGATGAGTACAATTATGCTCTAGGTTTAAAAAGAGCAAAAAGTGTTAAGGATGCTTTAATTGCACAAGGTGTTCCAGCAGAACGCATCATGGTTGTAAGTTATGGTGAGAGCAACCCAGCATGCACACAAAGCAATAAAGAGTGCTGGGCACAAAACCGTAGAGCTGAATTTAAACTGCTTCCATAAATGATTTTAAAAAATTTAAAACTTGCAGCCCTCATTATCGGGGCTGCGCTTAGTTTGCATGGCGCTGAAATTTCTGTGTTTGATGCAGGCAATATCAACACAGACTCTCCTTATGGCCTGACAGAGAATGAAAAGGTTCTCTATGAACAGCGCAAGCAGATTGAAAAACTCACAAAAGACCTTTCTCAAATCCGTTCTCAATTTGACCAGTTAGATAGTCAGGTTCAAGGGGTAAGATCAGTTTTAGATGGGACTGCCTCAAAAGTTGGTCAAAGTGATGCAAAAACCCGCTCATTAAGTCAAAAGGTAGAGATGTTAGATGCAAATGTAACTGCCTTGTCAAAACAGATAGAGCACTTGAGTGAAGTTTTACACCAAACACAAGAGACCCAAAAAAGCAATAATGAAAAAATTCACACTGTATTAGCAGAGCTTAGCTCGCTTATTGATTCAATTAACTCTAACTATGCTCCAAAGTCTCAAGTAGATGAGTTGGCTCAAAAGGTTGAATCGCTGCTTGTGCAATCTGCAAAGAAAGATTACAGTTCTTTAGAGTCTAAAGAGGGAGCTGTTTTAATCAAAGAAGCACTAGAGCATTTTAATGCTAATCGACTAGATGAGGCAAAAATACGTTATGAAATTTTAGTGAAAAAAAATTATAAGCCTGCAAGAAGCAATTTCTATTTAGGCGAAATTGCATACAAAAAAGAGCAGTGGAGAACGGCGATTAAACACTATAAGATAAGTATCGATCTTTATGATAAGGCCGATTATATCCCAAGACTGCTTTACCATACTGCAATAAGCTTTGATAAAATTGGCGAGCCATCCAATGCAAATGCCTTTTACAAAGCCCTTAAAACCAACTATCCAAACTCAAAAGAGGCTAAGGCATCGCCAGATCGATAATGGTGCTGTTTTGTAAAAAACTTTTTATTCTTTACATGTAAGCCCTGATAAAACAAAGCTATGGTACAATCTGCGCTTATGTTAGCTCGCCCTTTATGGGTGTGTTTTCATGACATTATACGAGGAGACATAATATGGCAATAGCTAACAATAGTGTCGTCTCTATGCATTATGAACTTAAAGATGTTCATAGTGGTGAAGTTCTTGACTCAAACCGTGACGCGGCTCCATTGTCGTTCATATTGGGAAAAGGGCAAATTATCCCAGGTTTAGAATCTGAGATAGCCAAACTTGCACAGGGCGAAGAAGCAGAAATTAAAGTTGCAGCTGAAGATGCATACGGAGCTTATGATGAAGAGGCTGTACAGTCACTTCCAAAAGAGCAATTTGCAGGC
>DDHL01000039.1:805-6112 GCA_002352945.1 Campylobacteraceae bacterium UBA1877 | reverse complement strand
TTATAGCCGCTACATCTTTGCCGGCAAATGTAGATGAGGCTGGAAGTCTATTTGGTGGCATGGTTACATCTGATACATTAAGTCAAATTATATTTTTTACTATTGCTTTTGCTTTGACATTTTATATTGTTTCTAGGGGTGTTAAACATGGGATTGAGAAAGCAAACCTCGTTCTTATGCCTCTTCTTTTTTTAATATTGATTTTTTTACTAGTGTACTCTTTTACCTTGAGTGGATTTAGTGAGTCTGTGGCCTTTTTATTTGTTCCAGATTTTAGCAAAGTAACATCAATGTCAATTTTAGCTGCTGTTGGCCAAGCCTTTTTTACGTTATCGCTTGGTATGGGAACGATTATGACTTATGCAGCATCACTACCTAAGGATGCAAATTTGGTCAAATCATCCTTTGTGGTTGCAATTTTAGATACACTAGTTGCAATTTTAGCTGGTCTTGTTATTTTTGCAATTATTTTTAGCTTTGGAGCTGAGCCTTCGCAAGGCGCTGGTTTAGTCTTTGTTTCACTACCTCCGCTTTTTAATCAAATGGGCCTAGCTGGAACGATAATAGCATTTTTGTTTTTTGTAGCTTTAGGTTTTGCAGGCTTAACCTCAGCGGTTTCAATTGTTGAGCCAACTACTATGTATATGACAAGACGGTTTAAAATTACTCGCTTAAAAGCCCTTGTGATTTTAGGTGTGGTTTCATATATTTTGGGAATATTAGCTCTTATTTCAAATGTAGATTCTCTAAAAGAGTATGTGACATTTTTTGGCAAAGGAATGTTTGATATATTAGATATTTTTACATCCTCAATAATGTTACCTTTGGGTGGACTTTTGATTGCAATTTTTGTTGGATATGTAATTCAAAAAGAACGCCTAGTTTCTTTGCTTGGGTCCCATATGTCCCCGGCTTTATTTTCAGTTTGGTATAAGGTGTTGCGATATTTAGTACCAATAGCCATTGTGGCGGTGATGGCAAATCAACTTTTCTTTTCATAGGAGCAAAACATGAAAGACTTGGCGCTTAAAAACATTATTAAAATTGAAGAAAAAGAGTATCTTGTCTCAACAATTGCAACTCCAGTGCGCCATGCGTGGTTTAGCGACGATAAACATAAAATCGTTTTTGAGACTATGGTTTTTGAGATAAAAAACGATACGGTAATGTATGACAAGCCTTTGTTTAATGAGCGCTACCACACCGCTGATGAAGCCATTGCAGAGCATGGCGCAATAGTGCAAAACCCAAAAGCATACTTTATCCGCCAGTCTTAATGTTTAAAGCAGCACTATGGGCATTGCTTTTTGTAAGTAGTGCCCTTTTTGGGGTTAGTTTTAATGAGCCAAAAGAGGTGCTACTATTACACTCCTATCATCAAGGCTATAAGTGGTCAGATGATATAACAGATGCTATTGCCTTAGAATTTGCTCCTTATGATAATATTGAGCTAACCACTTTTTATATGGATACAAAACGGATTAACAGCGATGAGTATATTAAACTTTTAGCAAAACTGTATGAAAAAAAGCTTGAGTTTAAAAAATACGATTTGGTGTTAGTAGCCGATAATATGGCTTTGGATTTTGCCCTAAAATATCATGAAAAGATTTTTAAAAGCTCACCTATTGTTTTTTTAGGAATTAACGATTTTAAAACACAATTTACAATCCCTGCGCATAGTAAAGATAAAGTTACAGGCGTTGTAGAAGAGGTTGATATCAAATCAACAATAAAGCTTATGCGGCAGATGATTTTAAATTTAGACCATATTTTGATAATCAATGATAGAAGTGAAACTGCTCGTGCAGTTAAAAATGAGCTAGATAGAATTTTAAGCGATTTTCAAAAAGATTTATATATTGAGTATGTAGATGATTTAGACATAGGATCATTAAAAAAAAGAGTGGGCAGTTTGAAAAAAAACAGCGCTATCTTATTTTTGCTCCTTTTTAAAGACGGGGCTGGTAAGTACTATACATACAAAAAGAGTCTGCAAGAGGTGTATGAAGTTTCAAATGTACCAATTTTTGGGGTTTGGGACTTTTATTTGGGGTTAGGAGTTGTTGGTGGGAAGATGACAAGTGCCCACGCTCAAGGAGAAGCAGCAGCAAAAATGGCACTTAAAATTTTGCAAGGCACGCCAATATCACAGATGCAAATTATAAAAAAGAGTCCTAATAGATACCTTTTTGATCATAATGAACTAAAACGTTTTAACTTAAAAATACCCGTTGAAATTGGTTACCATGAGGTTCGCAATAAACCACTTACCTTTTATGATCAGTATCGTCCTTTAGCTTGGAGCATTATTTTAAGTTCGATTTTTGTAATAGTGCTGCTTATTTTTTTAATTGCAAATATCATCAAAAGACGCCGAAGCGAAAAGGCTCTAAAAAGCCAACTTATTTTTATAACCACACTTTTAGATACCATAAAAAATCCAATATTTTACAAAGATGTCAAAGGCCGCTACATTGGCTGCAATCTTGCTTTTGCAAAGCTTTTAGGACTATCAAAAGATGATGTTATTGGCAAAACCGTATATGATCTTTTTCCTACATCTTGGGCAAAAGAGCACGCTTTTAAAGATGAAATGCTTTTAAAATACCCCCCACTCTAGCAGTACTGATGAGGCAACTCTTCACTTGCCAAATAAACCAATGCAGCACTTTGTAGTTCACAAATCCACCTTTTTAAATGCAGACCACACTTTGGGTGGAATTGTTAGCATTATGGATAATATTACAGATAGAATCCAACAAAAACAGTTTTTAATCCAGCAGTCTAAATTAGCAGAAATGGGAGAGATGATTGGAGCAGTGGCACACCAGTGGAACGAGCCTTTAGTTGAGCTTTCAGCCATCATTCAAGATATTGAAATGGCATATTGCAATGAGGAGCTTGATGAAGAGAGCGTAAAACAGTTTGTAAAAGATTCAATGATGCAAATTCAGTATATGTCTAAAACCCTAAAAGATTTTCGCAATTTTTTAAAACCTTCAACCAAAAAGAGAATTTTTGATGTAAAAAAAGCAATAAAAGAGGTTACTGAGCTTTTAGGGCGTCAGATTTATTATTCAAACATCAATCTTTTTGTTAATTTTACACCAGAAGATAGGGATATATTTGCTTATGGGTATGAAAATGAGTTTAAACAAGTACTTTTAAATATCATAAATAATGCAAAGAAAAAAATTATTAATACCTTTAAAGGAACTGATAAAGTAGGCATAATTACAATAAACGTCTATGCAAATCCCACCACAACAATAGTCCAAATAATTGATGATGCTGGCAATATTGATCCGGCTATAATCGATCATGTATTTGATCCATACTTTTCTACAACTCCTGGCGGAACAGGTCTTGGTCTTTATATTGCTAAGGTTGTAATTGAAGATAAAATGGGTGGAAAAATGAGTGTTGCAAATGGTGAAAATAGCGCAATCTTTAGCATTGAGGTGCCAAATAAACGCTCTTAATTTTAAACCTTTTACATGTAAAGGTTTTACATGTAAAGATCTTTAGATTATAATACGGCATGAAGATTTTACTCCTTGAAGACAATAGTCGTTTAAATGCGACAATTACCAAACGGTTGCGAGCAAAAGGTTTTGATGTAGATAGTTTTGAAGATGGATACAAAGCCTTTGAATCGGTAGATAATGGATATGGGTGCTATATTTTAGATATCAATGTCCCTTCACTTGATGGCATTGAGTTATTAAAGCGCATCCGTGAATACTATCCAAAAACTCCAGTAATAATCATAAGCTCTAGCGTAGAGCTTGAGACAATTAAAGATTCATACCACTATGGTTGCAGTGATTATATAAAAAAGCCCTTTTTTATTGATGAGCTTGAGATTAAAATTGAAAAGCTTTGCAACGTTACAACAGATGTTGTGCGCTTTGGAGATGGGTACAGTTTTGATGCCCAATCTAGCATCATCGAACACAATGGAACACGGGAGAGGCTTTCAAAAAAAGAGAGGCTTTTGCTAGGTCTATTTTTAAGTGATAAAGGCAAGGTTGTCTCTTATGAAAAGATTCAATCAATCGTATGGGAGGGAAATTTTGCCAGCCTTGATTCAATCCGGTCATTGATTCGCAGATTGCGAAAAAAAATCCCAGAAAATTACATTGAAACCGTAGTAGATATTGGCTACCTCTTTAGGCCACCAAATCCATAACTAGCTTCGAAAGCCGCAAAAAATCTTTTTACATGTAAAGGGTTTTTGATTATTTTTTTAGGATTCACTTTTACATGTAGAGGCAAATAGTAGTTAATTTTTAAAAATTTAAAAATTTTTTTTAAGATAATACTTGAAAAAAGTGAACATTTGGAATAGAATGTCAAACTTCACAGAAGCGATAATTGGACCAAAGGAGAGGGATGTTAGATCAGTGTGAGCGTATTTATGAGAAATTTTGTGATGTGGTTGGCCATATTTGTGGAATTTTGATGATTATAATGACCTTAAATGTTTTTTATAATGTAGTGTCTCGCTATTTTTTTAAAACAGGATCTGTTGGATTGCAAGAGCTGGAGTGGCACTTTTTTTCTCTTATTATTTTGTTTGGCATCTTTTATGCCCTTAAAGAGGATGCGCATGTGCGAGTAGATTTAGCGTATGAGCATTTTTCACCTAAAACAAAGGCTTTAATCAATGCCATTGGAGGATTGATCTTTTTGCTTCCAATTTCAATTCTTATTGCAACTGGTTCAACCGAATTTGTTTTAGAATCTTATCAAAGCAATGAAGGCAGCGGTGATCCTGGAGGGTTGCCTTATAGGTGGATAGTAAAAGCATTAATTCCAATCACTTTTTATCTGCTCATAATTGTAGGAATTGGTTTTATTTTAAAACATGTAAATGCATATTTAAAAGAAGTAAAAAAGATGAGGTCTTAAAATGGTTGGAATTATTATGTTTTTTGTAGGCCTTTTTATGCTTTTAATCGGCTTTCCAGTGGCCTTTACCTTTGGTGCAGTTTCTGTTTTTTTTGGAATGATTGGCGGCATTGTAGAGTCCCTTGAGTATGGCGGAACTATTTGGGAAGGTTTTGAAATAGGCAAAGATATGTTTGCCTTTATGCCTTACCGTATCTACTCCATTATGAACAATACTATTTTGATGGCAGTGCCTTTGTTTATTTTTATGGGCATTGTACTGCAAAAAGCAAAGCTGGCTGAAAAGCTTTTAGAGTCGATGGGCTTTTTGTTTGGCGAGATTAGAGGTGGTGTGGCAATTAGCACCGTGCTTGTAGGTGCGTTGCTTGCTGCTTCTACGGGTGTGGTGGG
>DDHL01000039.1:400-791 GCA_002352945.1 Campylobacteraceae bacterium UBA1877 | reverse complement strand
AATTGCAGTGCCTCTTTTTATTTTTATGGGTGTAATTCTTCAAAAAACACGACTTGCAGAGCGACTATTGGAGTCTATTGGAGTACTTTTTGGTGAAATTCGAGGCGGTGTTGCAATCAGTACTATTTTAGTTGGTGCGCTTTTGGCAGCCTCAACTGGAGTCGTGGGAGCAAGTGTTGTGGCAATGGGAGTTATCTCTCTTCCAGTAATGCTCAAATATGGCTACAATAAGGAGTTGGCAGCTGGTACAATTTGCGCCTCTGGAACTCTTGGACAGATTATTCCTCCCTCAATCGTGCTTATTATCTTAGGCGATGTTTTTCAGGTTCCAGTTGGAGATCTATTTAAAACTGTTTTTTTTCCAGCCCTAGCTTTAGTGGCAGCTTATATT
>DDHL01000039.1:0-187 GCA_002352945.1 Campylobacteraceae bacterium UBA1877 | reverse complement strand
TAGTGGCAGCTTATATTCTTTTTATTTTAGTTATTGCCTTTTTTAAAACCGAGTTGGCTCCTGCAATTCCTCCAGTTGAAAATGTGACCAAAAAGAGGCAAATTGTTGAAGCTTTAGTTGCTATTATTCCTCCATTGGCACTGGTTGTTTTAGTTTTAGGATCAATTTTTGCCGGTATTGCCACTCC
>DDHL01000033.1:16839-28869 GCA_002352945.1 Campylobacteraceae bacterium UBA1877 | reverse complement strand
AAGCGCATGTATCTATATTTTTTCAAATATTACAAAGCCTGGATATATTCGAAAATATGGCGGGGTTTTCTTGCTCATTGCAGGAGCAAACCCAATGCCACAAACCTTGATTTTTCTTTCTGAACTTTTCAATGATGCAAAAATGCGTTTTAAAGTGAGTGAAAATATCACTTTTGAATGCTGGAAGAAGTATATATTTATATCTGTTTTTGGCGCCTTAACAGCATATTACAATGAACCAATTGGAGCAATTGTAAAAAACCATTACGATGAAGCTAAAGCTATGCTTTTAGAAATCCAATCGGTTGCTAACAAAAAAGGCATAGATATACCAGATTCGATTATCCAAAATTATCTTATCCAAGCTCAAGAAAAGATCCCATACAACTCCACTACATCCTTGCAGCTTGATATAAATAGCAATAGAAAAAATGAGCTCAATTCCCTTGTTGGAACAGTTGTACAAGAAGCGGATAAACTAGGTGTTCAAGCCACAACTTTTTCAAAAATTTACAATGGACTAAAAAAGAAGATTTCAAACTCTATTTAAGATGCTTTACATGTAAAACTTATCCTTAAAAAAGTTTTACATGTAAAAAGAGTTTAAAGCAATTTTGCAAACTTAAATCCAAGCTCTTCAAAATATTTCATAAGCGATAAATCCTTTTTTACAATACCTCTTTGAAACTTTCCATATATTTGCTCTTTTGCCGCCACTTCATATCCAAGAGCTTGAAGCGGCCAAACCATACCATTTAATGTAAAGCCAAGATCTTCTTTATTTAACTGTTCGCCAATGGCAACTGCAACGGCCTTTCGGTTTTGATCCATAAGCTGAGAACTCCAACCTCTTGGATGGTCATTATTAAAATTATAAAATCTATATAATCTATCAATGAATATTTTCATCAATGCACTTACATTGTAATTATGAGCTGGTGAAATTAAAACAAGCCCGCTTGATTGGATTATTAGGGGGTAAATTTTTTGCATATCATCATCAACTCCACCACACTCCTTCTCTTTGCGGCAGCGCTCACAACCTATGCAAGAGCTTATACTAAAATTTCTTAGCAAAATGGAGTTTGATTCAATATTTGCCCTTGCAATCCCTTTTTGAATTGAGTCTAAAATTGCATCACTATTTCCACCCTTTCTTGGACTTGCTCCGATGCACAAAATCTTCTTTTTGGGTTTATCTTGCCTATAATTTAACACCGTTTATCCTTGGTTTAAGATATTTTTAGAGTAGCATAAATTGGGTAAAAATATACACAAAGTGCAAAATTTCAATACTTTTTATGAAATATTTATAATAATTATCATTTTAATTTTTTTTCATTTTTTCATCAAAAATTAAGTTTATTTTACTTACTATTCGATAACAATTATCAAAAGCATTATAAAGGAACTTAAAAATGCGATTAGACGAGGTGACCAAAAGCGGCACAAAATGCAAGATAGTTTCAATCAAAGCAACGGATGCGCTGCGTACAAAACTTTTAGATATGGGCTTTGTATCAGGAGCTGATATTGAAGTGGTGCGAGAAGCCCCCTTGTATGATCCGATGGAATTAAAAATCCATCGATATTTACTCTCTTTGCGCAAAAGCGAGGCTTGCTTGGTTGAGGTTGACATCATATGATAAAGGTTGCTTTAGCGGGTCAGCCAAATTGCGGAAAATCAACCCTTTTTAATCTCATTACCGGTTTAAAACAGCATATTGCCAACTACCCGGGTGTAACAGTTGAAAAGAAATCTGGAAGAGTAAAATTTGAAAATAGCAATATTGAAATTGTAGACTTGCCTGGAACCTATTCATTTAGCTCTTACTCCCTAGAAGAGAGAGTTGCTAAAGAGTTTATTATAAATGAAAATCCAGACATTATAGTAAATGTTGTAGATGCCTCCAATTTAAAAAGAAATCTCTATCTTACATTTCAACTGCTTGAAATTGGAAAGCCTGTCATAGTTGTTTTAAATATGATGGATGTTGTATCAAGAAGAGAGATTGAAATTGATATTCAAAAAATTTCATCAATGTTAGGGTGTCCTGTAATTCCAGCAGTTGGGGCAAAAGGAGAAGGTAAAGAAGCCATCTTAAAAGCCATTGTAGATGCATCAAAAGCCAAATACTCTTTATTTAAAATAAATTATGAAGAGCTTGAGCCATTCATTGCCGAAGTGGAGAAACAAATTAGCAATGCACCTGCAAATATGAAAAGGTGGATTGCTATAAAAGCGCTAGAGGGGGATAAAAATATTTATGATAAATACCCTGAGCTTGTCTCCTTAGTTGATCAAAAATCCCAAGAGTTCCACCAAAGGTACGATAAAGATCCAGATAGCTTTTTGGCTGCAGCAAGATATGATTCAGCCGATGTGATTTACCACCAAACTGTCCAAGAAAAACTAAACAAAAAGAAAAATTTAACCGACAAAGTAGATTCGGTTGTACTCAATCGCTGGTTCTCATTTCCGATTCTTTTTTTAATTATTTTTATAATTTACCAATCTTCCATCGTTTATGGCTATAAACTAACTGATTATACTTGGCCAATTTTAGCCAGCTTTAAAAACTTTGTCATTGCAATTTCGCCAGCAGCAGATTTTACAGATGTGCCTATGATTACAGATTTTGCTATCTGGATGGTCAATAGCGCCAACGCCCTTTTAAACTACATTCCAGTCTTTTTAATTCTCTTTGCCATGATAGCTATTTTAGAAGATGTAGGCTATATGCCAAGAATGGCTTTTATTCTCGATAGGGTCTTTAGAAAATTTGGTCTTCATGGGCAATCAACCCTGCCTCTTGTTTTGGGCGGAGCATTTGTTGGAGGATGTGCAGTTCCTGGTGTTATGGCAACTAGGGGCATTGCAGATGAAAGAGCTAGAATGGCTACGATTTTATCAGTTCCTTATATGAACTGCTTAGCTAAAGTGCCCTTTTATACCCTTATTTTGGGAGCTTTTTTTGAGCCTCAAATGAGTTTAATGATGTTTTTTATATCAACAGTCACTCTTTTTATCGCCCTTATAGTTGCCAAAGTCCTAACCTCAACTGTTTTGCGAACAAAAGAGACTTCACCTTTTGTAATGGAGTTGCCTCCATATCATGCGCCTACAATCAAAGGTGTGATTTTTAGAGCATTTGAAAGGGTGTGGCTTTATATTAAAAAGGTTGGAACTGTTGTTCTAGCAGTTGCAATTGTACTCTTTTGCCTTTTGGAGCTTCCAGGGCTCTCAAATGAGCAAAAGGCTCAATATGAAGCCCAAAGTGAAGCCTTATTAAGCAACTTTTACAAAAAAATTGAAAAAACATCTTATGCTCAAAAATTTAGCTCCAGAGAAGAGGTAAGCAAACTCTTAAATGTGTATGATGATTATAAGTCAAAAAGGATGATAACAAGCCCTCAAAAGGCAAAAGCTTTAGATGAGAAGTTTAAAATAAAGTATCCTGAACAATTTGTCATAGTTAAACCAGCCCCATCAGATAAGGCGGCAAAATTGGTAAATAGGGAGTTACGCAAACTCTCTAGAGGACGACGAGGAATATTGCAATCAATCAAAAACGACAAGATTGAAAGTTCACTCCTTGGAAAAATCGGCCGAGGACTTGAGCCAATCACCCAATTTGCCGGTTTTGACTGGAAGATTAACGTAGCATTTTTAAGCTCTTTTGCTGCAAGGGAGTCGGCCGTGGCTACTCTTGGTAGTTTGTATGAAAATAACAAGGCAGACAATTTGCGAGCAGAAGAAGCCATGGCACAAAATAGCGGCTATACACCACTGCATGCAGCTGCGATTATTATTTTTATGATTTTAACTCCACCTTGCATCGCAACCATGATTGTTGTGAAGCTTCAAACCAATAGTTATAAATGGATGCTTTTTGCAATCTTTTTCCCTATAACTTTAGGCCTTATAGCTGCATCTAGTATCTTTAGCCTAGGAGTATCTTTAAACCTAAATGGAGTTGAGGCCTTTGGTCTCTTTTATGCCCTTGTAATTGCTTTAGCCCTAATTGCGGGCTCAATTCCGCAAAAACGAATAAACTGGAGTGGCGGTTTAGCCACTAAATCTAACTAAAGGAGTAAAGATGAGAAAAATTGTTGTTGCAACACTGTTTGCAGCGAGTTCACTTTTTGCCCATTCGGCACTTATGAGCTGCTTTGATAATGGTGATGGCACCATTACATGCGAAGGCGGCTTTAGCGATGGCAGCAGCGCCACTGGTACAGCTTTTAAAGTTGTTCAAAATGGAAAAACCGTTGTAAGCGGAAAGATGGATGATTATAGTGAATTTACCTTTGAAAAACCAGAGGGTGAATTTGAAGCGGTATTTGATGCAGGCGAAGGCCATCAAGTTGTAATCAAAGGAAGCGATATTGCTCAGTAGTGAGCAATATCTTTTTGTTGTATTTTGATATAGATTATTATTACATTTATCTTAAAGGAGTTATGGATGAAGAAATTTTTAGCAAGCACGGCAGCAGCAGCGCTCTTATCAACGGGTGCTTTGGCTCATTTTCAAATGCTTTACACGCCAGAGAGTGCGTTAACTGGCCCAAGTACTATTGAGCTTCGACATGTGTTTAATCACCCATTTGCAGATGAACATACAATGGATATTGCGGGCATTGAATCCTTTGTAGTTGTTAATAAAGGTAAAGAAAAGTCTCTTTTAGACACTCTTGAGCCAATAGAGTTTAAGGGAAATGCAAACAGTGGCAAAGCTTACAAGTCAACCTACAAAGCTCGAAGAATGGGAGATCATGTGCTTATTGTCACTCCTAAACCATACTTTGAAAAAAATGAAGATGCTTATATCCAGCAAATTACAAAAACAGTTGTTAATGTAGCAGGTGCTCCAACAGATTGGGATACAAACTTTAATTTAAAAGCTGAAATTGTGCCTTTAACTAAGCCCTATGCGATTTGGGCGGGCGGTACATTTACCGGCGTTGTTATGAGCGAAGGAAAACCTGTACCTTTTGCTGAAATTGAGGTTGAGTATCTTAACCATGATGTTGATCTTGAAGCAAATGCAATGGGAAAACCTCACGTTAGCGCACCTCAAGATGCCTTTGTAACTATGGGAATCAAGGCCAATAAAGATGGTGAGTTTACATTTGGAATTCCTAAAGCTGGTTGGTGGGGATTTGCAGCGCTTGGAGTTGGCCCTGATACCAAATACGAGGGAAAAGAACTTAGTCAAGATGCCGTTATTTGGGTTCAAGCAAAAGAGATGAAATAAGGATTGATGGATGTATAAAAAACTATCTTTTGTTACAGCATTAGCTCTTAGTGCAAGCGTTTTAAATGCAGACGCTTTTGATTTAACTGACGCCCTGCAAAGCGGAAGTTTTAGTGGTGATGTGATGGTTTATCATGAGTCAATTGACCAAACAGGCGAAGATGCTGGTTTTACAATGGGCTCACTTGGTTTTGCCTATGAGAGTGCAAAATTTAATGGATTTGGATTAAATCTTGGCTTTAGAGCCAATAATGATTTTGATGAGCGAAATGATGGTGATTATAGCGATGGCAGCGAACCTCGTGTCTTGCTTCATACAGCAAATATTTCATACGAAAATGATGGATTTGGTTTTATCATAGGCCGACAAGAGCTTGATCTTGAATGGGCAGGCGATTTTCATGAAGCTGTTGTAGGAGTTTTTACTCCGCTTAGTGATTTGACTATCACAGCAGGACACACAATTAGATTGGCAGTTGCCGATCCAGATGCTCCATTGGAAAAATTTGAAAAAATAAATGGAAGCGATGGTGCCCAGCTTTTAGATGTTGCTTATACCGGAATTGATGGTGCACTCATAAATGGTTATGTATATAACGCAAATGATGTAGCCACATGGTATGGACTCAAAGGCGAGTGGGATTCGGATATGTTTGGCATCACCCTTCATGGTGCACAAAGCAGTGAAGATGAGAGTGATACAGATGATGGCTCAATTTACAATATTGAGGGTCGCTTAAATATAGCTGGGGTCAGCCTAAATGGCGGCTATATTGTTACTGATGAAGATGGTGGAATCGGAAGCATGGATGCCATTGGCGAGAACGTTAATCCATTTGAAGATGGCAACCAAGTTTATGAAACTGATGCTAGAACTTACTACGTTGGTGCATCTTATGAATTTGGCGATTTTGCCCTTGGTGCTTTAGCTGGCCAAACAAAGTATGGCTCAGACAAAGAGAGCGAGATTAACTTTAGTGCGGAGTATTCATTTAATGATAATCTCAGTCTTGGAGCTATTGTAGCTGATATTGATGCTGAAGATAGCAATGATGATTATACAAAATTTGCACTCAATGCAACTTACACATTTTAATCTTTACATGTAGGGATTTTCCCTACATGTAAATTAGGAGAAAAAGATGGAAACAGCGATTTTAATTGTTATAGCCTTAGCGGCTGGAGCGTACATATATTACTCATTATTTAAAAAAGGAAGCTGCAATTGTGGCAGCAAAGGGTGTTGTTCTAATCAAAAGAATGAAAAATGAATCCAGTGATTGAACTTCAAAATCTAGGTCACTATTTTGGCCAAAAAAAGCTGTATGAGAATTTAAATTTGTCCATTGAGCCTGGGCAAATTTTTGGAGTATTGGGCAAAAATGGGGTGGGTAAATCTACTCTGATTCACATTTTAATGGGCTACATTCTTCCCGCAAAGGGAAGTTGCCTTATTTTTGGTAAACCATCCCATGCCCTAACTCCAGATTTAAAGCGAAAAATTGCACTTTTACATGAGGGTTTTAAGGCATATGATTTTTTAAGTATCAAGCAATATGAAGCCTTTTTTAGTGCTTTTTATCCAAAATGGAAACGAAAATACTTTTACGATTTGGTAGATTTGCTAGGGTGCGATCCAAGCCAAAAACTTAGCACCCTCTCCTTTGGGCAAAAATCCCAAGTCGTATTAGGCGCTCTTTTTGCACAAGATGCAGATTTGTTGATACTTGATGATTACTCTATGGGTTTAGATAGTGGTTATAGAAGACTCTTTATTGACTATTTAAAAGATCATGTCTATCAAACTCAAAAGAGTGTTTTGATGACATCTCATGTTATGGGCGAACTTGTTGGACTTATCGATTCTATGATGATTATCCAAAAAGGTGGCAAAATTTATAAATCAAGCATGAATGAGTTTTTAGATTCATTTCACTGCTATATGTTTAAAGACGATTGGGAGCTTGAGGATTTAAATATTCATCGCATTGAGCGCCACAAAGATCACAATAGATGTTTTACCTTTGATACAAGCACACGTTTACAATTGATAGATTGTGATTTTGAAGAGAAATTTTTAGGATATGTAGGAAAGTATGAATGATGGGAGCCATTGCACTTAAAGAGTGGGTAAAGCTTCGACCCACAATTATTAGTTTCACTCTCATCTCTTTTGCCCTAATTGCGATTTTAGCCTACCAAACCCACACGCTTTTTATGACAAGCGAGCCAGAATCCCTTTTGTGGCATAGATTTGTCTTTTTTGACACCCATCCTCACGGTTTTTTAAAATGGATTTATCTGTTGGTTGGTTTTTTGACTGCACTTTTTCAATTTTATACCGAAAGATATCGTGGTCGGATTCTTGTGCATCTGCCCATGAACCCTTGGTTTACCCTAGGACTGCACCAGCTCATTGGAGTAGCTATCATAGCGCTTTTTGGATTGATAATTGGCATTGGCTTGTGGGTTATTTTTATGGAGTACTATCCCAATGTACTTTTACATGTAAGCCTTATTGATAACCTTTGGTTTTTATTTTGTGCTCTGTTTGTTTATCTTGGCAGCTGCGCAGTTATTATGGAACCAAAGCAAAAAGTAATGCTTTTAAAAGCACTTTTTCTTTTTCTGGCTCTTGGATTGCTAATAAGCGCTGATGCAAATAAAAATATATTTTTGTGGACTAGCTTTATTGTAGTTTGTCTATTTTTGGGTATTGATTCTATTTTGGCAATTTCAAATAAACGCGTTAAAAACCCCATTTTTTACGCGCTTTTAATTGTTAGCATAATTGCAATTGGATGGCTTGGAGGCAAAGAACTTTTAAACAATGCAATTTCAAAAAGAGTTCATTACTACCCATTTTATTCTAATAAACTCAAAACATTTGTTTATCAAAGAAACCTTGGAGGGCACAATTTTGAGTATGGGACAATCAAAGCAGATAGCTTAAGTTATGAAGAGTTTAAAGATGCGCTGCCTTTTGTTTATTGGCGCGACTTGCAAACACAAGGCAGGCTTCCGGTTGTAATTGATGGCAAATCTTATGATGCGCCCTCAATCAAAAAAGAGCGCTTGAGCCTTTCGTATAAACCAACTCTTTTAACTCCTCCTCGAGTTGCTTTGTATCCGCTTTTTAATCCAGACCCTAAAGTTGGCATCATTCCTTTTCCCAAAGAAGCTTTATATATTTCAAAAAAGGGTATCGTAATTTATCATCATCATGGAGAGGTTGATAAACGTTTAACAAGCGAGGTAAATCTAGCTTTAAATGAAGAGGGCTTTGTTTTTCCAGCCAAAAAAGTTTGGGGTAAGTTTACGAATTTAAAACCTTATGATTTGGGTCTGTTTATAACAGATGCAAAAGATAAACTTTTCCAGCTTATACGCTATAACGACACTTTACATGTAAAGCAAATTTTTACACCTCAAACTTTAGTCTATTTACATGTAAGTGAAAATGCAGCCAAAAAAATTGTTGGATATGCGATTGGTAAAAACAGTGAATTTTATCTATTGAAACAAGATGGGTTTAGCTTTGTTAAATTGGATTTGCCAAACTTTGATTATAAAAAGATGGATTTGCAATTTTTAAGTGACCCGCTTCATTACATAGTGCGCTACAACGATGAAAATAGCTATTTTATCAGGCTTTTCAAAAAAGATTTTACACCTGTTGATTTTGCAAAGTTAGAAAAAAATGCACCTCCTGTAAAGAAAGATGGCAATGGATAAAAAAGAGAATTTTAACCAGTTTTATGAAAAATTTTTGAACCTAGCAAAAAATTATGGCCATTATGACTCAAGTCAGCGTGAGGTTATCTTGCGGGTGCTTTATCACAGCAACGCCCATCTTAGCGCCGATGAGATTGCGTGTCGTGCTAGAAAGTATATTCGCATATCTTTGCCGACAGTTTATAACACGCTTAATTTTTTAGAAAATCTCGGACTCATTCACACTTTGGTTTTACCGCCTTTTAAAACTAAAACTTACAAACTAAAATTGGACTATCATGATCAGCTAGTTTGCATAAAGTGCGGTACGGCCATGCCTTTTTGCGACAAAAAACTTCGAGAAAAAGAGAGTGAAATTTTACAAAACTATAATTTTACTGCCATAAATAGAACTATTATACTCTACGGAGTTTGCTTTTCTTGTCAAAAAAAGCAGCGATAATCAAACAATCTTTTTGCCAATTTTTGACTTGAATTTTTTAGAATAAGAAGGGTTTTTATCTATTTTAAAATAAACTTATAGACAGTAATTTTTGTCAAATGATGGATTTAAAGCCCATCATTTGACTATACATGTAAATCATGAAAAAAACGAACTCTCTTCAAGGTTTTTAACCCATTTTTCAACCCTCTCATCAGTCAAATCTTCTTCGTTTTCTTGGTCGATTGCCAAGCCGACAAAGGCTCCATCAACAACTGCATTTGATGCTTCAAAGTCGTACCCTTCAGTGCTCCATTTGTCTCCATAAATTTGCGCACCTTTTTGCACGCAAACCTCATATAAAATCCCCAAAGCGTTGCAAAATTCATCACCATATTCTTGCTGATCTCCAACTCCAAAAAGGGCAACTTTCTTTCCTTTAAGCTCTAATGAATCCATATCAAAAGCATCCCAATCATCTTGAAGTTCTCCATCGTACCATGTTGATGAACCTAAAATCAAAGCATCAAAGCTGTTAATTGTATCTGCATCAGTACTTCCAATATCTAAAAGCTCGGCATCTACTTTTAAATTTGATTGAATCTTTTTAGCAACATCTTCTGCGTTGCCGCCTGTGCTTCCGTAAACAATTGCAATTTTCATCTATTCTCCTTTACTGAATGTAAAATAGTGTATGGAACAAGCTTTAGCCTAGCCCTTTGGTGCTCACAATTTCGAACTTCGATGTGACGGGTAAAGTTTTCATTTCTTGGAAAAACTAGGTATAAAGCTTGTGCCCTACTCTCTTTTAGCCTTTGCCAGGCTCTATTTATCTCATCTTTTATTCCCATAGGGTTATCTTTATTAACCTCTTTTAGATATGGAACAACGCTTAATAACACCTTCCCATCGCTTTCGATTAGGATTTCATCATTTTTAATATAGACGATTTTATCTTTATTGCGATTGGCGATTTTTTCATACACAAAGTGTAAAAACAGACTCCTTGCATCAAAAACAATTCCAGGAATATCTTTAGCAAAAACGCGATAAATTCGCCTTGCCATCTCTGTTTTTGGAATATAAGCCAAACAAATAGCATACTCTTGGACTTTTTTAGGATCGCCATTTAAAAAAAGACGGATTAAAACTGCTTCTTTGGGTATGAACTCTTTTGGCTTAATGGCTGGCGAAAGGGGTTTTGGAAGAAGAGTTAATATGGACTGAAAAAAAACTTCTTGCAATGAGAGGTTTTTATTTTTAAGATAAACTCTCTCTGAAGCATCAACATACCAATTATACTGAGCTAAAAACAGCATTCTTCTTTGATGTAACTTAAGGTGTTTAAAAATTGATGGGTTTTGTTCAACCCAACTTCCATTTTTTAACTCAAAGCCAAAACACATTTCATCCCCTTTATATTTTGGTAATTATAATCATTTTTATTAAATAAAAACTTAACACATGATAATTATTATCAAATTATACAACTAGGCATACCATACCTAGAATTAAAAGCTATTTTAGTTAAGCAAGTTTTACATGTAAAGAGAGATTTCATCTGCCCAACTTGATGAAGTGGTTATGTCTTAGAGTAAAATATTGTTATTGTATTTTGCAAATAAAACTTAAATATAATTAAGCATCTTTGTCGTAAAAAATATAAGCTTAAAGTAGCCACAAGAACACAGAAAATGCAACTATATACACCCCTACAAAAATATATTTTAATACTTTTTCAATAAAGAACACTATACACCCTCCACAATCTCAAACTCTTCACTTATTAAGTCATAAAGCTATAAACCATTCATTTCGTTTGCATCTAGGATTTTTTGGCATCTTTAACTTTTTGCACAACACTTGCAATTGAAACTTTTAATAATAATTTAGAATAAATTTTTTTAATTTATTATGTTTTATTTTCAACTCAAACTTACAGATAATACAAAGCTTATGCAAACAAAAAGTGATATAAAGCTTTACATGTAAAGATTAAAGCCAAAAAAACGCTTTACATGTAAAACTAAAGCTCAAGTAGACTATTTTTTCTCTTTTAGCATAGCTTTTAGCTCTTGGACTTCTTTTAAAAGCTCTTGGAGCGTTTCATGGTCGCTGTGGCGCTCACTATCAGCATCTGCGTTTTGCAGTTTTTGCATCTCACCAATAATAACTGCCACAAAAAGGTTAAAAAAGACAAACGCAGCAATAATAACAAAACTTACAAAATAGACCCACGACCATGGGTAAACTTCCATCGTTTCATACATCACATCTGTCCAATCCTCAAAAGTTAGCACCCTAAAGAGTGTCAACATAGCAACCAAGAAGTTTTTCCACAGTCCAGAAGGCATATCAGCAAAGATGAAACTGCCAATAATTGCATAAATATAAAAGATAATAAACATTAAAATTACAATATCAACAATAGACGGAATCGCCCTGATTAATATATCTAAAATCTCTTTGAGCTCTGGTCTTGCGGTAAAAAGCCGCAATATTCTAAACACACGCATAAGCCTTGCGATTGCCGCAAACGAACTGCTCTCAAGAGGCACTAGAGTAATAGCAACTATGACAAAATCAAAAAGGTTCCATCCATTTTTGAAAAAATCT
>DDHL01000033.1:8776-16611 GCA_002352945.1 Campylobacteraceae bacterium UBA1877 | reverse complement strand
TTGAAAAAATCTTGCCATCTCTCTTCAGCGGCAAGCTTTATTGCAATCTCAACAACAAAATAGATTGTAACTATCCAGTCTAAAACAAATAAAATATTTCCATAAGGTTGCGCGGCTTCCTCTAAGGTTTTAAAACCCAAAACAGAAGCGTAAAAGATAATGATTGCAGTAGTAAGGTTTGAAAACCATCTTGCATCACGCACTTTTTTGATTGAATCAAACAACTCTTTTTTCATTGCTCTCCTTTACATGTAAAAATGGAATTATACGCAAAAAAGTTAAATTTTTTGATAAGCAAAATCATTTTTTATGAGTATTTTAGAACATTTGTTTCATTACATTTAAGGAAGTTTTGAGTACAATGCCCCCTTTAACTAAAGAATTAAGGTGCTTATGAAGAAAGCTGGCTTCTTTTTACTCTTTATTATCAACTCTCTTTTTGGCGAATCGCTTGATATGCTTTTAAAACAGTATAAAAGCACCGTTGAGCAATCTTTACAAACAGTTGATGAAAAACTAGGGCATGTAATCATCTACTCTCAAGAAGAGATTCGCAAGTTCCAATACCAAAGTTTAAATGACATTTTAAAAGAGCTTCCTCTTATGAGTATGGGAAAAAATAAGCTTGGCAATGAAACTCCTCTTTTGACTGGCAGCAAGTCAGTTAGTGGATTTTTTCGATTTTTTATAAATGATTATGAGTTTAGCTCAGCCTATCTACACTCTCCCTCTTTTGGCTGGGCTGATATACCCCTTGATTTTATAGATCATATCGAAATTTACTATGGGGATAGCTCTTTTAAACTAGGCGATTCAACTGGGGTATATTTTGTTAGAATCTACACAAAATCTGCTAAAAAAGAAAATGGCACGCAGTTGCAAATTCACGCAAACTCTGAAAATTCCCACTCGCAAAGCATCATGCACTCTCAAAGCTTTGAAGATGGCTGGTCCTATCTCTTTTTTGCAAACAATTCAATTTCAAAAGAAAATTTCACAACAAAAGACAAAGAGCTTTATAACAATAAAGATACAAAATTCTTTTTTGCAGATATCAGCAATGAAACAACCAAGATAAATTTTGGATACACCGATGCTTAAAAAGATATTTTTACAGGCATGTCTTTAGATGCAGATCCAGACAGTGGAGAGATGGAGGAAAAAAGCTACTTTTTAGATGTTACAAGCTACTTTTTATACGATGAATCGCTAAAAGCAAATTTTTCCATTGGAGTAAACCAATACCAATATGACGAAGAGAATTCAGAAGGCATTGGCTTTTTGCCCCTCATTGACTTTTCAGACCCAGACACCACCACACCAATAACTCTATATCAAGATTTAACTTTTTCAAAAATCAATGCAAGCTTGTTAAAAACCTTTCAACTAAACAAACACACCCTCTTAACAGGAGTGCACTTTTTTAGCAAAAAATATGACACCACAACCTTTAGCGCTACAAATAGTCTTAATCAAGAGATGGATTTAAGCATAAATGACTTTGACAAAGAAAATACCTACTCATTTTTATTGCAAGATGATTATAAAGTTTTTGATAATCTCACACTATTGGCAAATTTTAAAATAGATAAATATATTCGAGAAGGAAGCTTAAAAAATAGCACAGAAAGGCTTTTTCGAGTTGGAGCAATCTATACACCTTATGAAAATTTAGGTTTTAAAACTTTTTTTACAAAAACCTACCTTCCTGTATCTTTTTACAATGTTGACTTTGAAAACATTGCCGCGCCAGAGCTAAACTCCCAGCAGTATCAATTTTACACCGCAGAGATGGCATACACATACAAAAAATCAAAACTCAATATCATCTACAATTACACCACAATTGATGATTTTATCTACCTTACTCAACAAGGTTTTATCAACGTTGATGAAAGAATTAAAACACAAGGAGTCTCTTTTAGCTATACTTACAATTTTTCACCTTCAGATAAATTTTATCTTAACTACTACTTCTCGACCCAAAACCAAAATGCAAGCAATTACCAAAAAGGCGGCTATGTAAAGTATATGGGTAGCTTCAAAAAGATTGACTATTTTGGCTCACTCATCTACAAAGACTCTTTTACTTATGATGATTTATACATAAAAGATAGTTTTGATCTATCTTTGGGAGCTACATACAATTTTACAAAAGATTTTAGCGTAAGCTTAAAAGGCAAAAACCTCTTAAAAAAATCGACCCAATCAATCTATCAAGAGAGTTTTTCATCACCTCCTATTCTTATAGCAAACGAACCAGAAAGAGTTGTGGGAGTATCTTTTAAATGGATTTTCTAATGCGCTTTGCTCTATTCATTTTTTTACTACACTCTTTCATTTTTGCCGACCAATACACTTTCTTGCTCGATGAATATGATAAAGAGATGGAGCTTGAAGCAAAAATCCTCTCCCAAATAGCAAAAGATGGCATCAAAACACCTATAACTCTTTTTATACCAGACATAACAAAATCAGAAAAAAAAGTTTATGGCAAATTTTTCTCAATATCCAAAAATTGCAAAGATGCCAATCTTATCTTTGTAAATAAAAATTATGAGCACAATTTTGCAATGTGTGAAGGGTACTTTTTTACAAACAACTACAAAAAGCTCATTGCAGATGAAAGATTTTTTGGAGCTCTTTTTTGGTCAAAAAGCAGACCAAATATCATCTTTATCAAAAAAAGACTCAAAGCCCAAAAGATAACCCTTCCTGAAAATTACAATAGATACATAGAAGAGTTGCAATGATCCATAAAACAAAGTTAAGAAATCCATTATATCTTATTACAATAAGTGCTTTTTTTGCAATTATTTTGGCAATTTTACTCTATGGAACCCTAAAACTTGAAGAAGATGTGGAGTCAAAAATAATCAAAATTTCCACTTCAGATGTATTGAAAATTGCTGCTAATAACGCTCAATATATAACCTCATTTTTAGATAAAGACAAAAGTTACATTGAGCAGATTAAAAGCGATAAAAAGCTGCAAGAAAAGATCGACAATGCCCTAAAAATACTATTAACTAAAAATGTCAAATATGCCTATATCGTTTATAAAGACAAAAATGGGACTTTTCGCTTTATAAGCGATGGTTCGTCACCACAAGAAAAGGCAATGATTGGCCAAAAGTTTGATGTCACAAGCCCTTTATGGAAGGACTTATACAAAACAAAAAAACCAGTTATTATCCATCATGAATTTTTAAAAGAGCTTTTTATCACCTACTTGTATCCATTTTGTCAAAATAAAGAAGTTGAGATGATTCTTGCTATTGATTTTTCAATAGGCAAAATCGAAGATGTAAATACTATTATCTCAACTATGAAAACCACAATCATCGCAACTATTGTAATTATTTTTCTCTTTTTAACCGTACTTGCAATCCAAACTTTTCGCTTTATTGTTGCAAGAAATAGTGCTTTTTTGGACAAGTTAACAAATGTATACAATAGAAACTATCTTCAAGAGATAGAAAACTTTATCAATCTAGACAATTATGCCCTAGCAGCTTTAGATATTGACCATTTTAAAAGATTTAATGATACATATGGACATGAAGTTGGAGATAGGATTTTAAAAGAGATTGCACAAATAATTCTAAAAAATTGTAGAAAAGAAGAAGATATTGTCATCCGTTATGGCGGAGAAGAGTTTGTTATCCTTGTTAAGTCAAAAAGAGATGAGCGTAAAACATCTATTGATACATGTAAAAGAATTCACTCAAGCATCCAATCCCATCAATTTTATATATCCGATACAGAATATGTAAATATTACTGTTTCAATGGGCGTTAATTTAACTCCAGGACAGTCAAGAACCTTCTCAGATGCTTTTAAGTTGGCAGATATTGCACTTTATAATGCAAAAAACAAAGGAAGAAATAGTATTGAAATTTACGAAGATGGCTCTAAAGCGCGCCAAAGTGGACACCTTTCAATTAGTGAAATAAATGCTGCTTTAGAAGAAGATAGAGTTATTTGCTATTTTCAACCAATAGTCCACTCCAAAACAAATACAGTTTCTCACTACGAGGCGCTTCTTAGGATTGTAGATTATGATGGAAAAATTATAACTCCAGATAAGATTTTGCCAGCAATTAAAGGAACGTTTATTTTACGAAATATTACGAAAAGGGTATTAAAAATTTGCTACAAAACTCTAAAAGATAACCCAGATATCCAAATAACGGTAAATATCAACCCGCAAGATATTATAAACGATACTATAATTGATAGATTGCAAATGTATGCAAAAAAAAGAGATATTGCCCAAAGAATCGGGCTTGAAATTGTTGAGAGTGAGGATTTGATTCGTCTACAGCATGCAGATAAAAATCTTTTAAAATTAAAAAAGATGGGGTATAAGATTTTTATTGATGATTTTGGAACAGGATATTCAAACTTTATTTACCTTGCCCAAATTAAAACCGACTTTATAAAAATTGATGGAAATATTATCAAAAATATCCTCAACGATAAACTCTCTTTAGCCATTGTAAAAAGCATAGTAAATTTTGCCAAAGAGGCAAATATTAAAGTGGTTGCAGAGCATGTAAGCAATGAAGAGATTTATCAAATCATTAAATCCCTTGGAATTGAATACGCCCAAGGATACCACTTCTCTGCCCCAAGAGAATCAATAGAGCGATTGGAGTTTTAAACTCCAATCTCTTTAATATCTGCTACCTTTAAGAATGCTCGGTATATTGAAGCGATTAAGTGGTGGCGATTTTGACGCACTTGTAAATTATCTGTATTTACCATCACATTATCAAAAAATGCATTAATTTGACCTCTTAATCCAAAAAGAGCATTTAATCGATCTAGATAGTTTTTATACTCTTTTGAATCACACTCTAAAAAAGCTTCCCACAGAGCCTTTTCATGCTCATCTTCAAAAAGCTCAGGCTTTACATGTAAAGAGTCAAGTTCGACATTTTTGACAATATTTGCAACCCTTTTAAATGTTGCAAACTCATTTTTAAAATCTTTACTTTGACTTAACTCTTTAAGGGCTGAAATTTTAGATGAAAGCTCCAACAAATCTCTCTCTTTACTTTGTAAAACTGCGTGGATGATTGATGGATTTGCATCAAATATGCTATATAATCGCTCAATAAAAAAGTTTTCTAGCAAACTTAAATCAAACTCTTTATACTCCTTTGCAAGCTTGGCAAAATCTGCTTTAATATCAAAAGGAAGGTTAAAAGCTAGAACAATTTTTACGATTCCACTTACTGCCCGTCTTAGAGCAAATGGATCTTTTGTTCCTGTTGGAATTTTGCCAATACTAAATAGAGCCAAAAGAGAGTCGATCTTATAGCTAAGAGCTACAATTGCACTAAAGTATGTACTTGGGAGGTCGCTATCTTCACTGTCTGGAAGATACTGCTCTTTAAAAGCAAGCGCCAAAGCTTCATCTTGTCCGCTCTGTTTTGCATAGTAATAACCCATAACTCCTTGCAATTCAGTAAACTCATAAACCATTTCACTAAGCAAGTCTGCCTTACACAATCCAATTGTTCGATCAAGCAGGGCTAAAATCTGCTCGTTATCTTTTTTTGGCTGCTCGCTTTTTAAGCGAGATAGATACTTTTTAGCTAAATAAGCTCCAATTTTTTGCTCTCTTTGAACCTTATCGTACAATGATCCTAAGCCCTCAAGATAGACAATATCTTTTAAACCCTCGCTTGAGAGTCCATTTTTTAAATCATTCTCCCAGAAAAAGAGTGCATCCTCAAGTCGGGCTCGAAGCACCTTTTCATTTCCAGAAACAATGAGTTTATAATCATCTGCAATGGCATTAGAAACTACTACAAAACGGTTTGTTAACTTTCCATCTAAAAAGACTGGAAAATAGCGCTGATGCTCCTTCATTGAAGTAATAATTACTTCAGGCGGAAGCACTAAAAACTTTTCATCAAAACTTCCCAAAAGCGCTTTTGGATGCTCTGTTATTGCTACAACCTCAGCTAAAAGGTCCAAATCTTTTTGGATTGTAATACCTTCTTCTTTTTCAAGCGCTTCCATTTGGTTTAAAATAATCTCTTTGCGCTCGTTTGGATAGAGCACAACCCCACCCTCTTTTAATTTATCAAAATAGTCATTTGCATGGCTAAAAGAGATCGGCTCATACGAAACTGTTCTATGGGGATAAAATTTTGGGCTCGATTTTACTCCAAAAATTTCACACTCAAGTGCTTCATCTCCTAGTAAAATCGCAATAGAGCGAATGGGGCGGATAAAACTCTCTTTTAAACTTCCCCAACGCATCGATTTTCCAAAGCTTAAACTCTCAAGCCAAGTTTTTACCATATCTTTTAAAAGCTCAATGGAGGCGCTTCCTTCAATCTCTTTTTGATAATAGAGTACCTTTTTGCCATTTCTCTCACTCTCTTTAAGCTCTGAGACATCCACTTGACACTTTTTAGCAAAACCAAGTGCAGCCGGAGTCGGCTTACCATCTTTAAAAGCAATCTCAACGGGAGCTCCAAAAAACTCCTCAACTCTTGTTGGCTGATAAGATGGAAATTCTGGATGCCATAAAACTAATCGGCGCGGAGTGTAGTAAAACTTAAACGCACACTCTAATTCTTGCGACTTTAATACTTTGCGCCACTTGGATTCTATATTTGGAAGTTCACGTAAAAATGGAATTGCAGGTAATTCTTCTACACCTATTTCAATAAGTAATGGCTTTAACATACGACCTCTTTTAGTAGAGTTTAAAGGCTAGATTTTAGCCTATTCTTCGTTAAAACTCCCTTTTTTACTCATTTTTTCTCTTGCTTTAGCCTTCGCTTCTCTTTTTGCTTGGCGGTCTTGAACCTGAAGATAAAACCCCCGAATTAGAAAAATCAAGAAAAGTACAAATCCTCCAAGCACTAGTGCATCTAAAACTGTTTTCATTGACGCTCCTCTAAAATTAGCTGAATCCTTCCTCTATACTTTCCAACTCTAACTCGCTCTAACTTTAACACTTCACCCTCTTTTGGCTTGGGAAAATTTGGCTTTACATGTAAATCGATTGTGCCATATCTTGTTTTAAATCTTTTATTTTGAACAACCCCTTCTACATACTCAAGCACATCAGATGCTTTTGCTTCACGCAGCTTTGAAAACGGAAGCATTAAAGAGTTAAGATCACCTTTTTGCTTATACACTTTCTTTACATGTAAAGCTCTAATTTCACGCACTCCAAAAAAATCATCCATTGCGCTTACATGAATATCCATCATAGTTCCAATTGGTTTTGAAAATTGGGGCTTATAAAGATAAATATTTGCGCTGCCATCACTTAAAATCATCCCATCATCACTACTGTATAAAACCACTGCCTTTTTAATCTCAAGATTTACGTTTTTCTTTTTTATCTTATATAAATCTCTTATTTGCACCCTTTTTTCATTACATGTAAAAGGTTTTTTGCTAAGCTCTAAAACCAAGGGCAAATGGTCCGAATAGCCTTTTCCTAAATGCCTTCCTTTGCCGCGCTGTGAAATTTGCCACCGACAGGGAATACCATCTTTTATAAAAGGTTTTTGCGCAAGGGGTTTAAAACTTTTGCACTTATATTCAAGACCTTTTTTATCAAAAAGCCCCTCACTTAAAAGCATCCTGTCTAAAGCTTTTTTATCACCAAAAAAGTCGTGGCTCCACCTTGGATACAGATCCATCCAAGGATCAAACCAGCCCCTATGCTCTTCTAGCGGAGCCCACATTTTTGAAGCTACACTATCGATTGAAAATGGGTCATTAAAATCACCCATTACAATTCCCTCTTTAATATTTTTCATAACCTTGTCAATCGCCATTGCTGCGACCTCTTT
>DDHL01000033.1:8238-8576 GCA_002352945.1 Campylobacteraceae bacterium UBA1877 | reverse complement strand
ACCTCTTTAAAATGTCTTGGGTTATTTAAAGAGGGCCAATGAACGACGATAATTTCTAAAATATCCCCATCAATATCAAGCTTTACATGTAAACTAGGACGAATACGCTCATGAGGGGCTTTAATGGGTTTTGAAAAGATGATTGGATAGTTTGAAAGCAACCCTACTCCACTTGGAGCATTTTTTGATTTAACAAATGCGTGGTATTTAAACCCACTCTTTTTTGCAAGTTGAACTAAAAGTGCCTCATTTTCAACCTCTTGAACCCCTAAAATATCAACATCCATTTTAGAGATTGCATAAGCGGTATTTTGAAGCTTTTTTTGGGCCATTTTTTT
>DDHL01000033.1:7330-8038 GCA_002352945.1 Campylobacteraceae bacterium UBA1877 | reverse complement strand
AGTTTGAAGCTTTTTTTGGGCCTTTTTTTTACCCCAGCCATACTTATTGCCAACAATATACTCTTTATACTCACTGCCATCATTTGAATCATCAAAGAGATTTTCTACATTGTAAGTTCCAATACGAAGCGCCCATACATGTAAAGCTAAACAAAAAAGAAGTAAAAATATACGAATCATGACAAACTCTGCATAGGCAAAAAGGTCATACTCTCATCATCATAATACTCAACTTCGCCAGTTTCAATCTTATAATACCATCCTCTAAGGCTTAACTTTCCAGACTCAACTCTTCTTGCAACTTCTGGGTAGGTAAGAAGATTTGAGAGTTGAAAAACTACCGAAATGCGTTCAGTCATGGCAAGTTTTTGAGCATGGATTTCTGTATCATAAATGCGCTCTTCTACATAATCTCTTGCCACTCTTCCAAGTTTTAACCACTTCTTTACATGCACAAGAGCTGGATCATCAATTTTGCGGTAAACACCTTCGATTGCTCCACAATTTGAATGACCACACACAATAATATCACTCACATTTAAAACAGAAACCGCATACTCAATAGCCGCAGCTGTTCCATGGTAATCTTCATCGGCTTTGTATGGAGGTATAAAATTACCTATGTTTCGCACAACAAAGAGATCTCCTGGATTTGAGTTTGTAATCAAAGCTGGATCAACCCGAGAATCACAGCAAGCCACAAAGAGC
>DDHL01000033.1:3244-7113 GCA_002352945.1 Campylobacteraceae bacterium UBA1877 | reverse complement strand
TTGGTTTTTGGCCATTTTTTACTAAATCTATAAAACGATTTTGAAATTTTTTAAATTTTTTTTGGCGAAATGCCTCATATCCAACAATTAAATCGTGTATATCCATCTGCTGCTCCAAATAAACTTTGCCCATTATTATACCAAAGCTTTTTTTATTAATCTTCTTTGCGTCTGAAAATGTAATATTTTTATTTTAGTTTATTTTTGGTAAAATGTATGATTTAAATCTCTCAAAGGTATTTTCAAGTTGAAACGTGCAAAAACTCTTGGTAGTATAATTATGCTTTATTGTGTATTGCAAGCCTTTGTAGGGGCTTTATTATACGATAGATTATCACAAGAGAGTAGTGTTCATGCAAACTTGCTTGTAACACAAAATGTTCGCGCCTACCAGAGCGTACTTGATGCCTTTAGGCCACTGCCAGCAAGACTTTTTTCAACTTATATCAATTATAAAGACTTTAATCTCCTTGTGCAAAAAGCAAATAGTGCGAATGAAGAGGAAAAAGATATTATCCGAAAAACACTTTTTAAAACCCTTCGGCCAATTTATGAGACAATTTTAAAGCCAGAGGGTTTTAGGGAATTGCAGCTGCATTTACAATCTGGCGAACGTTTCATACAGCTTTTTGACCCAGCTGTTTATGGAAAAGATGGTTTGCCAATTGCAAATTTTAAACCCCTAAATGATCCTTTAACATTTGCAGAGGGCTACTCTTTTAATAGTGGAGATTATCTCTACTTCTTTCCGCTTTTTTATGAAGGTTCACGTATTGGCACCATTGAGATGGGAATATCTTTTGAGAGAATTAACAAACTAGCCCAAAAAACCATTAATGCAAAAAAGATAGATCTACTCTCTCCAACCATAACCCCTTTAGAGCTTCGTGAAAAAATTCCTCAAGCATCAACTAAAGCTCAAGAGATAATTAACAAACTAAAAACCGACAATCAAGGCAGTTTCATTTTAAAAGATCGTTCAACCCTTACCATCTTTCCACTTTTTGATGCAAGGGGTGAAATTTCAGGATATGTAAGTGCAACTATTGATGATCCAATCTTTAAAAATATCTACAAGCGCTTTGAGCAAGATCTATTTATGAGCGCTTTGACTTTGGTTTTAACACTTGTTTTGGGATTTGTATATTACCGCTACATTGTACTTGCAAATAATTTTAAAGAGCACAATAAAGATACAAAAATTCAAACAGACTTTCTTACAAAACATAACAATTTTATGAGAACTCTTTTTCAAACGATCCCCCTGCCAACTTTTATAAAAGATACTGATGGGAATTTTATAAAGTGCAATCAAGCCTTTTCTACTCTTTTTCAAAAACCAATCGAAGAGCTTATTGGAAAAGATGCTAAAGCTATAACAACCGAGGAGTTAGCTAAAGATATTCAAGAAGCTGATGCTTACGTTTTAAAAACCCAGCAACCCTTCTCCTATGAGTATCAATTTCCAATTGCTGGCAAGATGCACGATTTTGTAATTCATAAAAATATATTAAAAAATGATGGCAAGGTGATTGGAGTTGTTGGGATTATGCAAGAGATTACCCAGCGCAAAGAGTATCAATCTAGGCTTGAAGATGCTTTAGCAAAAAACAAAGAGCAGCAAAAGCAGCTAGCTAAAGACAATGAGATAATTAACCGCTATACCATCTTTGTCAAACTAGACAAAAAAGGTTACATTAAAGATGCCAGTCAGGCATTAGTTAATCTTAGCGGTTATTCAAAAGAAGAGCTTATTGGAGAGCACTGGTCAAAATTCTTAAAAGAGCCAAAACAGATAATTAAAAATGTCTATTTAAAGCTTCTTAAACAAGGTTCTTGGGAGGGAATTTTATGTTTTGAGCGAAAAGATGGCAATAGCTACTGGCTGCGCTCAAATGTTTTAACCCAAGCAAAAGACAATGAAATTAGCAGTGATTTTATCGTCTTTAGCACCGATGCAAGTAATGAAATTCATATACAAGGCTTAAGCTATATTGATGAATTAACCCAAATTTATAACCGTAAAAAGTTTAAAAAATCGCTCCAAACAAACCTCATTTTTGCAAAGCGCTATCCTAACGAAAAAAACTCTTTGATTTTTTTTGATATTGATGATTTTAAATCGGTCAATGACACCTATGGGCATTTAGTTGGCGACTCGGTTTTAAAAGAGATTACTGCTCTTATTAAAAATCAATTGCGCGAGGTTGACACTTTTGCTAGGTGGGGTGGAGAAGAGTTTGCTATTATTGCCCCAAAAACTGCAATGGATGGAGCTCTTAAAATTACTGAAAAATTACGAAGAACTATCAGTGAACACAATTTTGAAAATGTTGGTCAAATCACTTGTAGTTTTGGAGTAACAGAAATTAAACCAACAGATACACTTGAATCATTGGTTGATAGAGCCGATAAAGCACTCTATAGTTCCAAAAACAAGGGTAAAAACAGAATTGAATTTCTAGCCTAAGTTTTTAGCACACTGTCTAGCAGAAGCAAAGGCCCAATGCAAATTATACCCGCCCAAACAGCCTGTCACATCAAGGACTTCACCAATAAAGTAGAGTCCTTTTTGAAGTTTGCTTTGCATTGTTTTTGAATCAATTTCATCGGTTGAAATTCCACCTTTGCAAACTTCGGCTTTTACAAAACCCAAGGTTCCAGCAGGCGCAAAGGTGTAATTGTGTAGTTTTTGCAAAATCTTTTCTTCTTTACATGTAAGCCTATTTATTGGCTTATCTTCCAAACCGACTGCGTTTAAGAAACTTTTTACAAACCGCTTTGGTAGAGGAATTGAAGAGCTTATAAGCTTTTTAGATTTAGTTTGCAAAACCCTCTTTACACTCCCTCTTGGCCAAAAGTCAAAACTAACTAATCCCTTTTGCCAAAAAAGAGAAAGATCCATAATAAGTGGACCGCTAAGACCTCTATGAGAAAACAAAAGCCAGTCGCAAAAACTTCTATCTAAAAGCTTTGCTGCAACTTCAAAAGAGATGCCGCTAAGTGATTTCATCCAAAATTCACTTGGCTGCAAAGTTAGTGGAACAAGGGCTGGAGATGGGCTAATAACCTTATGGCCGAAACTTTTAGCAATTAAATATCCACTCTCTTTTGCACCAGCTTTTGGCCACGCTAAAGAGCCAGTTGCTACAACTAAACGTTTACATGTAAAGCTTTTATTTAAGCTATCAAGTAAAAAATAGCCATCTTTAAAACTCACATCCGTGATGGTTGTATTTAATAAAATATCTTTTGTATCAATTCTATCAATGAGCCGGTCTATAAACTCTTGGGCGCTCTTTTTGCCAAAAAGCTTACCCTTATCTCTTTGCTCTAACCCAATGCCGTTAAAAAAATCTAAAGAGTCTTTACATGTAAAATTCTTTAAAGATGGAGCAATAAAACTACTATCGCCTCTATAAAATTTTGTTGAGATAAATTGGTTGGTAATATTTGCCTTTCCACCGCCACTTATTTGAATCTTTCTTCCAAGGGTTGGATTGGCTTCAATGATAAGAGTTTTTATCTTTTTTGGTGCACTAGCAGCACACATCAATCCAGCAGCACCGCCACCAAGAATGATTAAATCAAATGTATCCATCAATCTAGCGCACAAAACTCGGCATAATTTTGACGGATTGCTTCATACAAAATAATTCCTGCACTCGTGGCTTGATTTAAGCTTCTGCCCTGTTTGCCCATGGGAATTGTTATGGCATTTTCAAAATTTCTTTGCATAAGCTCCATTGGAAGCCCTGTGGATTCTCCTCCAAAAAAGAGGTAATCTCCCCTTTGAAATTTCACTTCAAAATAGGGTTTATTTGACTTTGTAGTAGCATAAAAAAAGCGGGACTGCTTATCTTTTTTTA
>DDHL01000033.1:0-3025 GCA_002352945.1 Campylobacteraceae bacterium UBA1877 | reverse complement strand
AAAAAGCACTCCAAACTCTCCCATACATGTAAATCAAGCAAATGCCAATAATCAAGCCCTGCTCTTTTTACAGCCTTATCGCTCAAATCAAAAACAGTTGGCTTTACAATATGAAGAGCACAATTTGCATTAACGCACATTCGCCCAATGCTTCCAGTATTTTGAGGAATTTGGGGGTGGACTAGAACAATATTAAACATTAAAACACAACTGTTTTATTCTCATGTACAAAAATTCTATCCTCAAGCGCTAAATCAAGTGCATTTGAGAGGACAACTTTTTCTACATTCCGACCAGCCCTTTGCATCTGTTTCCAACCCATGGAGTGATCTACGTGTATAACATCTTGGGCGATAATTGGGCCTTCATCTAAATCATCTGTTACAAAATGGGCTGTTGCTCCAATAATTTTAACACCCCGCTCATAGGCTTGTTTATATGGATTTGCACCAATAAAAGCCGGCAAAAAAGAGTGGTGAATATTAATCATCTTCTTTTCAAAATGTTTTACAAATTCACTAGAGAGAATCCTCATATATTTTGCCAAAATGAGAAAATCTATATTTTCATAAGAGTTTAAAACCTCTAAGATTTTTTGCTCATGTTCATGACGGCTCAAGCCCTCATGGCTTACGCAATGGTATGAAATATTAAATTTTTCAGCTAAAGGACGCAAACTTTCATAGTTAGAAATGATGGCTAAAATATTTGCTTTTAAGTCGCCATCATCATGTTTTAGCAAAATATCACCTATGCAATGTGTCTCTTTTGTTCCTAGTAAAATTATATTTTTTTTACGAACTAGGCTTAAAAAAATATTTGCATCACTTGGAAGCATCGCACGCAAAGTGCCCTTAAAAGCTTCTTCTTGCATATCGCCGCTTAAGTGTGCCCTCATATAAAAACGGTGCTTTTCTGGGTCAACAAACTCATCATTTTTGATTATATTTAATTGATATTTAAAAACCACATCGGCAATTCTGTAAATTAAACCTTGCTCATCCTTGCAATCTATTTTTAACACATAATCCATTCATTCACTCCCAAAAAAAGTGCGATTATACCAAAGTATGACTGAAATATTCTCTCAAAAATCTTTCAACTACCATATTAAACTCTTTTGGGTTTTCTACCATACTCATATGACCTGCATCTTTTATAATTTCAAGCTTGCCATTTTGCGAGATTTTAGCCAATTCATTCATCTTTTGTGGTGGAGTCAGCGCATCCTCTTTACCGCAAACAAAAAGAGTTGGTTTTTTCCATTTTATAATAGCACCTGTTGTATCAGTTCTTGAAATCATTGCAAAAAGAGCACCAATAACTCCTTTTGGATTAAAATCTGCACTCTTTTTTATACGCTTTTTAATCTCTTCAAAAGAGCTTTTTTTATAGCTACTGCCATAGCAGCGCGGTATAAAATCTTCTAAAAAACTCTTTAGCCCACTCTTTTTAATACTTTTAATCGCAGTAGCTCTTTTTAGCTTTGCTTCATCACTATCGGCAAAGGCGACACTATCGCATAAAATTAACCCACCAATCTTATCGCCAAATCTCTCTATAGCTCTTAAAGCAATGTATCCACCCATTGACATAGCGCATAAAATGGGCTTTTTAATATTTTGGGATGCAATTAGATCTTCTAAGTCATCCACATACTCTTCCATGCTAAATTGATCATCAAAGTCCGACAAACTCCCCAGTCCTCGAACATCATAAGCGATGCAATAAAAATCTTTACTAAAAAATGCAATCTGAGCATCCCAAATGGAGTAATCATACGCAAATCCATGGATAAAGATGATGCTTTGGTTTTTCTTATCGCCCTTTTTGAAGATATTTGTATTTTCCATTACACCCCTCCTTTTTAATTCATTATAGCTTTTTTTTGTAATCTTTTCATAAAGTGACAATGCTATAATTTTTTATCATTTGAAAGGATAAGAATGAAGGTACTTTACATCTTTGGCGCTACTGGTCATGGAGAGGTTTTAGCAGATATTGCCGATGTTTGCGGATACGATGAGATTATATTTTTAGATGATGAAAACCCAAAACACCCTAGCCTATCAGACATTGGCCAATCCCGCGACGTGCCAATCGCTCTTGGCATTTTAAGCAACCAACGAAGAAGTGTAATGTTTCAAAAACTCGTCTCTGAAGGGTTTAAAATAGCAACACTCATTCATCCAAGTGCGGTTATTTCAAAAAGTGCGCACATTGGGCAAGGTAGTGTGGTTATGCCAGGAGTTATTGTAAATTCAGGCGCATATGTTGGCGAGGGTGTTATCTTAAATTCTGGCTCAATTATTGAAAATGGCTGCAAAATTGAAAATTTTGCCCACATTTCTCCTTCGGCATCTTTAGCAAGCAATGTTTATATTGCTCCCTTAGCTCATATTGGAATTGGAGCAAGCATTATTCAAGATATGAGCGTTGGAAGAGAGTCTATTGTAGGAGCTGGATCCGTGGTTGTCTCACACATTCCACCAAATACAGTATCTCATGGTGTGCCATGCAAGGTTCAAAAAGAGCGCAAGTAGGGTTTTAATTCAAATAAACCCGCTTTATCTCTTTAATCGCCTCTTCCATTGCCTCTATTATGAGGCTTGCAGACTTTTTTGAGTCGTTTTCTGGAATATCCCACCCAAAAATATCTAGATTGTTTTTAAAAATTTTATAAACATCCCTTTGAATCTCCTCTTTTTGTTTGGCAAGCTCTTTTTCTTCAAAGCGCATTTTAACCCCCTTTTCTTACCTTTTTTACATTTTATCCTTTTTGCGCTTGCACTTTATTGTTTATTTAGCTATGATGTTGGTGTTTGAAAGATATGTGCGTTATTATCTACATGGTTTTATTCTATTGTTCGACCTTCCGTTAGCAGTAAATTCACTCCATGATATACCCGCTAGATTTCGACCACCACCGCAAGGGGTGAATTATACTTAAAGGAATTGCAATGGCAATACAAAATGGAACTGTAAAATGGTTTAACGACGAAAAAGGTTTTGGATTTATCCAACC
>DDHL01000095.1:17534-19480 GCA_002352945.1 Campylobacteraceae bacterium UBA1877 | reverse complement strand
GCGTTTGAAGATGAAATTTTACAGTTTAACCCTGCAAAACCCATCATTATCAATGCTGATAGACAGATTGCTTTTGAAGAGTTTGTTTATATTTTGGATATTTTAAAAAAGCTTGAGTTTAGCAATATTGGAATCATTACAAAAAATGAATAGATATTTCCACTCATTTCTTTTAAGCCTTTTTCTTTACTCAAGCTTAGTGGGCGCAATATTTTATGTACAAAAAGAGCATTTTGCGACAATGCGCAAAAAGAAACCTCAGGTTGTTGCACTTAAGCTTTGCGCACCTGAAATACCTCAAAAAACTGCCTCCAAAATCACCCCAAAACCAAAACCTCTTCCTAAAAAACCTGACCCAAAGCCTGTGGAAAAAAAGATTGTCAAAAAAATCAAAAAACCTCTCCCAAAAAACCCTCCCAAGGAGAAGATTGTAAAACCTAAGCCCCCTAAAGAGGTTCCACCTAAGCCAATAGAGCCAGAAATGGTAGCTAGCAAAGCTGTGGATGAGGTTATTAAGCCAGTTCAAGTAGAACAAAAGTCCCAATTGGTCAAGCAAACAACAAGCCCAGTTGTAATTTTTGATTTGGAAAAAGAGCGAGAAAATTATTTTGCACAAGTCCATGAATTGATTGATAAGAATAAAATCTACCCAAAATTGGCTCAAAAACGCAATATAGAAGATAGAGTAGTCGTCTCTTTTGTCATTTCAAAGGATGGGGATTTGGTTTCTTATGAAATAATTGAGGGAAAAACGCTTTTTCGCTCCTCTATTATTGATGCACTCCAAAAGAGCTTTCCACTTAAGCCCAAAGATGGAGTTTTGACTTCTAATACAACCGTAAATATTGAAGTTTTGTACACATTAATATAATTATCTCTTTACATGTAACGATTTGTTTATAATAAATCTTAAAAATTTTAATTTATTTTAAAATTTGACTTAAGTCATAGATATGGCTTTCCCATAAGCGTTAGAATGCTCCTGTAACTCAAAAACCAGGAGGTTTTCATGTCGCTTTCAAGAAGAGACTTTCTCAAGACATCCGCAGCGGCCAGCGCTGCAGCGGCTGTAGGAATTGCAGTTCCCCAAGAGGTCCAAGCTGCTGCTAATCAAGCAGAGTCTGGATGGCGTTGGGATAAATCAGTTTGTCGTTTCTGTGGTACCGGTTGTGGGATCATGGTGGCAACAAAAAATGGAAAAATCGTTGCAGTAAAAGGCGATCCGGCAGCTCCGGTAAATCGAGGACTTAACTGCATCAAGGGCTATTTTAACGCTAAAATCATGTATGGGGCTGATCGTCTTACGCAACCTCTTTTGCGAACAAATGACAAAGGAGAGTTTGATAAAAAAGGAAAATTCCGCCCTGTTTCATGGAAAAGAGCTTTTGATGAGATGGAATTTCATATCAAAAGAGCTCTTAAAGAGAGTGGTCCAGAGGGTGTTGGTGTATTTGCTTCAGGTCAATATACCATTATGGAAGGGTATGCAGCCCAAAAGATGATGAAGGGTGGTTTTCGATCAAATGCAATTGATCCAAACGCAAGACACTGTATGGCATCGGCTGTTGTAGGTTTTTATCAAACCTTTGGAATTGATGAGCCATCTGGCTGCTATGATGATATTGAACTAACCGATACCATTGTAACTTGGGGAGCAAATATGGCTGAAATGCACCCAATTTTATGGTCTCGAGTAAGCGATCGCAAATTGACAAATCCAGAAAGAGTAAAGGTTGTAAATCTCTCAACTTACACCAATCGCTGTTCTGATTTGGCCGATATTGAAATTATCTTTTCTCCAAATACAGACCTTGCTATTTGGAACTATATTGCCCGTGAGATTGTCTACAATCATCCAGAGGCGATTGATTGGGATTTTGTAAAAAAATATATCGTTTTTGCCTCTCAGCCTGTAAATATTGGTTATGGAATGCGCCGAGCCGGCG
>DDHL01000095.1:14665-17311 GCA_002352945.1 Campylobacteraceae bacterium UBA1877 | reverse complement strand
AAAAAAGCCATAAAAGATGGAAAATATTCCAATCTTGAAATGGAAACTGTAAATAAAGAGATGCAAAAGGTAGTTTCATCAAAAGAGGCTCCAGCACTTGCACCTTTTGGTTACAAAGAGGGCGATGTTATGAAAAATAAGCCAGCTGGCTTAAAACATTGGGAAATATCTTTTGAGGATTATAAAAAATTCCTTGAACCATATACTCTTGATTATGTGGCAAATATCGCCAAAGGCAATCCAGACGAACCGATTGATGAATTTAAAGCAAAATTACAAGAGTTAGCAAAACTCTACATTGAAAAAGATCGAAAAGTTGTCTCTTTTTGGACAATGGGTATGAACCAACATACTCGTGGTACTTGGGTAAATACTCTCTCATACAATGTCCACTTTTTACTTGGAAAACAGGCAAAACCAGGAAGTGGAGCATTCTCACTAACCGGACAGCCAAGTGCTTGTGGAACAGCAAGAGAGGTTGGTACCTTTACGCACCGATTGCCAGCTGATATGATGACAGCTAACCCAGAGCATAGAAAGGTTGTTGAAAAAGTTTGGAAGATTCCAGAAGGAACGCTCAATCCAGTAGGTAACCAGCATATTATGAAAATTCATCGCGATTTAGAAGATGGTTTCATGAAGTTTGCTTGGGTTAATGTGTGCAATCCATACCAAGATACTGCAAGCGCAAACCATTGGATTAAAGCTGCTAGAGAGATGGATAATTTTATTGTTACATCCGACGCGTATCCAGGAATTTCAGCAAAAGTGTCTGATCTTATTTTGCCTTCAGCCATGATTTATGAAAAGTGGGGTGGCTATGGAAATGCAGAGCGTAGAACCCAGCTATGGAAACAGCAAGTTTTACCTGTTGGTCAAGCTATGAGTGATACTTGGCAGTGGGTTGAGCTCTCTAAGCGCTTTAAAGTAAAAGATCTTTGGGGCGAGTATACTTTAAGAAATGGCAAAAAACTTCCAAATGTTATTGAAAAAGCCAAAGCCATGGGTTATAGCGAAGATACAACTATGTTTGAAATCCTCTTTGCTAACGATAGGGCTAAAAAATATGATGCAAATGATCCAGTTGGAGAGGGCTTTGATGATACAGACTCAAGAGGTGATAGTAGAAACGTTTTAGGAAGCGATGGAAAACCATGGCAGGGATATGGTTTTCAAATCCATAAATACCTTTTTGAAGAGTATGCTTATTTTGGACGCGGAAAAGCTCACGATTTGGCTGACTTTGATACTTACCACCGAGTACGTGGTTTGAAGTGGCCAGTGGTTGATGGTAAAGAGACCCAATGGCGATTTAACTCCAAGTATGACCCATACGCAAGAAAAGAGAATTTTGGTGATTTTGCATTCTATGGAAAATTGGCCAAAGCCTTGCCATTTGGAGATTTAAAAGAGATAAAAAAGAGCGACAAAAAGCCGCTTAAAAATAAGGCCAAGATTTTTGCCAGACCATATATGGATCCTCCTGAAATGCCAGATGAAAAGTACCCACTTTGGATGTGTACAGGCCGTGTGCTTGAACATTGGCATAGCGGAACTATGACAATGCGTGTTCCAGAGCTTTACCGTGCTGTTCCAGAAGCGCTTTGCTATATGCACAAAGAGGATGCACAAAAAATTAATGTAAAACAAGGTGAGCTTGTATGGGTTGAAAGCCGCCGTGGAAAAGTGAAGGCTCGGGTTGAAACAAGAGGACGAAATAGGCCACCCCGCGGTCTTGTTTATGTGCCATGGTTTGATGAAAAAGTTTTTATTAATAAAGTATGTTTGGATGCAACTTGCCCACTTTCGGCTCAAACAGATTTTAAAAAGTGTGCAGTAAAAGTGTACAAAGCCTAGGGGAATAAGCCATGAAGAAAAAAGAGCAATCAATCACTCCGCGCCGCAGGTTTATAACCTTGTTGGCACAAAGTGTGGGATTGTCTGCTTTAGGGGGGATGGTATGGACTGGCTATATTGATGAAGCAAAATCAGCACCGCTTTTGCTTCGTCCCCCTGGAGCTAGGCGTGAGGAGGAGTTTTTGAGCATGTGTATTCGCTGTGGACAGTGTGTGAATGCTTGTCCATTTGATACGCTGCTTTTAGCAAAACCAGGCGATCAAAAGCCGATTGGAACTCCCTATTTTATACCAAGAGATGTGCCATGCTATATGTGTACAGATATTCCTTGTGTGCCGGTTTGCCCAACTGGTGCTTTGGATGAAGAGTTGGTTTCAGTCATTGAAGATGGCCAAAAACGTCTTGAAATCGAAAAAGCTAGAATGGGTTTAGCAGTAGTTGACATGGAATCTTGTATTGCTTATTGGGGAATCCAGTGTGATGCATGTTATCGGGCTTGTCCAGTGTTGGATAGTGCAATACACTTGGAGTATAGGCGAAATGAGCGTACAGGAAAACATGCTTATCTTATCCCAATCGTCAATAGCGATGCTTGTACGGGATGCGGGATGTGTGAAAGAGCCTGTGTGACTGAAAAACCAGCCATATTCGTAAGGCCACGCGAAATCGCCCAAGGAGATATTGGCAAGCACTACATCAAAGGCTGGGATAGTGCAGATGAGAGCCGAATTGATGCCATTAAAGGTTTAGAGCCTACAGTAACCAAGCGAAGCGAACAAGCTCCGCAAG
>DDHL01000095.1:13372-14425 GCA_002352945.1 Campylobacteraceae bacterium UBA1877 | reverse complement strand
TTACTTAAACTCAGGAGGATTGTTCGATGAGTAAGATATTAAAATACCGATTTTTAATTGCTCGTCGATTCACTCAACTCTTGATTCTCGGGCTTTATGTGGCTGCTCATGTGTATGGTATAAAAATTTTAGAGGGTAATTTAAGCAGTTCTTTACTTTTTGGAACCATTCCTTTGGCTGACCCATTTGCTCTTTTGCAAATCTTTGCAACGGGAGCTTTGGTGGCTATGGATGTGGTGGTGGGAGCTGTGATAATTGCTCTATTTTATGCAGTGATTGGTGGACGCGCTTTTTGTGCTTGGGTGTGTCCATTGAATATGGTTACTGATTTAGCAAACTGGCTACGTCGAAAATTGGCACTTGATAGGGTTGAGCGCAAAGTTTGGTTAGGGCGCAGTGTGAGGTATTGGGTTTTAGGACTCACCCTTGTGATTAGCGCTATAACTGGATTAGCAGCATTCGAAATTGTAAGTCCTATTGGCATCTTGCATCGTGGAATTGTGTTTGGAATGGGTATGGGAATGGCTGCAGTGCTTTCAATATTTTTATTTGATCTTTTTGCAGTCAAAAATGGTTGGTGTGGACATATTTGCCCCCTTGGTGGATTCTATTCAATCATTGGACGCTACTCGCTTATTCGAGTAAAGCATAACCAACCAAATTGCACTTTATGTATGCGATGCAAAGAGGTGTGTCCAGAAAAGCCAGTACTAGCTATTGTTGGAAAACACAGCGGCTCAATCACTATGGGTGAGTGCATAAATTGTGGCCGATGTGTTGAAGTTTGTGAAGATGACGCACTCGCTTTTGGTGTGCGAAGTTATATTAAACAATATGGATAGGAGTGATTATGATAAAGCAAAATCTAGTCTTGGTAGGCTTGGCATTAACAGTTTTGATTGCATCGGGCTGTGCCATAGCAAAAACAGCAAGCGAAGAGGAGATTGGGTTAAGAAAAACCTCTTTGTATACTGAAGATAATACAGTTGCGGATGTGACTAACTATTCAAAAGCAGCGCCTGGGGAGTCCGTTTTGATTCCTCGCTCTTTTGA
>DDHL01000095.1:7843-13161 GCA_002352945.1 Campylobacteraceae bacterium UBA1877 | reverse complement strand
CCTCGCTCTTTTGAGAATGCACCGCCAATGATTCCCCATGATGTTGAGGGAATGCTGCCAATTACAAGGGATTATAACGCTTGTTTAGATTGCCACTCTCCAGAAATTGCTCCAGCAGTTAGTGCCACTGCAATTCCTGCATCTCATTATGCTACTTTTAGACCAAAAGTACAAAATGATGAAGGAGAGTTAAAATATGACGGCAAAAAAATTACTAATACAGCTGATGTTGTAAGTGTTATTCATGAGAGAGATAGCCTAAGTGGCGAGCGTTTCATCTGCTCATCATGCCATGTGCCCCAATCTCAAAATGATCCCATTGTGGAAAACAACTTCTCTCCAGAGTTTCGATCAGAAGATGGCATTGCAAAATCCAACCTTCTTGATACATTAAATGAGGGCTTGTAGTTGTGATTATCCAAGAAAGAAGAGGGGTTTTTGCCCCTCTTTTAAAAAAGAAAGCAAGACCAATCAGGCCACCTTATGCGCTTTCGCTTGAGTTTTTTGACCAAGTGTGCTTTACATGTAAAGATAAAGCGTGCAGCACAGTTTGTGAAGAAACGATTATTTTTATAGATGAGGATGGTTTGCCAAAATTGGACTTTAAAGAGTCTGGATGCACCTTTTGTAAAGAGTGTGCTAAGGCTTGTATTCATGGAGTTTTAGATAGCTCTAAAGAGGATTTTATTGATGCAAAGGTAACTATTAGTAGTGCAAAATGTTTAGCTTGGAATGGCACAATGTGCTTTACATGTAAAGATTCGTGTGAAGCAAATGCCATTGAGTTTTTTGGGGTTTATCGCCCTGTGATAAAAGATAACTGTACAGCTTGTGGCTTTTGTAAAAGCCCCTGTCCTGTCGATGCGATAGAGATAAAAGGAGTAAAGGGTGTTTAGAGCTTTTGGAATTTTATTTGGCTTTGCGGTTATTGTGTATGCAAAAATACTTATGCCAGTTGGCGAGATTGAAGCGGGTGGAAATGTTATTGATTTAGTTGTAAAGGATGGAAAAATTATTGTTGCAACAGATAGTGGTAGTTTAGAAATTTATAATCAAAAGAGCTTAAAACTAGAAAAAAGGGTCGCTTTTGAGCCTATTAAAGATTTTATGGATAATCCCATAAATCCAAAACTCTTTTCGGTTGATAAGGTTGATGCAAAAGAGATCTATTTGGCGCTTTTGCAAAGTCCAACAAGTTATCGTAGGTTGGCTGTTGTAAAAGATGGCAAGGTTGAATATCTCATCCAAGAAGATGATAGGTTAATGATTAAAAAGGCTAAATTTGTAACTGAAGATAAGGTTTTGCTTGGGCTTTTAAGCAATGAGATAATTTTATTTGATATCCATGCAAAAAAGAGTATTTACAGATTTCAGCTGTCCCAATCACACTTTTCAGATTTTGTTTTAAATGAAGATAAAACCTTTTTTGCAGCTACTGATGAGTCTGGAAAGGTCTATTTGGTAGATACTTTTAGAGGAAATGTGCTTAAAACATATGCGGGTGGCAATGTGGATAATGTTTATAAGCTTGATATGAAAAAAGATAGAATAATTACTGCCGGTCAAGATAGAAGAGGTATCGTATATGATAGAAGCAGCAAAGATTTTGACAGGTATGATGCAAGCTTTTTAATCTACGCATGTGCTTTAAGTCCTAGTTCAAAAATAGCTGCGTGGGCATTTAATGAAAAAAATGACATTATTTTGTTTAACCTAGATACAAAAACTAAAATCCACACCCTAAGAGGGCAAAAAAGTACGTTAAATAGCATCGTTTTTGTAAATGAAAAAGAGCTTTTTAGTGCTAGTGATGATAAATTTATAATGCAATGGAGGCTACCATGAATATTTCAAGTGTTGTAGTGCAAGCAAAGAGTGAGGATATAGATCAATTGGTTGCATTTTTTAAAGATTGTGCATTTTGTGATTACCATTTTCATGATAAATCTTTGGGAAAGATAGTTTTAACAGTTGAGGGCAAAGGAGTTGATGAGGAGATAAAGGCTTTTAAAATTATTGAATCAACTCCTAAAGTAATCAGTGCTCAAATGATGATGTCATATAGTGAAGAAGAGCTTGAAAAAGAGCGCGAGAGATTGGGGCAAAAAGACCCAGTTCCTGATATGCTCAATGATGAGAGTTTGCGTGCTGAAGAGATTAAGTATTATGGGGATTTGAAGAAAAAGAAAATTTAGGAGGGGAAGATGAATATAGGCTTTGATTCATTTGTTGAAACCAAGGTTCCAGAAAATGAGCTGATAATTTCACGTACCGATTTAAGAGGTAATATTACATATGCCAATGAGACATTTGCCAATATAAGCGGATATGAAGTTAATGAGCTTTTGGGAAAGCCTCATAATATCGTACGACATCCTAATATGCCAAAATCGATTTTCAAAGATATTTGGAAAAGTCTTGGAATGGACAAAAAATGGGAAGGAGCCATTAAAAATTTAAGAAAAGACGGGGGTTATTATTGGGTTTGGGCCGAGATTTCAGCAGTTAAAAAAGATGGAAAAGTGGTTGAGTATAAGTCGATGCGATCCCCGCTAAAAGATGAACAAAAGATTTTTTACGAGCGCTTGTATGCTAAAAAAATGTTAACTGAAGAGAATAGAGTTTTTATAAGTTCATACATTTCACAAGAGGCTTTAGAGGTTTTAAAAAGGTATTCAAAAAAGCACAATCTATCCCTTCAAGACTCTCTTGAAGCGCTTTTGTTAAAGTAAAAAAGCCCTTTACATGCAAAGCTTTACATGTAAAGGGTTAAAATTAGTCATCAATACCAATCATCACATCAGATGCTTTGATTGCTACGAAGGCCTCTTTTCCCTGAGCTAAGCCAAGGTTTTTCATTGATTGCATTGTAATAATTGATGTTACTACAACGTTTGGAGCAAGTTCTACTGTTATTTCTGCATTAACTGCACCAGTTTCTACTTTAACAATCTTTCCCTTGAGTACATTTCTTGCGCTCAGTTTCATAATAGCCTCCTATTAGCGGTCGTACTGCTTTGCGTACTTGGCATCATTGTAGAGTGCTTCACCATACTCTTTTACTCCAAAAGTGCGGATTACACTCTGCCCATCTTCGCTGGCTAGAAAGTCAATAAAGGCTTTGCTAAGTTTCTTCTTTGGCGTTTCAAGCCCAGGCTGTTTGAGGGCATTGTAGGTATTTATTAGCACAATATCCCCGCGAAAGAGGATTTCAAGTGCACTAAGCTCATTTTTAGCAACCACCCATGTGCTGCTATCGGTCATAAAATAGCCATCTGTTTTATCGGCTTTTTTTAGGGTTGCAAGCATGAAATCTTTGTTTGCAACATACCAATCTCCAGCCGGCTTAACGCCAGCGCTCTTCCAGATGCTCAACTCTTTTTTGTGAGTTCCAGAATTGTCTGCTCTTGTATAAAAAAGTGCTTTAGCCTCAGCAATCTTTTTGTATGCTTGGGCTGCTGTTTTAGCACTTTTAATGCCTGCGGGATCATTTTTGGGTCCAGTGATATAAAACTCATTTGAACCAAGTAGAGTTCTATCGCTTGCCCAGCCTTCAGCTACCGCAGCTTTTTCAGCTTCGGGAGCGTGAACCATGATAACATCTACTTCCTTTTGCTTAAGTAAAGAGAGCGATTTACCAGAACCTGCTTTAACCCAGCAGACACTAACATCATGATCTTTTGCAAAAGTATTTACTAATACTTCCACAAGGCCAAGCTCACCTGGACTGCCAGTGGCAAGGGTTAGCTTTGTAGAGCCCTTGCCATAAGTTGCAGTACAATCAAGCGCTAAGACTGCTTGAGTAAAAATGATACAAAAAGCTAAAACTTTGATAAAAAGCTTCATTTATTTTATGACTCCCTCTAATCTTACTCTACACGAGTCTTAGCATCTGGAGTAAAGAGTTGTTTACCAAGGAGTTTGAAATCTCCAATTGCTTTTTGAATTTTGTCTGAAACAATCCAATTGATAAACTGTTTTGCACCCTCATAGTCAGCATTTTTGCAGTGTTTTGGATTTACAGCCATCACTGAGTAATAATTATTTAGACTTTTATCACCCTCAAATACGATTACTAATGGTGGATTACCCTTGTGGTTAGATTCATACTTGATAAATGTTCCACGGTCTGTAAAAGTGATACCTTTTTGCTCTGTTGCAATGTTGATTGTAGCAATCATTCCTTGTCCGGCTTGAATGTACCAATCTTGTTTTTCAGGAATCTCTCCTAGTGCGGCTTTCCAAACACTCTTTTCTTTACTATGAGTACCAGAGTTATCTCCGCGGCTTACAAATTTATATTTTTTTTCTTTAATAATTTTAAAGGCTTCTTGGATAGTTTTGCCTTCAAATTCGGCTTTATACATTGGGTCACCAATGATAACAAAATCGTTATACATTACAGGTGTTCGATCAACTCCATATCCATCTGCAACATATTTTTTTTCAAGTGGTGGCGCATGAACAAACAAAACATCCACATCGCAGTTTTGTCCAAGTTTAAGTGCATTACCAGTTCCAACTGCAACCCACTTCAAATCCACACCTGTATCTTGTTTATACAAAGGTGCTAACTCGTCCAACAATCCAGTATTATCTGTACTTGTTGTTGTGGCCATTTTTAGCTCACTCGCATTGAGCATTGTGGCACATAATACTAAGGCGCTAAGAGCAGCCGTTCTTAAGCGAGATTTCATAGAAAACATAGGATAATCCTCCTTTTTTAATATGTTCTTATTAGCATAATTATAGTATGCTTTTTTGGAACATTTGAAATTGTAACCGTTTTTTATTTAAAAGTAAACATTAGTTGACGAGGATTACATGGAATTTATTGCTGAAGGTTTAGTTGGTGCATTTTGGTTATTAGTTCGCATGGATCCAGAAACTGTCTCTGCCATTGAAGTAACACTAAAAACTTCTAGTATTTCAATTTTGTTTAGTATTCTAATAGGCTTTCCCCTTGGTTTTATCATAGGTTTTTTTAATTTTCCTGGCCGCAGAACACTACGCTTAATATCTGATACCCTTCTTGCAACCCCTACGGTTGTTGTTGGTCTTATAGTTTATGCATTTATCTCTTATAGAGGGCCACTTGGAGAGTATGAGATGCTATTTACTATGAAAGGAATCATTATTGGCCAAACCCTTTTAGCTCTTCCGATTGTAATATCCTTAAGCGCATCAACTGTTGAGGGTATGGATAGAAAGCTATTTTACACTCTTAGCTCTTTTGGTTTAACCACAAGACAGATGATTGTTAATGTAGTTTGGGAATTGCGCCACGGATTTATGGCAGCTGCTATAACAGCTTATGG
>DDHL01000095.1:0-7677 GCA_002352945.1 Campylobacteraceae bacterium UBA1877 | reverse complement strand
GGCGAATCATTGCCGAGGTTGGAGTTGCTATGATGATTGGCGGGAATATAAAATATCACACAAGAACCATCACAACAGCAATTTCATTGGAGACGAGCAAGGGGATGTTTTCGATGGGGATTGCTTTGGGAATTGTGCTGATGCTTATTGCTTTTTTGGTCAATTTAGCTCTTTTTCAATTACGAAAAAATGCAAAGCAGTTTTAAATGAGTAAGATTCTTTATCAATTAAAAAACGTTCGGAAAGTATATAGCAATAAACCCGTTTTAGATATAAAAGATATATCTATTTATGAGGGTGAAATCCTTGGTTTAGTTGGCTCAAATGGGAGTGGAAAAAGTACACTCTTGCGCCATTTAGCCTCTTTAGAACTTCCAGATAGCGGGGAAATTTTATACCGAGGTAAAAATCTTGCTACTTTACCAGCCCAATTAAAGCGTGAAATTACCATTTTGCTTCCAGAGCCCTATCTTTTAAAAAGAAGTGTAAAAGAGAATTTAGCCTTTGGACTGAAAACCAGAGGGGAGACTGATAATTTAGATAAAAAGATTGATGAAGCCTTGGAGCTGGTTGGGCTTTTGCCAAAAAAGTTTAGAAATCGCCCTTGGCATGAGCTCTCAAGCGGAGAGACCCAAAGGGTTGCTTTTGCAGCTAGGCTTATTTTAAAACCAAAAACTCTTTTATTGGATGAGCCTACAAATAGTTTAGATATCAGCGGGGTTCCCATATTTACTGAAGCAATTTTACATGCGCATGAAAAGTGGAAGACGACAGTTATTATTGTAAGCCATGACCTCGATTGGCTCTCATCCATTGCAACTCGCAAAATGGGGCTTCATTTTGGAAGAATGATGGAGTTTTCTACAACTAATTTACTTGTTGGAAATTGGAAAGAGTCTGGTGAGCATGTGGAGTTTTATTTTAATGAAACTGAGTGTATTAAATTGCCAAAGTCGTGGAGGATTGGTCCTAAAAGAGGGGTTGCAATTAATCCAAGACGGATCCAAGTTTACAACAAGCCTCCAGTTTGTGATTCTAAAAAGAGCATCAAGCTAAAAGGAATTGTGCGTGAGATTGTTCATTTAACAAAAAGCGATGAAGTTTCGATAAAAATCTCAATTGGCCACCATGTAATTGAGTCGGTTGAATCTTTTAATGACTTTAAATCACGCCCATTTTTTCCATCTCAATCAATCTATGTAAACCTTCCTTATGATGCAATTAAAGTGCCTCGCTAGCGATTTTTAAGCCCCTTTTTTGTACTATTGTCCTGCTTTTTGTTTACATGTAAAGCTTTTGGCGGCTTTACATGTAAACATTGGCTGAGATTTTTGTAAGGGGTAAATATGGAAGTGATTGAGAGCCTTGTCTCTACAATTTCTGGTTTTGTTTGGGGTGTGCCGATGCTCACACTCTTGGTGGGAACTGGTCTTTATTTGACTTTGAGACTCAAATTTATGCAGTTTTGGGCACTTCCTCATGCGCTTAAAATGATTTTTAATAAAGAAGATGACGCAAAGGGTGAGATTAGCCACTTTGCAGCTTTGATGACTGCGCTTGCTGCAACTGTTGGTATTGGTAATATCGTTGGAGTTGCTACTGCAATCACCCTTGGTGGACCTGGGGCTGTATTTTGGATGTGGTTAACCGGTCTTGTGGGAATGGCTACAAAATACTCTGAGGCAGTTTTGGCAGTTAAATATAGACAAGAGGGCGCTTTAGGTTTTAAAGGCGGGCCGATGTATTATTTAGCTTACGGGGCAAAACTTCCTTGGCTAGGAGGTGCATTTGCGTTTTTTACCGCTTGTGCTGCCTTTGGAATTGGCAATATGACCCAATCAAATGCTGTTGCTGAAGTTTTAAGCTCTCAACTTAGTGTTCCAACTTGGATTACCGGACTTATTTTACTTACTCTAACAGCGATGGTTATTTTAGGCGGAATCCGATCGATTGGAAAATTTACCTCCTATTTGGTTCCATTTATGATAATTATCTATGTAAGCTGCGCACTTATTATTTTAATAATGAATGTTGACAAGATTGGCGAAGCTTTTGGACTCATTTTTTACCATGCTTTTAATCCAATAGCTGCGGGCGGTGGATTTGCGGGCGCTACAATCGCAGCAGCAATCCGTTTTGGTATTGCTCGTGGAGTCTTTTCAAACGAGTCAGGTTTAGGTTCAGCTCCAATTGCAGCAGCTGCGGCAAAAACAAATGATCCGGTTAAACAAGCTTTGGTCTCTATGACACAAACATTTATTGATACTTTAATTGTGTGCACAATGACAGCTTTAATTATTTTAATTTCTCCATTTTGGCAAGAGGGAGTAAGCTCAGGACAACTTACAATGCTTAGTTTTGGACACCACTTAGGCGGCGCTGGAACCGTTGTGGTAAGTTTAGCAACCATCCTTTTTGCATACTCAACAATTTTGGGTTGGAGCTATTATGGCGAAAAGGCTTTTGAGTTTTTATTGGGTTCAAAATTTATCAGAGTTTATCGGGTTCTTTTTATTGCTGGAGTTATGGTTGGAGCGATGATGAAGTTGGATTTTGTATGGAACTTTTCAGATATGATGAATGGAATGATGGCCATTCCTAACCTCATTGCACTGCTTTTGCTTTCAAATGTAGTATCATCTGAAACAAAGCGTTACTTTGCTTCAAGATAGCTTTACATGTAAAGGTTTTTTGTTTTTGTATGGTAAAATTTATTTTAGGAAGTTTAATTGATTTTAAAAAATAAAGAAATAGGGCAGTAAAATGAGGCATCTTAGCTCGTTGGCATCTCGTATCTTTGGAGTTTTTGCAAAAACTCCATTTCCTTCTCCTTTGCAATCTTTAATTAATAGGGCATATGTAAAGGGGCTAGGGCTTGATATGGGCGAATTTCGTCCCGCAAAAACCTATAAAAGCCTCAATAAACTTTTTACAAGAGCTTTAGAGCATCCTCGAAGTTTAGAAGGAGATATTGAGGATTTAATTTCGCCTTGTGATGCAAAAGTGAGCGCTTTTGGGGTGATCGAAAATAATACGGCTTTACAGATTAAAAAGATGCCATACTCAATTAACTCTTTGCTGGGCGATTATATTTTATTAAAATCAAAAAAGGGGCTTGAGGGTGGTGGATTTGTAAATCTTTACCTATCGCCAAAAGACTACCACCGCTACCATGCCCCGTGCCGCATGAAAATCCTAGAAGCCCACTATATTCCAGGCTCGCTTTATCCAGTTAATTTTACTTGGCTCCATAAAAAAGCGGGCCTATTTTGTGAAAATGAAAGAGTTGTTTTGGTGTGTGAAAACCCTTTTAAGGTGCGCTTTTATTTAGTTTTTATTGGTGCTTTAAATGTGGGTAAGATGGTATTTGGTTTTGATGAGAGAATCCAGACAAATGCGCGCCAATTAAAGCAGCAATACTACACATATAACAATTTATGGTGCGAGCGCGGCGATGAGCTTGGAAGGTTTGAAATGGGCTCAACCATTGTCATTTTGTGGGAAAAAGATGGTTTTACATGTAAGGTTGAGTGTGAAGAGTGCGTTCGATTTGGCCAGCTCTTGGCCAAAGGGAAAAAATGAGCCGACTCTACCATCCCGACTGCCGCGAAGAGACAAAATGGCGCGAAAAAACTTTTAAGATTATCTTTGGTCACGATAGTGTAAAGGGGCGGGTTTTTGATCTAATTTTGATTATTACAATTCTATTTAGTGTTGCAATTGCCCTGTTAGATTCGCTTGATTTTTTACATGTAAAGTATGCAAAACTCTTTTACACTATAGAGTGGGTTTTAACCTTTGTTTTTACAATAGAGTATATTGTAAGGTTGATGGTAATAAAAAATCCTTTGCGTTTTGCTAGAAGTTTTTATGGGATAATTGATCTTTTTGCACTCTTACCAATGTATCTTTCTATCATTTTTCCTGGAGCACAATACTTAGCTGTATTAAGGGTGCTTCGAATTTTAAGAATTTTTGAAATTTTGCATCTTCGCCGCTATACGAGAGAGAGCAGTGTGCTTTTGGACTCTTTGTATAATAGTTGGCGAAAAATTTTAGTATTTTTGCTGGCGATGTTGGCAATAATTACAGTTTTTGGAGCTATTATTTATCTCATTGAAGGGCCAAAAAACGGTTTTACGAGCATCCCCCTTTCAATGTATTGGGCCTTAGTTAGTGTTTCAACAGTTGGCTTTGGAGATTTAGCTCCTGTAACCCCGTGGGGAAGGATTGTAGCTTCAGTTTTGATTCTAATTGGTTATGGGATTATCGCAGTTCCAACAGGAATTTACACAGCAGAACTTGCAACATCTTTAAGAAGGAAAAAGGATGGAAGGGCGTGTGAGAGTTGCGGAGCAAGCGGACATGAACCAAATGCGAACTATTGTGATCAGTGCGGAGCAAAACTGCCAGAAAAGTAGGTTTTAAATTTTTTAAAATAAAATCTAAAATGTTTCTTTTCAATAATAAATCTACATTAAAAAAATTAATTTTAAAAAATTATTGATTTCTCCCATTATTTTTGTATAATTAATGAAAATTTTAAAATATAATAATACTTAATATAAAACTCTTGGCGGTTGAAATATACTTTTTGCGTTCTACTACTTTTACATGTAAAGGATGTTGATGCTTTTTGGATCCAAAAAAAATACTCAAGAAGAACTTCTGGCTTTGGAGAAAAAAATTGAGGCGCTCGAAAAAGAAAATAAGCTCTTAAGAGCTTTGGGCCAATTTTCTCAAGAAGAGATGGTTGTAGTTCTTAATTCAAGCAAAGATGCAGTTTTGCTAAATGATTTAGCAAGAGAAAATGTTAAAGATATAAACCGTCTTGCACAAGCTTTGCATGAGGGTATGGATTCAATCACTATGGATGGCTGTAATGGTGTGGTATCTTCTAAGCGTCTAGATGAAGAGCATGTGGCTTATAGCATTATAAAAACCGATATTAAAAATGCAAAAGATAGTAAAATCCTCTCTATGCACCAAGCTTCAATTGCAGCAGCGCTCAAAGAGTCCCAACGCACCTATGCAGAGATTTTAGAAGATTTAAAAATTATGAAAAAAGAGTCCCAGTACATTTCGACTCAATCAAGAGAGGGGTTGCATCTTGCAACCAAAAGCGTAGAGGCTATGGAGAAGCTTAATATTCATTCAAATGAGAATTTAAACAATTCGCGCTCTCTTTCTCAAAGAAGTGAAGAAATTTCAAGTGTGGTAAATTTAATAGAAGATATAGCAGACCAGACCAATTTATTAGCTTTAAATGCAGCTATTGAGGCAGCTCGAGCCGGAGAGCATGGAAGGGGTTTTGCAGTGGTTGCTGATGAGGTTAGAAAATTAGCCGAACGCACACAGCAAGCTACTAAAGAGATTTCTTTAGTTGTTCAAACGATGCAACAAGAAGCTTCTCAAACGGAATCAAATACGCAAGATATGGGAAAATTGGTTGAAGATTCAAAAGGCAATATAGATTCTCTTATGCAAACCATCTCATCCTTTGAACGAAATGTCTCAAGATCGGTTTTTGAGGTTGAGTACATTAGTGATAAAATCTTTGCATCTTTAGCAAAAATCGATCATGTTACTTATAAAAATAATCTTTATGCACTCCTTTTTGGTGAACCAAATGAGTTTAAAGAGGTTAGTCACCATGAGTGCAGGTTGGGTCAGTGGTATGAAAAGGGTATTGGCAAAGAAGAGTTTTCAAAAACATCTTCTTATTCGAAATTAAATAGGCCTCACTCAATTGTGCACGAACAAGCAAACCGTCTAGCAAAAGAGTGCGGTAGCAGTAAAACAATCTGCTCAAAAACTCAAATCGAAGAGATGGTAACAAAGATTGAAGAGGCTAGCAAGGAAGTCTTCAATTTATTAGATAAGATGGTAGAAGAGAAGTCTAATGATATTATGCTTGAAGCAAAAAAACAGTTATTTGATAAAAAGGAATAAGCAATGGCAGTCAAAGTAGCAATCGTTGATGATGAGAAAGAGATTTTAGATGTGATTTAAAAATACCTTCATAAAGTTGGAGGCTATGAAACCCATTTATTCTCAAATCCAATCAATGCACTTGAGAGTATCAATGAAAGCTATGATGTGGTACTTTTAGACATTATGATGCCCCAGATGAATGGGCTTGATTTATTAGCAAAACTCCAAAAGAAGTGCACGGGCATAAAGGTGGTTATGATGACAGCCTATTCAACTTTAGATAAGGTTTTAAAATCCCACAGAGAGGGTGCAGTTCATTACGTAATGAAGCCTTTTTCATCATTAAATGATTTAGAGAAAAAGATTAAAGAGGTATTGTGAAAATAGCTTCTCCTTTGCGGGTTGCTTTTATTGTATTTGTTCTTCTTGCAAGCAGTACCTACTTTTTTTTAAACTATCTTCGTACAGAGCAAACAAATAGGCTTATTGCCTGTGAAGTTGAAGATTTTTCAAAACAAATTGAAGCTATAAAAAACCATAGCTTTGATTTAAGCAAAACGGGCCTTATTCTTTTGGCAAGTGATTTTTTCAAATCACACCCTTTTATTGGTTCCAAAAACCACGAGTCTAAAAAAATTTTATCACTCAATTTACAAAGCATTTTACAAAGGTTGCATATTAATCTTATTAAGCTGCATCTAAAAAACCCCCAAGATAGTTTAGAGGTTAGTATAGATAAAAATAGCAATAGTGATTTAAGAATTTATCAAAACTTTTTACAGCAATTTGAAGTTGAAAAGGGTGCTTTAGTCTTAAAAAATACCTTTTTTTTAAAAGATTTTGATGGGATTGAGCAAGTTGAATTTTCAATACCGCTTTTAAACCTTTTATATGCTCTAGAAAATTTTAATGAAGGATTTTATGATATTTACATCCCTCAAAAAGAGTTTAAAGAGTTGGAAGACTTTCAAATAGGTCTATTTAAGGATGCTTTTAAGAGTGCAAATATCGACTTTAATCTTTTGCCAGCCAAAATCATTCAAGAATTAGATGAAGCTATAAAAAATGAAAAATCATATGGATTTATATTTGAGCACGAAAAAAAGCCATATTTATTTATTGCTTTTCCAATTTCTATACAAAATTTCAAAGGCGCTACATATGTAATTAAGATAGCTTCAAATGATGAGTTAAACTCAATTGAAACTTTTTATCAATCATACTTTTTGCTTGCCGTGCTTTTTATTGGATTATTTGCATTTTTTGGCCACTACGTTTGGGAGCAAAAGAGAAAAGCTCAGCTGCTTTATGATGATTTAGCTATCCAAAAGGCTAGCACTGAAGCCCTATTTGAACAAGTTGCAGCTGGAATTGGAAAAATAGACCAAAATGGAGGGATTTTACAAGCAAATGAAAAGTTTGCAAGGCTCCTTGGAATTTCAAAAATAGATGCTACAAAGTACAATTTTTATGAAATAGTGGGTCAAAGTAGTGCTTTCATGCGTGAATTTATGACAAATAAAAAGCGTGGTAATTTTGTTCACAAATTTAAAAATCTTCAAAATAAAGAGATTGAAATTGATACTATGGCATCAAAGCAAGATGAATGCATGAGCTTGGTTTGCATATCTAGAGAGGAAAAAAGAGTACTTGAAAAGGCTCTAAAAAGGTTAAATCTTTACTTTAATCACTCCAATTTAGGATATATGATTTTAGATAAAAATAGGTAGTGTAAAATAATTT
>DDHL01000016.1:25660-28872 GCA_002352945.1 Campylobacteraceae bacterium UBA1877 | reverse complement strand
CTTTTAGAGTGGCTGGTCTCTTTTGGCTTTGGTGCTCTTTTTATAGTCGTTTTGATTTTGACTTTTGGCCACCTGATTCGCCTCTATCGCAACCTTGAAACCCAATTAAAAATCGACTCTCTCACCCAGCTTCCAAACCGTTTTGCCTTAACTACTCAAATTATCAACTGCCCAAACCCAACTATTGGAATTTTAAATATCAATGGTTTTCGCACTATAAATGAAGTTTATGGAATTGGAGCTGGCAATGAAAGCCTTGTTAGTTTAGCCAATTTTTTACAAAGATTTGCCAAAGAGTATGGGTATAAACTCTATCGAATCGGAGGAGATGAGTTTGTCTTTTTTACATGTAAAAAAGATTTACATGTAAAGGAGTTTGCAAAAACAGTAACTGAAATTTGCAAAAAAATTAGCAGCAGCACTTTTTTTATAAAATCAAACCAAAAACAGGTAAAACTTTCTGTAAGCGGCGGCATATGTTCTAACTTACAAAACCCATTGGAAAAGGCAAGCATCGCACTATACAGAGCAAAAAAAGAGCAGTCGCAAGTTAAAATTTATGATGAAACGATGGATGAAAAAAAGCTTTTAGAGGAGAACCGTTTTTGGATTGGAAAAATCCATTTGGGCATTGAACAAAAAAGCTTTATGCCCTTTTTTCAACCTATTGTAAACGTTCAAGGCAGTGTCGCTTACTATGAAGCACTTATGCGCCTAAAACTTTTTAGCGACCAAGGAGTTATTCAGTACTTTTCACCGGCACAATTTTTATCCCTCTCAAAAAGGATAAAACAGTATCCTATTATCTCATCTATGACAATTTTTAAATCTCTAGAAGCCATTGAGAAATATAACATTCCAATAAGTATTAATATATCATATCTTGATGTTTTAAATTTTGATTTAAAAAGCTCTTTGCTTGAAAAAATTTCTAAAACGGGGCTTGGAAGCTTGCTTACTTTTGAAATTATTGAGACTGAAGATATTAAAAATTATGACTTAATTAGTGATTTTGTTAAAGATTTCCGCGAGCTTGGAGTAAAACTAGCCCTGGATGATTTTGGAAGTGGCTTTTCTAATTTTCACTACATTTCATCACTAAAACCAGAGATTATTAAAATCGATGGCTCGCTCATTAAAGACTTAGATACCAATCTTAACTCTATTGCCGTTGTCAAATCAATTTGCACTTTATGTAAAAGACTTAAAATCCATACAGTTGCAGAATTTGTCCATAATGAGAGTGTCTTTTTAAAAGCCCGTGAGCTTGGGGTTGATTATTTTCAAGGATACTACTTTTCTCCACCAGTATTAGAGCCAAAAAAACTCTCTTTTTTGCCAAAGGCTTCAAGCAAAGAGTCTAAATCATAACAAGGCTCAAGCCCTAACATTTTTGAAGCTTTTACATATAAAAATTGGGGAGTTTTGCTAAAATCTAGCGGCGGTGCTAGATGGCTTTTTGATAGTTTTTTTCCACTCTTATCAGCAATTAAGGGATGATGGATAAAAATAGAGTCACAAAAGGGCTTTAAATTTAATGTCTTTGCTAAAAGCATTTGAATAGCCGAAGACTCACGCAAATCATCGCCACGAACAAGCAAACATGGGGCTTTTAGGCTATCATCACATAGTGATGCAAGCTGGTAAGCAGGAACACCCTCTTTTCGCCACAATACTGGATCAGCTAAATTTGCACAGTTAACATCAAATAAAACTTCATCTTTAAAAGCTTTTAGATTAAGCTTTAAAGCACTTTTATTTTGCACTAGGGGGATATTTTTATCTTTACATGTACAGCTTGAATTTTGAAGCTGCTTTCGTGAACATGAGCATACATAAGTTGATTTTAGAGCTTTTACATGTAAAAGAAATTTTTCATACCTTTGCCTTTTTGACTCGTATGAAAAAAAGTTATAAAACTCTTGCGCACTAAAAGGCGGCTCATCCCAAGTCAGATTGAGCCATTCAAGAGCTTTGAAAATGTAGCTTACATACTTATCTTTGCATCTAAAAGGATCTAAATCATCGATTCTCAATCCTATTTTTGCGCCATATTTGCGTGCATAAAGCCATGTAAAGATAAAATTTAAGGCATTTCCCTCATGTAAAAACCCGCTAGGAGTTGGAGCAAATCTTGCATAAAGCATGAAAAAGCGATTGACCACTAACTTTAGTGGTCAAGTGAGTGTTTAGTAGCGCGGTGGTCGCTGCTCGCGGGGACGAGCTTCATTTACGCGCAATTGACGCCCACAAACCTCTTTGCCATTAAGCTGCTTGATGGCTTCGTTTCCAGCCTCTTGGCTCTCCATCTCTACAAAACCAAAACCTTTTGATCTGTTATTGTTTTCTCGATCTGTAATGATCTTTGCACTTTTGACCACACCATAAGGTGCAAACGTCGCCTCAAGCTCTTCCTCTGTCATTTGATATGACAAGTTACCGACATAAATATTCACGGCTCACATATCCTTAGAAAATTTCCTAGCCTTACGCTAGCATTCAAATCATACCCTTTTTTTTATAAAAAAAACAATGTTTTTATGAATTTGTAAGAGTTGCTTTATAGTCTTGTTTCTTATTCCTACCAAAATAGAAAGTTTTAGATGCAAATGAGTCTATTTTTGAGCAATTGGCCTATATTCAATCAAGGTTGCTGTACCTTTTCCGGGGATTTTTCTAACTTCAAGATAATCTTTTAAAAGTTCAAGCAAAGCACTCATTTTTGAAACCCCATAATTTCTTGGGTCAAAATCTGGGTGCATTCTTTTTAGCATTTGACTAGCTACTGAAACATTTACCCACCCCTCTTCATCTTGATGTTTAAGCCATGCTTGGTGCATTAAATTTGCCGCTTCGCTTAATGTTTCATCATAGGTGTTCTCTTTAGACTCTTTTGCCAATTCCTCTTCGCTTTTAAGATTTTCTGTAAAGATAAAATCATCACAGGCATTGCGAAAAGAAGCTGGAGTCTTTCTCTCGCCAACCCCAAATACATAAATTTCTGACTCTTTTAGGCGTGAAGCTAGTTTTGTAAAATCACTGTCGCTTGAAACAAGAGCAAATGCATCAAATTTTTGCGTGTATAAAAGATCCATTGCATCTATAATCATAGAGGCATCTGTTGCATTTTTGCCAGTTGTGTAGGCAAATTGCTGAACTGGCCGAATGGCGTTGGCGTGGAGCTTTTCGATCCAGCCACTCAGTTGCGGGCC
>DDHL01000016.1:20427-25477 GCA_002352945.1 Campylobacteraceae bacterium UBA1877 | reverse complement strand
CGATTGCTAACTCATTTAAAGAGTCCCTCCAATTTTTAAGGTATCTGCTTGACCAATCTCCATAGGCACGCTTGACAATAATGTGACCATGGGATGAAAGTTCGCTTAAAATTAAACCAAGCTTACTCATCTGCGCATTATCAGCATCAATTAAAACTGCAATCTTTTTTTGATTACCAAAATCTTCCATCTTTAACCTTATTTAACTTCGTTAAAGCCCTTATATTTTTCAATAAACTGCTCTATGCCAACGTGCTCAAACCACTCCACATCCCATGGAGTATCCTCAATCTGGTCATAATACTCCTCTTTTAATATATACACATCTGCTTTTATACTTTTTCCATCATCTAATACAATATCCTTACTAAGACGTTCATACTGTTCGCCTTCAAAAGCATCAAGCCTTTGTAAATCTTGAGGGGTAATATCAAAATAAACCCGTCCCCAAATACGCTCAAAACAGTTACCCTCAAATGCAACTGGATAGGTTTCATTTTTAATACATCTTCGACGATATCCGTGAAGCGTTCCCGTAGAACTTTTATAATCTCCCAAAACTACCTGTTTCCAAACTTTTTCAAACATCAAAGAACCATATGTAAAAACATTCATTTTTCTATCAACTCCTGCCAAAATAATAGATTCATTATAGTGCAAAAAAATAAATTTTGCGTAAGAGTGTATGGTTATTTATAGCTCAAGGCTACTTTGCACGATGATTCATGGCTTCTAATTCCATGTTTAGAGCCCTCGTTGATATTGTAAGCTCCCATAGTGAAAGAATCAAGGAAGCGCACATTGCAATAAGGCTGATTCCAAAAATTTTTTCTCCAATATCATTAAACTCTAAAAATAAAGATGCCATTGAAAGGGTACATAACAAAAGAGAAACCACACCAAAAAACTGCATCCACCTTGTCAATTCCAACCTCCACTTTAAGTTGGAGATTTGATTTAACACATCGCTCTTTTTTCCTTGAGAGGATAGAAGGCGTATGAGCTGAGCTGTGGCTAAAAACCGATTTGTATAAGCTAGCAAGAGCAATGAGACTGCTGGAAAAAGCAGAGCCGGTGTGCTGATATCAATCATTCTCAACCTCCCCAAAAAAGAGAGAATCTTTTTTTTCAATTTCTTTAGCTTCATCTGGTGGCGAATAGAGGTATCCTTGGGCAAAATAGCATCCTTGCTCAATCAAGAAAGATTTTTGAACCTCATTTTCAACACCCTCTGCTATAACTTCTAATCCCAAACTTTTACCAAGAGCTAATATAGCCTTTGTAATTGCCATATCGTCATTATCCTCTGGAATATCTCTTACAAAGGAGCGATCGATTTTAATGCGATCGATTGGAAACTGCTTAAGATAGCTCAAGGATGAATAGCCTATCCCAAAGTCATCAATTGCAAGGGTTAATCCTAGAGTTTTTAATTTTTGCATCAACTTCCTAGACTCTTTTGGGTTATCCATAATATAAGTTTCGGTCAGCTCTAACTCTAAATAGGATGGATCTAGCTTGGCTTTTTTAGTAGCCTCTATAATCACACTAAAAAGGTCATCATGTACCATTTGAACTGCCGAAATATTAACTGCCATTCTCCAACCTTTTTGACACTTTCGTGTATCAACCCACTTTTTAGCTTGTTTGCATGCTTGATAAAGCAAGCTTCTTCCTATTGGGACAATGAGCCTTGAGCTTTCAGCAAGGGGAATAAACTTATCTGGCATTATAATGCCCATTCCAGGATGATCCCATCTTGCTAAAGCCTCTACACCCACAACTTTTTTGTTTCGCATATCAACTTGTGGCTGGTAGTGCAAAATAAATTCACCCGATTTAATAGCCCTTCTTAACTCGTTTTCCATCAACATCTTTTCAAAAAGCGTGTGGGTGATTTCGCTTGTATAAAAGGTGTACATATTGCGGCCAGACTCTTTAGCCTGGTACATTGCAGCATCTGCATTTTTAATAAGAGTTTCCATATCTTGACCATCATTTGGATACAAAGAGACTCCAATGCTACATGTAAGCTTAAAAGAGTGATCCTTTGCCCTTATTGGCTTTTCAAATAGATTTAAAATATTTTGAATTGTCTTTTCTAAAGAGATTAAATCATCACAATGCTCGACCATTATGATAAATTCATCCCCACCGATGCGTGCAATAGTATCTTTTTCTTTCAATAAGCCCTTTAAACGTCTTGCAACCTTGATTAGAACCTCATCTCCCATAGAGTGACCAAAGGCATCATTTATCTCTTTGAAGTGATCCAAATCTAAAAAGAGCACTGCGATTTTAAAGTTTTCTTGTTTTGCCCACTCAATGCTATGTTCAAGCCTGGCTTCTAAAAGCAATCGATTTGGAAGCATAGTTAATGGGTCGTGGTGTGCGATATACTCAAGCTTTTCTTGAGTATGTTTCATCAAAGAGATATCTGAAAAAACTCCAATATAATTTATTACATTTTGATCTTCATCTACAATTTTAGAGATAGTTAAAAGTTCAGGATAAAGCTCTCCATCTTTTCTCTTATTCCAAATTTCACCCTGCCAAGAGCCGGTTTTATCAATTTTTTTCCACATCTTTTTATAAAAATTTTTATCATGTTTATTTGAAGAGAGCATGCTAGGGCGTTTGCCAATAGTCTCATTTAAGCTATAGCCTGTAATTGTAGTAAAAGCTGGATTAACAGAGGTTATAATCTTGTTGCTATCTGTTACCATAATACCTTCTATGGTATTATCAAAGACGCTTTGGGCGAGCCTTTGGCGCTTTTCTTCCTCTCGTCTTTGTGTCACATCATGGGCAATTCCAACCAAACCAGCAACATTTCCATTTTCATCAATTAGAGGCGATTTATGGGTTTCAAAAATTTTTGTTTCTTTATTTTCATACAAAGCCTCTTCAATAAAAACAGAGGCTTTTTGAGTTTCAAAAACTTTCTTATCATTTTTTTTCAAAACTTTAGCAATTTTAGGAGGGAAAAGATCTTCATCTCTTTTTCCCATAACTTTATTTAACGAAAGACCAACAGCTTTTAACCACGCCTCATTTCCTCCAAGATAAAAACCATCTGTATCTTTATAAAAGATTAAATCCTCTACTGAATTAACAACTGTCGAGATAAGTTTTTGTTGAGAGTTTAATGCCTCCTCAGTCATCTTGCGCTCAGTTACATCTTGCATAAATCCAACAATATGGTCTAACTTTCCATCTTTATCACAATAGGCACTTAAATGAATCTCTACCCAAATCCACTCCCCAGATTTTTTACGATACCTTCTTTGAAAACTATCAGATATACGCCCTTTTTCCTGGCAAAAATCCTCTAATGCACGAAGATCAATCGCCTTATCATCTGGATGGGCAAAATCTAAAACATTTCTTCCAACCAACTCCTCTTTTGTATAGCCCAAACACTCTGTAATATAGGGATTTACGCCTAAAATTGTCCCGTCTGGGTCGATATAGCCTATTCCAATTACCGTTTGATTAAAGGTCTCTTTGTATAGATTTTGTTTATGGGCTAACTCATCACTTAACATTAAATTAAGCTGATAGATTGAGCTAATATCACTTAAAAGAAGCTTTATAACTTCCGTTCCTAATACATCAGTTTTTGTTGCATTGTATCGATAGGCTTTTTGCTGAAGATTTACCACCTCTTCTACACTGGTTTTACCGTCATTAAATGCTTTAATAGTCTTTTCCCACAGTTCATGAGGCAAGTATTGATCTATACTATCATCAACACTAATATTAAAAGTATCTTTTGCAGCCTGGTTTGCCCAGCCCACAATATATCCGCTATCTAGGCTTAAAACTTCAATCATTATATCGCTCATTTGATCAAAAAGTAGCCTACTTGCATATATCTTTTTTTCCAAAAAGAGGCTGTAATTGCCTTGCAGATTGCGCAAAATATCCCGAGTCGTAATTATCATATAATTATCGTTTTGCTCATCATAAACCGCAATCCTGCGAATTCCCATCTCTTTAGTCTTTTTTAAAACATCCTCTACGGTTTGAGAAATATTGAAATGAATAAGTGGCTTTTGGGCCAACTGTTTACATGTAAACTCTTTTAAATTTGCATCAAAAGAGTGGCGCAAAATATCGCTTTCGGTTATAATCCCAAATGGCTGATTCTTTTTGCAAACCAAGATTGAGCCGATTTTATTTTCAACCATAACCGCGATTGCCTCTTTAATTTGGGCATCTTCATCGATAGTTTTTGCAATTGATGCAGATTGTAAAAGGTCATACAGTTTTGTTTGGCTGCGAAAAGCTTCAGATTCAAAGTGGTGTATAATCTCCTCTTGCTCAATAACTCCAAAATATTTGCCATCATTGTCAATTACAACTAAGCGTCTTAAACCGTAATCTAGCATCAAACCTAGTGCATAATCGATCGTTCTTTCTTTATTTGCTTTGATGAGACTTTTTGCACCAATAGCCTTTGCTTGCTGTTTTGGATTTAAAAGATGACCAAAAATAGCATGCAAAATATCCCGCTCAGTTACAATGGAGATTGGTTTTTTACCATCTACAAGAACGACGTAGCGTAAATTGTTACTATTCATCTTCTCTATCGCTTGAGAGATTGTGGCCTCTTTTGGTAGCCAATCCTCTCGCGAAATAACAAAACTTTTCAAAAGCATCTTACACCTTGCGTATCTATTTAAATAGTAGCTCTTTTTTTACCTTCTCATAAATCTCCTTGCCGCGCAATGCTTCCACAACTGCTAAAGCAAACTCCATAGCCGTTCCAGGCCCACTTGCAGTAAAGACATTTTTGTCACTTACTACATTTTTATCTTTATGGTACTCTCCTTTTTCAATACGCTTTTCAAAAGATGGGTAGCAAGTAAAGTGTTCTTTTAAAACTCCAAAGCTTGATAGCACCCAAGGAGCGGCGCATATGGCGCCAATTGGCTTATCTTTTTTGTCTAAATCTTGAATAATCAAACGCAAGGTCTCATTTTTTAACAAATTCTCGGCCCCTGGCATTCCGCCTGGCAAAACAACCATATCAAGGCTGTTTTTA
>DDHL01000016.1:16923-20181 GCA_002352945.1 Campylobacteraceae bacterium UBA1877 | reverse complement strand
ATATCAAGGCTGTTTTTATCAACTTCTTCCAACTGGACTTGGGCAATTACTTTTACTCCATGAGCCCCTTGGACATTTTTTTTCTTCACTCCAGCAACTACAACGTTAATGTCTGCCCTTCTTAAAACATCTATAACAGTTATTGCCTCTATCTCTTCAAAGCCATCAGCCAATGGAACTAATACTGAAGGTTGCATTAACTCTCCTTTTTGTAATTATTGTAATTCTATTATAACAAGTTCAAAGCTTGTATGCTACAATGTCTTATGTTTAAATGTTTTTTTAAGGAGCAAAAATGCATGTAACAATAACTTATTGCACCGTTTGAAACTACTTGCCTAGAGCTTCCCGTGCGGAAGAGGAGATTAAGAGTGCTTTTAAAGATGTAACAGTAGAGCTTATACCTTCAACCGGGGGTATATTTGATGTCCATGTGGATGGCGAGCGGATTTTCTCAAAAAAAGAAGGGGACCCTAGCCAACTAAGTCGTTTTCCAGAGCCAGGAGAACTTACAGCTTTAATTACAAAGCATCTATCTTAAATCTTTACATGTAAGGAAAAATCCTTACATGTAAAAGCTTACTTAACCCGTTCTAAATACTCTCCCCTTACTGTATCAACTTTTATAACTTCACCTTCGAGTACATGAAATGGAATTTGTACAACAGCTCCACTTTCAAGAGTTGCTGGCTTTTTGCCTCCTTGAGAGTCACCTTTAAAGTTTGGTGGAGTTTCTACAATCTTTAATTCAACAGTTTGTGGAACCTCAACATCAATTGGTTTTCCATTATGAAAAAGAATCTCTACCATCATTCCATCTACCAACCATTTAGTCGAATCACCAGCAGCTTCATGGCTTACGCCAATTTGCTCATATGTGTCTGTATCCATAAACTGAAGCATTTCACCATCATCGTATAAATATTGCATCTGTTTTTGAACTAAGTTTGGCTGCTCGCATTTATCTCCAGCATGGAAAGTTTTTTCAATCACTTTGCCATTAATATAAGATTTAATTTTAACCCGTACAAACGCTGCGCCCTTCCCTGGTTTAACGTGTTGATATTCTACAATCTTATAAGGAATGCCGCCGAGTTCAATTTTTAAACCCTTTTTTAAATCACCCATAGAGTACGTTGCCATTTGTGCTCCTAAAAATTTTTTTGCAAGTATAGCCAATTTTAAATAATAGGCTTCTTGATTTTTTTAACTCTTTTAAAAAACAGCATTTACCTCTTTACATGTAAAGAGTTATTATAAGTAAATATAGATATTTATTGCAATTTAAATGTTTTAACATCTACTATTTTTGATTATTTATACATTAAATTGTATATATAACCACTTTTTACATGATTTATTTACAATTTAATATCTATTTTATTAAAATAAAGTTAGAATTACACAGTTTTTTTGAATTAAAATATTGTTAAAATGTATATTATACAAGTTTAGGCGACTATAATGACCACTAAAGATATCATTAATCTTTTACACTCAAGTGTTGAAGCACAAAATTTTGGTAAAAGAATCTCCCATAAAGAGATGGCTGAAATTTTAGGAATCTCAATGCGTACATATCAAGAGTGGCGCCTTGGCAATAGTGAGCCTCTTGCAATTAATGCAATCTTTAAAATGCTAGGTCATTTAGAAGATGAAGATATAGTTCGAGTAGTAAAGCGGATAAAACAAAATCAAAAAGGATAGTCAGTGACCAACGTATCAACAAAAGAGAAAGAGGCTTTAGAGGAGATTTTTTTATGTTTGCAAGAGCGTCGATCTATGTATAAATCACTGGCAAGAAGGTTTTGTGAATGCTGGCCAAAGTTTGCTAGCATGCTCCGGCGAAAACGCCAAAGCATGCTATAAGTCTACAATACAGCGTACTCGGCCCATACGCATGTGGGCAGTGCGTTTAAAGAGGCTAGAATATCTCTATTTATTGCCTCATCAACCAAAATAACAGCAAGCGCCATTCCGTGCTCATCTCTTCCCAATCTAAAATCAGCAATATTGACATTATGCTCCATTAAAATTGAACTGATATCTTTGATTACGCCAGGAACATCCTGGTTTTTAAAGACAATCATCTTTCCTTTTGGCTTAAAGTCAGTCTTAAATCCATTAATATTTACTATTCGCTGCTCACTTTCGCCAAAAACCGTTCCGCTAATTGATGTTAAACCCTTGCTGGTTGCAATTTTAACAGTTACTTTATTGTCATAACCGCTCTTTGGCTCTACAATCACATCGGTTTTTACACCCCTCTCTTTTGCAATAAAAGGAGCATTTACATAGTTAATATTCTCTCCAAGTGACTCTTTAAAAGCTCCCACAAGAGCAAAAGAGAGCATTGAGTTTATATACTTACCTACATCACCTTCGGCATATAGCTTAACGGATGTAATTGGATTTTTATTAATTTGTGCAGCCATGTAAGCCATCTTTTGAATGAGCTCAACATAAGGCGTTACAAAAACTGGAATCTCTTCTGGGCGAAATGGTAAATTAAGAGCATTTGGATAGCTTGTGCCTCGAAGTGCAGCAATCGCCTGCTCTGCAGCCTGTATTGCAATTTTTTGCTGCGATTCAATGGTATTTGCGCCAAGGTGGGGAGTTACGCAAACATTTTCAATCTCTAATAGCGGATGGTCTGTTGCAGGCTCATAAGAGAATACATCAATGCCAGCATAGGCAATTTTGCCGCTTTTTAAACCTTCAATAAGAGCAGTTTCATCATAAAGCCCTCCCCTTGCAACATTTATAAGGCGGACCCCATCTTTCATTTTTGCAATCTCATCAGCACCAATAATACCTATTGTCTCTTTGTTTTTAGGGGTATGTATCGTGATAAAATCACACTCTAAAATTCTATTAAAATCCTCAGTGTATTCCATCCCCAAATCGGTAACTTTAGATGGAGCAATATATGGGTCATAAGCTACTATATCCATCTCAAAAGCTTTTGCCCTTGCTGCTACTCTGCTTCCAATATTTCCAAAACCAATAACTCCTAGTTTTTTACCAAAAAGCTCTATTCCATACCACTTCTCACGCTTCCATATGCGCTCAAGTTTAAGATGGTTATGAGCTTGAGGCAAACTACGAGCCGATGCAAGTAGATGAGCCATTGTAAGCTCAACCGCTGCAATGGTATTAGCAGTTGGAACATTCATTGCTATAATGCCTCGCTTTGAACATGCATCCAAATCCACATTATCAACACCAACCCCTGCTCGAACAATTGCTTTTAAATTT
>DDHL01000016.1:16183-16708 GCA_002352945.1 Campylobacteraceae bacterium UBA1877 | reverse complement strand
ATTGCTTTTAAATTTGGCGAAGCATTTAAAAACTTCTCATCAACTGTAGTTGAACTTCGTGTAATTGCTACGCTTGCTTGTGGCATTACTTTAAGAAGCTCATCTTTTGGCAATTTTACAGCATCAATAACCTCAATACCTTCACGAGCCAAAACCTCAAAACCTTTTGGATGGATCGCATCACAAACTATAACTTTTTTCATAACCATGCCTCTTTTACACTAGATTCAATAGAGTACTCTTTTAATTTTTCAACAACAGCATTTAAATTTTGTGGATTTTGCGCTTGTACATAGATTCTATTTTCAGCCTTATCACGAATGAGCGTAAAAGGAAATGAAAATGAATTTAGGGTTTGAACAATGCAAAATTGTGAATATTTATCACTTTGTTCAATGACTAATTGGTAAACCTGTTTTTTTATAGGCTTAGCCTGTTGGGGCTGGAGTTTGATAAAGAGTTCATTCACAGGAAAATGGTATTCCCGTGTAGAGACTTGGGCCATTTTACTCACCCAAGTCTCCC
>DDHL01000016.1:1782-15984 GCA_002352945.1 Campylobacteraceae bacterium UBA1877 | reverse complement strand
TTTTTACTCACCCAAGTCTCCCCTGCTTTTTGGGTTAAAGCAGGCTGTTTTTCGGATTTATCATATCCTATTGCAGGTTGGTTTGCATTTTGTCCACTCTGAACCATCCAACCTAAAACACCAACCACCATAAGTGCCAATATGACAAAAGAGGTTGCTAGGATATATTTACGCATTAACCAGGAAGTTGATCTTTTAAAATATCTCCTAAGGTCATCTTCTCTTCTTTATTGATTTCATTAAGCACTTCACGCTCTTTCATTTTAGAGAGACGACGAACAGAGAGACGAATTCGATTTTTCTTTTCGTCAATAAAGGCAATTGCAGCCTCTATATCATCACCAACTTTGAGCTCTTCAGGATTCATTGAACCCAAATCTTCCTTGCGAATGAGCGCATCAACTCCATCTTCAAGCTCAACAAAAACACCAAAATCTTTAATATCTCTTATCTTGCCAGTTACAATATCTCCTGACTGGTGGCTTTTTGCATAAACTTGGATTGGACTCTCTTGCAACTCTTTTCGACTCAAAGAAATCTTTTCAGCATCATAATCGATTTTTACAATTTTAACCTCAACCTCATCGCCGGTTTTAAAGAGATCTTTACACTTTTCATTGCGATTCCAAGAGGCATCTTCATTGTGAAGCAATCCTTCAACAGAACCGATTTTGACAAATGCACCAAAGTTTGTGATTGTTGTAACAATACCCTTTGTTACATCGCCAGTTTTATATTGCGAACTAAACTCTTCAAAAGGTTTTGGAAGAAGATTTTTAAGTGAAACTCTAAGACGTCTATCTTCAGCACTTATCTCAATAACCTCAACATTTATAACCTGACCCTCTTGGATATGATCTTTTGGATGTTTGATATTTTTATCCCAAGAGATTTCTGAAATGTGTAAAAATCCCTCAATATCATTACCCAAGTCAACAAAGGCTCCATAAGGCTCAATATTGCTAACTGTAACTTGAATTGCATCTCCAACTTCAAGGGCATCTTTAATCTCATCCCAAGGATCTGGCATTGCAGCTTTGATTGATAAAGAAAGATGACGTTTCTCTTTATCATAACTAATGGCTTTTACTGGAACCTTATCGCCCTCATTGTAAAGTGTGCTTGGATTAACTGGGCCTTTATAGCTAATTTCACTATAATGAACCAATCCATCAACCCCACCCACATCTACAAACATGCCATAGGTTGTGATTTTTTTAATTACACCCTCAACTACTTCATCATTTTCCATCAACTCTTGAACTAAATCTTTACGTCGCTTGCGCTCTTCATCAAGCAGTTTTTTGCGAGAGATGATAATGGATTCATTATCAGCATCGATTTTTAAAATACGAGCTTTAATCTGTTTGCCAACAAGACTTTGTGGGTCACGTACTGCAGCCTGTGATCGTGGGAGAAAAAATTCAACACCATCTGCATTTTCAGCTATAAAACCTCCACGATTTTTACCCACAACTTTAGCCTCAACTATAACATCTTCGTCACTTTCTGAGTACTCTTTAATAAAAGATTTTACTTTCTCTTTTCGCAAGGCTTTTTTGTGAGAAACCATTGGGCGCTCATTGCGAAAACCTGTCACGACGACTTTAATCTTGTCACCAACTTTATAAGCTGGCTTTCCATCGGCATCTAAAATTTCAGAAAGATTCAATCTTCCCTCAGATTTTTTGCCAACATCAACAAGTACAGAATCGTCTTTGATTTCAACAATTACACCATCAACATAGTTATCTTTTTCAGTCTCTTTAAAAGACTCCTCTAGCATTGCGGCAAAATCTGCCTCTTCCATCATCTCCTCATGCTCATTTACCGCTTCTGTTTGAACATTAGTGTTCACCTCAGCCATCTCCATCCTTTGTATATTTGAATTTGAACATCAACAAATGTCGATATTCTGGGACCTTTTACGTATGATTCCGAAAAACAGACGAAAAGTTGCCTATTATACTTTAATTTTACTTATTTTTTCAATAACTTTGTTAATTATCCAATCTGGAGTAGAAGCTCCAGCGCTAATTCCACACAGTTTTTTCCCAATAAACCACTTATTATCCAACTCTCTTTCACTCTCAATAAGATAGCTATCTTCACAAAACTCTTTTGCAATATTTAAAAGCTGCTTTGTATTTGATGAGTTTTTACCCCCGATTACAACCATAACATCAGCCTCTTTTGAGAGGGCTCTAGTGGCATCTTGGTTTTCAAAGGTTGCATTGCAGATTGTATTAAAAACTCGCACCTCTTTGTGGCGAGCTACAAGTGCACTGACAATTTTCATAAACTCTTCAACTTTTCTTGTAGTTTGAGAAACAACTGCTACTTTTTTACCCAATCGTAATTTTTCCAGCTCTTCTACATGTAAAACTACATACACAGGCTCTTTAGCATAACTTTTTACCCCTTTTACTTCAGGGTGGTTTTTGTCTCCAAAAATGACAATATCATACCCCTCTTGGCTCATTTTTTCACAAATTTTTTGAGGCTTTGTCACAAAGGGGCATGTTGCGTCAATAATATCAATTCCCTTTGTTTTAAGAGTAGCTAAATCCTCCTTTGGGATACCATGGGTTCTAATAATTGCCTTTTTGATACCATCAATTTCACTAATACTGCTTAAAGTATCTACATTAAAATGTTTTCGCAAACGCTCTATCTCTTCATTATTGTGGATTAACGGGCCAATGGTTGAGGCATTTTTTTCACTTTCGGCTATTTTGATTGCACGCTTCACGCCAAAGCAAAAGCCATATTTACTTGCTAATTTTATTTTCAATTTTTGCACCTATTTTTTCTAAAAGCTCTATAAAATTTGGAAAAGATGTGCTAATGCAATCACTATCTAAAACCTCAATGCCACTTTTTAATCCTGCAATGGCAAAGCTCATTGCGATTCGATGGTCTCCATAGCTTTGAACCTTTGCACTCTTTAGTGTTCCTCCAACTACTTCAAAACCATCTTCAAGTTCACGAGCCTCAATTGAACATTTTTGTAGGTTTGAAACTGTTGTTGCAATTCTATCACTCTCTTTTACTCGAAGCTCTTTTGCATTTTTAACAACGCTTTTTCCTTTAGCGCAAGCAAATGCAATTGCAAGTGCTGGAATTTCATCGATAAGCCAAGCAATGTTGCTACTTACCTCAACACCTTGCAACAATCCATGCTCAACTACAATATCACCTATTTGTTCATACTGGTCGCTTTTTTTGATATAAGTTACTTTTGCTCCCATTTTTCGCAAAATTTCATAAGCTTCAATTCGCGTCTTATTAAGCAGTACATTTTCTAATACTATCTTGCTTTTTGGAATTATTGCTGCTGCAACGGCAAAAAAGAATGCACTAGAAGGGTCTGCTGGAATTGTAATTTTTAAGGGATTTAACGGAGTTTTTAACGGAGCAACCTTTACATGTAAATTGTCTCTTGTAATTTTAGCGCCCATGCCCAAAAGCATTCTTTCTGTATGGTCTCTGCTTAAAGCCGGCTCACTTATTAAACTCTCATTTGTAGCATTGAGTGCTGCTAAAATTAGGGCGCTTTTAACTTGTGCAGATGCAATCGGACTTGCATACTCAAATGCAGACAGTTTTTGACCTCTAATGGCAATTGGAGCTAAATTACCATCATCTCGCCCATCAATTTTAGCTCCTATGCTTCTTAAAGGATTTGCAACCCTAGCCATTGGACGTTTTGCTAAATACTCATCCCCATGCAAAACAAAAAAACCAGGCTTGCTAGCTAAAAAACCCATGAGCAGCCGCATGGCAGTTCCTGAATTGCCGCAATCTAAAATGCAAGGGGGTTCTTGGACTTTAGATGGTGGAGTAATAATAAGTGTTTGATCGCTATGCGAAATTGCTGCTCCTAATGATTTTACAATCTTAAGAGTATTGAGCGTATCTTCACCTTGTAAATAGTTTTTAATATATGAGGGCTTATCGCTCAAAAGAGAAAATAGTGCAGCCCTGTGGGAGATTGACTTATCTGAAGCAATCCCATTAAGATTTGCCTCAAAAGATTCCAAGGGCTTTACATGTAAAGTTCTCATCGAATGCTAATACCTAATGTTTTTTGAAGATGCTCTTGAATCAAATCGATTGATTCTTGAACCTCTTTGTCTTCTAAAGTCCTATCTGGATGTTGGAATAAAAATGTTAGTGTCAAACTAACTTTATCGCCAAAGGATTCACTCTCAAAACGATCAATTGGATAAAAACGGCTAAGATTAGGAAAACTTGCTGATTCAATAGTGCTTCGCAAAGTATAATAGCTCATATCTTTTGGCACCAACAAGCTCAAATCGCGGCTTGAAAATGGGAATTTAGAGTAGGGTTTTGCACATATTCGATCTTGCATAAGTGCATCAACGTCAATTTGTCCTACATATGTTCTTGGTAGATCAAACTCTTTTTCAACTGCCGCGTGGACTCTGGCAATATACCCAACCTCAATGTCTCTAACAAATACTTTAGCATACTCATGAGGATTTGTAATTTTATCTTTTGGCAAAGCGGCCTCAAGGCGCATAGGCCCAATTATATGCTCAACCTTTGTTGCAAAAGAGATAAAATCAACCACAGGCGGTTTGCCATGATTTTTTACACAAGGAGTCTCAATCTCTCCACTTACAACAAGGCCCAGTTTTGTCTTTTCATCCCGCGTTCTATCAAAAACTTTTCCTAGCTCAAAAAGCAAAACGCTTTTACGCCCATGTTTTATATTGTTGCTAGCAGAATTTAAAAGATGCAGTACTAAAGTTGAACGCAAAGTATTTAAATCAGATGAGATTGGATTGGAAAGTTCACGCTTTTTATAAATTCCATGAATTCCATAGGCTTCTTGCTTCTCTTTAGAGTCAAAAAGATAATGGATGCTCTCAAAAAATCCCACAGATGCAGCGCGTTGGCGCAATTTATTGTAGTGCTTATATCTTTGTAGAGTCTTATTTACCCTTGAATATTCAGCAAAAACCATAGGTTTTGATGCAATATTATCAATCCCCACAAGGCGCACCACCTCTTCACAAACATCTTGTACGCCCACAACATCATGTCTAAAAAAGGGAACGCTTACATGCATAACCTCTTGTTCACCCTTGATTGAAACCTCAAAACCTAAACGTTTTAATATATCAACAACTTGATTTTTAGGAATCTCTTGGCCAACCATTGCGCTTAAATCATCCATATCTAAAGCAATCACCCTTGGTGAGCGCTCTTGGATAAATTTCTGAGAACCTGCATAGAGTTTTACACCCTTTTGATCGCTTAGCAATTCCCACAAATACTCCATTCCCAAACTAAGCTCAGTTTCACTGCCGCGGCTGGATCGATATAGGTGTCTATCGCTTTTTAAATTTTTATTTTTTGAAGCTAAAGATGCAATAATTTCTGGCTCAATAAAGCTTGCTTCGACAATAACTATTGAAGAGTTTTTATCTGCACGACAAACTGGCTCTTGAGAAAAACCGACATAAGATAAACGCTTATCTATTCCATAAACACCATCAAGACCTGTGGAATCTTTTTTTAATTTTACAACCGCTTTTTCATCCTCTTTTGTAAAGCACTCATAATCGTATGAGCGCATCAAAACTCCAGTTGAGTATGTAACATATTCCATAAGCCTTTCAATTGGCCCATTAAAGCTTGCCTCAACCCACGCAAGGCGCAGTTCCATAAGCACATTATCACTAATTGCGTCTTGCTCAAAAGCTTTATAGACAAAAGAGCTTTGAATTTTATCTTCTACATGTAAAGATAAAATCCGTCCAATGCCTAAGAGATTCTCCTCTTCAACCTCTTTTGTGTGTTCAATGAGCGGTCTTTTATAAACTACACTTAAATCCCTTGCTACCCCTCGAATACTCAGACAATCCCCTCTATTTGGAGTTAATCCAATTTCAATAATATCATCTTCTAAACCATAAAGTTCACTAAGCGGTTTTCCACACTCCAAAGTTCCAAGGCTTGCATCAAGGGGCATAATTCCATCATTGATTTTGGGCATTCCAAGCTCAGTAGAAGAGCAAATCATGCCATTTGATTCAACTCCGCGCAAATTTGTTGGCTTAATCTTCATTCCATTTGGCAAGACTGCACCAGATAGAGCCACTGGAACCCATTGGTCTTGAGCAACATTAGAGGCTCCACAAACAATATTAAGAACCTCACTTCCAACATCAACTTCACAAACACTAAGCCGTTTGGCATCTGGATGAGGTTTTTTTGTTTTAACATATCCAACAACAGTATTTTGTGGCATTCTAACCTCTTTGACGCCATCTACTTCTAAACCGATGCTATTTAATGTCTTACAAATATCTGATGTAGTAATATCTTTTAAATCAATCCAATCATTTAACCATGCACGCGTTACTACCATTTAAATTGCTCCAATAATCTTATATCCCCTTCAAACAAAGAACGCAAATCAGGAATTTGGTGCAAAAGCATTGCAAAACGCTCTACGCCTAATCCAAAAGCATATCCACTTACATCCTTGTAACCAACTGCTTTAAAAACATTCTCATCTACAACACCGCATCCTAATACCTCTAGCCATCCAGTGTGCGAACAGACTCTACAGCCTTTACCCTTACAGAAAATACAGCTAATATCTGCCTCGGCACTTGGCTCTGTAAAAGGGAAAAAGCTTGGTCTAAAACGAACTGTAACATCCCCAAACATATGTTTTAAAAAGTCTTCTAAAATAAATTTTAAGTTAGCAAAGGAGACTTTTTTGCCAGATTCAACAACAAGCCCTTCAACCTGATGAAACATTGGAGTATGGGTCAAATCAAAATCTCTTCTAAATACTGCACCTGGGCAAATCATGCGAATAGGCGGCTTTTGAGAGAGCATCGTTCGAATCTGCACAGGTGAAGTGTGGGTGCGCAAAAGCATCCCGTCATCAAAATAGAAAGTATCTTGCATATCCCGCGCAGGATGGTGTTTTGGTAAATTTAAAGCCTCAAAATTGTGAAAATCATCTTCAACTAAAGGACCCTCTTCAACAGAAAAATTCATTCCAACAAAGTAGTCGATAATTGAATTCATGGTCTCTGTAACTGGATGTAGCGCACCAGGAGTTGAAGATGGCTGATATAGGCTTACATCAATGCTTTGCTCTTTCATTGCCTTATCCATATAAGCCAATTCAAGCACCTCTTTTTTCTCTGCTAGAAGATTGCTCATCAACTCTTTATTAGCATTAATTACACTAGCGGCCTCTTTTTTCTCAGGGCCTTTGAGAGTTTTTAGTCGAGCAAACTCCTTGGCAAAGTAACCCTTTTTCCCAAAAAGCTCTAGACGGATTTTTTCCAAAGATTCTAAGCTTTCACAATCTTTGATTGCGTTTTGATAAGTTTTCAATGAAGAACCTTGTAATGTTTTTTTCGGATTATATTAAAATTTTGATTATAAACGTGTTAAAATTCACCTATTTTCAACCCAAGCTAACCTTTACATGTAAAGCTTTAAATTAATAACTTTGCAAACCAAAGAGTGGTATACTATCTTAAATTTTAAAGGAGTTACATTATGCGCGAACCTACCGTTTTTGAACGCATTGTTGCGGGAGAGTTACCATGCAATAAAGTCTTAGAAAATGAGCAGTTTTTAGCCTTTCATGATATAAATCCAAAAGCACCTATTCACATTCTTATCATTCCAAAAAAACATGTAAAAAATTTCCAAGAAGTAGACCCATCTATAATGGGAGCAATGACAAGCTTTATCCATGAAGTTGCATCCCACTTAGGTTTGGATAAAACTGGATACCGCCTCATCACAAATAATGGTGAAAATGGAGGCCAAGAGGTTCCTCATCTACACTTTCATCTTTTAGGTGGTGCAAAACTCTCTTGGGGGCATTTTACAGATGCAGATCCTAAAGGAAACCTTTAGGCTTCCTTTAGCCAAGCCTCTATTTGCGCAAGTTGCTCCTTGGTGCGCTTTGATGATGTGCCGCCTTCTGAGGTGCGAGCATTCATGCTAGCCTCCAAGGAGAGATATTTTGCAACATCTGGCTTAATCCGCTCATCAATTGATTGGAGCTTTTGCGCACTAAGCTCTGATAAATCACAACCTTCCTGCTCTGCTAATGCAACGGCTCGTCCTGTTATATGGTGAGCTTGTCGGAAAGGTATTTTGCACTCTTTAACTAAATAATCTGCCAAATCTGTTGCGCTTAAATGCCCAACTTTACATGCTGCAGCCATTTTGTCTTGATTGATTGTTAATGTTGCCATCGATTCATTAAGAATCTTTAAAGAGATAAGTGCGGTTTGAACACTATCAAATACACCCTCTTTATCCTCTTGCATATCTTTGTTGTAAGCTAGCGGCAAGCCTTTTAAAACAGTTAGAAGTGAAATTAAATTTCCAAAAGTTCTTCCCGATTTTCCTCTTAAAAGTTCTGGCACATCAGGATTCTTTTTTTGCGGCATTATAGAACTTCCAGTAGAATAAGCATCACTAAATGTAACAAATCCAAATTCAGAGCTTGACCACAAAATCAGCTCTTCTGAAAGCCTAGAGATATGCATCATCATCACTGATATATTAAAAAGAATTTCTAATGCAAAATCCCTATCGCTGACTGTATCTAAACAGTTTATGCTTACCTTTTCAAAACCTAGTAGTTTTGCTGTTTTTTGGCGATCAATTGGATGGGGAGTGCCTGCTAATGCCGCGCATCCAAGAGGAAGGATATTGTTTCGTTTTAAAGATGATTGAAACCTTTCGCAATCTCGCATAAACATTGACATATAAGCACACAGATGGTAGGCAAAATTGATTGGCTGGGCATGCTGCAAGTGAGTCATTCCAGGCATAAGCGTTTGGGTATGGGGTTTTGCTAAATCAAGAAGGGTTTGGATAAGTTTTTGCAAAAGCATGATAATTTTTTTATTGGATTTAAGTACATAAAGCCTAAAATCTAAAGCTACTTGATCGTTTCGGCTTCTGGCAGTGTGCAGTTTACCTCCAACATCACCTACGATTTGAGTTAAACGCTTTTCAACAGCCATATGAATATCTTCATCTTCAATGTTAAACTCAAACTCTCCTGACTCAATTTCAGATTTGACTTTTAAGAGCCCCTCTTTTAAAATGTTTGCCTCTTCTGGGGTAATAATTCCTTGAGCTCCAAGCATTGTTGCATGGGCGATTGAACCATCAATATCCTCTTCATATAAAAGCTTATCAAATGGCAAAGAGGCGTTAAATTCATCTAGCAATCCTGCACTTTCGTCTAAAAATCGACCCGACCACAACTTTGCCATTACTCTATCACCGGTCCAGCTGCAACATAGTCAAATTTATCATCTTTACCTAAATATTTTTGGAAATTATCGATAAACATTTGAGCCAATTTCTCACGTTCTTTGTCGTAGCGCTTCTTATCTTCCCATGTATTTCTAGGATTTAACAGCTTCGTGTCGACTCCTTCTAGCTTGGTTGGAATCTGTAGTCCAAAAACTGGGAAAATTTCAAATTTTTCATCATTTATAGTGCCATCTAAAATAGCGTTTATACATGTACGGGTTGCTTTAATGCTCATTCGTTTCCCTACTCCGTATGGACCACCAGTCCATCCAGTATTAATTAAAAAGACATTTACACCATGTTTATCGATTTTTTCACCAAGAAGTTTGGCATAAACAGTTGGGTGCAAAGGCAAAAAAGCCTCTCCAAAGCATGCACTAAATGTCGCAACGGGCTTTGTAATACCTCTTTCAGTTCCAGCAACTTTTGCAGTATAACCGCTTAAGAAGTAATACATTGCCTGTTCTTTAGTGAGCTTAGAGATAGGAGGTAATATTCCAAAGGCATCTGCAGTTAGAAAAATTATATTTTTAGGATGACCCGCTTGGAGTGTAGGCTCATGGTTTTTAATATGGTAAATTGGATAAGAAACCCGTGTATTTTCAGTTTTTGACCCATCGGCATAATCAACAACGCCCTCACTATCAATTACAACATTTTCAAGAAGCGCATCTCTTTTGATGGCTCCATAAATTTCAGGTTCACTCTCTTTATCAAGGTTGATACATTTTGCATAGCAGCCACCCTCAAAATTAAACACGCCCTCATCGTCCCAACCATGTTCATCATCGCCAATCAAGCGACGATTTGGGTCAGTAGAAAGGGTAGTTTTTCCGGTTCCTGAAAGTCCAAAAAAGAGTGCAACATCACCATCTTTTCCCACATTTGCCGAACAGTGCATAGGAAGCTTGCCCTCTAGTGGCAGCCAGTAATTCATCATGGAAAAAATCCCTTTTTTCATCTCTCCGCCATACCAGGTGCCACCAATAATAGCAACATTTTCTTCAATATTAAAAACAACAAAAACATCTGAGTGAAGACCGTGCTTTTTAAATTCCTTATCAACACACTTGCATGCATTATAGACAGTAAAATCTGGAACAAAACCCTTTAACTCTTCCTCAGTTGGCCGTATAAACATATTTTTTACAAAGTGAGCCTGCCAAGCTACTTCGGTTACAAATCGAACTTTTTTTCTACTTGATGGACTTCCGCCACAAAAGGCATCTTGGACATAGATATCTTTGCCTGATAGCTGCTTTTTAACATTTTCAAAAAGATCATCAAAAATCTCTTTTGAAATCGGCTGATTCACACTCCCCCATGAAATATGTTTATTTGATGGCGGCTGATTAACAAAATATTTATCCTTTGGGCTTCTGCCTGTAAAAATACCCGTATCAACTGCAAATGTACCATTTTTCGAGGTCTGTCCCTCGTTTCTTTTTACCTCATGTTCATACAAGGTCTCATAATCAAGATTATAATATATCTTACTAACATTTTTTAAGCCCAACTTCTCTATACCTTCTATATTTGCCATAAACAATCTCCCCAAACTACCTATTTAAAAATTGATAACAACACCCCTGCAGCCACGGCTGAACCAATAACGCCCGATACATTTGGACCCATTGCGTGCATTAACAAAATATTTGTAGGATCCTCTTTCATACCTTCTTTATTTGCAACTCTAGCTGCCATAGGTACGGCACTCACTCCAGCCGCCCCAATAAGAGGGTTAATCTTTTCTTTTGAAAAACGATTCATAATCTTTGCCATAATTATACCCGCTGCTGTACCAATTGCAAAGGCTATCAATCCTAAAACTAAAATTCCCAAAGTCTCTGGTACCAAAAATTTTTCAGCAGCCAATTTTGAACCAACAGCAAGTCCTAAAAAGATCGTAACAATATTAATAAGAGCATTTTGCATCGTATCAGAAAGTCTTTGTACTACTCCAGACTCTTTTAAAAAGTTTCCAAAAGTCAATGCACCAATCAAAGGAGTTGCATCGGGCAAAACTAGGAGTGCTAAAACTAAGACGCTAATTGGAAAAACAATCTTTTCAAGCTTTGAAACTTGGCGAAGCTGCACCATTTTGATTTTTCGCTCACTCTTTGTTGTAAGTGCTTTCATAATTGGAGGCTGGATAATTGGAACTAAAGCCATATACGAATAAGCTGCCACCGCAATCGCTCCTAATAGATCAGGCGAGAGTCTTGAGGCAATAAAAATTGCAGTTGGGCCATCAGCACCCCCGATAATACCAATACTTGCAGCATCTTTTAGGGAAAAACTCATAATATCTGTATATTGACTCAATGCTACTGCACCAACCAATGTTCCAAAAATACCAAATTGGGCCGCACCTCCTAAAAGTGCAGTTTTTGGATTTGCTAACAATGGACCAAAGTCTGTCATTGCTCCAACTCCCATAAAGATAATGAGAGGGAAAAGACCATTTGCAATTCCGGCATTATAAATTATTCCCAAAAAACCATTTGGACCAGCAATATCAGCTAGTGGAATGTTTGCCAGCAGCCCTCCAAATCCAATTGGCAATAAAAGCAGCGGCTCAAACCCCTTTGCTATTGCTAAATAAAAGAGCAAAAAGGCCACCAAAATCATAATGATACGCCCCCACTGCTGACTAAAGGTGCTAATTATATGTCCAGATGAGTCTTGTAATCCATCTTTGGGATTTAAAAAAGAGTAAAGTCCAGTAGTTTTATAAAAACTTTTAAAAAGTTCACCCACACTTTTAGAGTGGTATTGGCTATTTTCAACCTTTAAGGTAGCAGGTTCACTTGAGGCATTTACATGTAAAGGCAAAAACAGTAAAAATAGGAGTGTCAAAGCCTTTAAAACTGATCGTTTCATTTTAGAGCACCACCAGTACTTGACCATTTTCCACTGGCTCTCCAACAGCCACCTTGATTTCACTGACCACACCATCTTGAGGTGATGGAATTTCAATCTCCATCTTCATCGCTTCAAGCACAACTAAAACCTGTCCCTCTTTAACGCTCTCTCCAGTTTTGACAAGAACTTTAAAGACTGAACCTGGCAGGCTAGCACAAACTTCAGTTCCACTTGGTGCAGCTGCTGGCGCAGTTGATTTAGCCACTAGCTCAACACTTGTTAACTCGACATTCTCGCCTTCTGCAACTTGCACATTATAGCTTACTCCATTTACATTAACTGTGTAAGTTTTTGGGCCACTTGGCTGTACATTTTTAGCCGGTACGCTCTCTTTTTGCTGAGAATTGTCAATTTTTCTAACATTAACTTTTGCTTTTCCTTCTAAAAATGCAATTCCCTTCTCTTTACAAGCAGCAGCAATAAAAAGGTTCTCTTCTGTTGTTTCAAGGTTGTGTTTTTCAAGCAGTGATTTTACATATGATAGAGATTTTTCCTCATCTTTATCAGCTAAGTCAATAGCATTTTCAGTTGTTGGCTCAAGATTTAACTGTTTGCTTGCCAAAGCTATAACATCTTCATCTGGGGCAACTGGCGTTTTGCCAAAATAGCCCAAAACCATCTTTCCATACCCTTCTGCAATCTTTTTCCAAGGGCCAAACATTACATTATTAAATGCTTGTTGAAAATAGAATTGAGACACTGGAGTAACACTTGTTCCATAACCGCCTTTTTCTACCACTTCGCGCATAGCTTTAATAACATCTGTAAACTTATCTAAAATATTATTATCACGCATCATTTGGGTATTTGCAGTAAGTGCTCCTCCTGGCATTGGTGAAAATGGTATTAATGGAGAAACTTGCACCGCCTCAGGTGGCATGAAGTAATCTTTTAGACAATCAGCCAAAACCTCTTCATATTTTAAAATTTTCTCAAGCTCCAATCCTCCAAGATCATAGGGCTTTCCTTTGACTGCATGAAGCAGAGTTAAAATATCAGGCTGGCTTGTACCGCCACTTACAGGAGCTGCAGCCAAATCGATTCCATCAACTCCAGCTTCAAGAGCAGCCAAATAACAAGCCACACTTACTCCAGCAGTTTCATGCGTATGGAGTCTTACATGAGTATTTTCAGGCAAGATTTTCTTTGCCATTTTAATAGTTTCATACACTTTTTGAGGGCTTGAAGTTCCACTAGCATCTTTGAAGCAGACACTATCATATGGGATTCCAGCATCCAAAATTTCTCTTAAAGTTTTTTCATAAAATGCAACATCATGAGCGCCTGTGCATCCAGGGGGCAAATCCATCAAAGTAACAACCACTTCATGTTTTAAGCCGTGATGCACAATACGTTCACCACTATATTTGAGATTTTCAACATCATTGAGTGCATCAAAATTTCGAATTGTGGTAGTTCCATGCTTTTTAAACATCTTTGCATGCAAATCTACAATTTCACGACTACCGGTATCCAAAGTTACCGTATTTACGCCTCTTGATAAGGTTTGCAAATTGGCTTCAGGCCCTGCAACTTCACGGAATTTATCCATCATTGCAAAAGCATCCTCATTAAGATAAAAATAGAGGCTTTGAAAACGGGCTCCTCCACCAAATTCAAAATGAGTAATTCCTGCTTCACGCGCTGCTGCGACTGCAGGCATAAAGTCGTTCATTAAGACCCGACCACCAAAAACAGATTGGAACCCGTCACGAAACGTAGTATCCATAATATCAATGTATTTCTTAGCCATAATTGCCCTCTTTTACATTTATTACTTACTTTGATTTTGTCGAAACATTTGGATAGCTGCAGTGATTACTGCTATGCGAGTAGTGTCATCTTGGGTCGATGACGTCGTAGTGCCATTAGGTTCTGAAGAATCAGCCATAGGCTTTTGGGGAAAAAATTTCATGATAATAGCGGATT
>DDHL01000016.1:0-1545 GCA_002352945.1 Campylobacteraceae bacterium UBA1877 | reverse complement strand
GATAATAGCGGATTGCACCTGCAACATCCCAACCATTATCAACAGGAACAAAAACACCGTGCTCATTCCGAGCACCATGAATTTGAGCCCCTCTTCAACGAGATTGAGTTCCATGTCAGAAGCCCTTCATAAATAAAGCTAGACTCGCCGTTTGGCGAAACTAGGTTTATTCTAACATATCTTTTATTAAAAAAAACCTAGTTATTTACTCAATATCCCATTTAATAAAAAGTTCTTTACAATTTTATTTCTTTTTCTTTTTTACATGTAAGGCTTAGGCTCTTACATGTAAATTTAGCGCGTACAGCGCTCTAAAAGATAAAAGATATTTCTATATGGCAAACCGCTATGCTCCGTAAGTCCAATTTCACAAGTTTTATTTGTTGAAAAAGCCAGTTTTGTATCTTGAGGGATATTTGATTTTAAATGTCTTAGCGCTGAAGCATTAAGCTCTGGATAGGTAAAGCCACGGTCTCCAGCAAATCCACAACAGGTTACATCTTTTGGAACATGAACATTAGTTGAGCATTTTTGAGCAAGAGAAATGAGTTTTTCAGTTAGGCCCATTTTTCTTGTTGAACATATTGGGTGGATAACAACAGGCTCATCCAAAGGAGTAAATGTGAGCTTATCAACTAAATACTCTGTGGCAAACTCGACTGGATCTAACATTTTAATATCTTCAGAAAAGTTCTCTCTTGTTGTTTTGCTACAAGATGTCATGTCGCACACAATTGGGTACTTTCCATTTTTGCTTGCAGCCCTTAGTGCATCTTCTAATTCTTTATTTTTTTGTTTTCCTGCTTGTACGTACCCCTTACTCAAAAAAGCTTGTCCACAGCAAAGCTCACCAATCCCTTTTGGAAAAATAACTTCATATCCGGCTCTTTCAAGCAAGGTTATAAAAACTTCATGAACCAAGGGTTCACTCTCTTGAGGTTTTGGATTGGCAAGAGTTCTATTAATACATGAGGCAAAATATACAACTTTTGGAGCATCTGGTCTTGTTTGGGTTTTTGGTTTAAAAGATGCGCCACTTGTTAAACTTGGAGTCCACAATGGAAGAGCATTATTTGTAAGCTTTCTAGCACCCTTGCTAAGCTTTGTCATGGTTTCATCACCTAAAAGACTGCTAATGCCTTTTACAATTTTTAGTGTTGTGCCAACGGTTGCTAAAACGCCTCCATAGTGACTTGCAATATTAGAAGCTACTACTCTTGCAGTTTTTCCTATTTGATCTTCTCGTAAAATTTTAGTAAGTTTGCCCGTATCAATTCCAACTGGGCACGATAAAGAGCACAGTGAACAAGTAGCGCAAGTTTCAACACCATCGTACTGGTAAGCTTTCTTAAACTCTTCATACCCTTTTGTATCACCATGAAGCTTCAGTGCAGACATATGGCGGTTTGCAACAATTCGCTGCCTTGGGGTAAAGGTGAGCGCATTGGATGGACAGACTGGCTCGCAAAAACCGCACTCTGTACACTTGTCAACTAATGGATTTGTAGCTGGCATAGATTTGGAATTTTTTATGGGGGTTTTTTG
>DDHL01000086.1:10704-15794 GCA_002352945.1 Campylobacteraceae bacterium UBA1877 | reverse complement strand
TTGACAAATAGTGGCACTTTATAATCAATATTTACTCAAGGACCATATGTGAGGACTTATCTAATTTTAGGTGCTGCTTTTTTAACAGCTTTATTATCTATTTTTTTAACAGCCTTTTTACTTTTAAAACAAAGCTATATTAAAATCGAAGATACCCACAATGCATATATCCAACAAGGCTTGCTCTACTCTTTGGATCAATATTTAAATCGACTGCGCACTGTTGTAATTGATAATGCAGCCAAAGATGAACTCCAAGCTTTTTTAAAAAGTAAAGAGAGTGCATACTTAGATAGGGCCTTTAAAAACAGCAGTGAAGTTCTAAAAAGTTTGCAAGTTGATTTTTTACAGCTTCTTGATGAAAATAAAACACTTATAAAAGCATTGCCAAAAAAAGATGGTATCAGCAAGGCTTTATTGTCACAAAAAGAGAAAAGAAACGGCTTTTTTGTATTAAATAACAATTTATATGCCTTTTATAATGCAAAAATTAAAAGTCCATCAAAGTCCCAATCTGCTCTTTTGCAGGCAGTAAGCAGAGTTGATTTTAAAAGCTTGCTTTTAGAAAATAAAGAGATTGAGCTTATTGATTTGTCATTTAAAAAAGACCTTTTGAAACCAAGGATAGAAAAGTTAGGCGATACTCAAATAGAGCTTTTTGTAAAAAAGAGCCCAAAGAGCATCCAAAACTATATTCTTTTTAATGACAAGACGTCTGAAAAAAGGATTGGGATAAAATTTACCACTTCTCGCTCAATCTATAACCAAAGCATAAAAAACGCGTTAATACTTCTTACAATCATTGGTTTGCTAATAAGCTTGCTTTTTGGTTTGATTCTATTTCGTTATTTAGAATCTAAAAAACACAAAAACCGCTCAAAAGAGATTGTTCGCAAAAGAACTAAAAAGCTACAATCTACAATGCATGAATTAAAAGAGACTGTTACAAAACTTGAAAAAATTGCTTATGTAGATGAACTAACTGGGGTAAAGACAAGAAGGAGCTTTTTTGAAACTGCTGCTAAGTGGTTTGAAAATGCCAAAAAAGATGGCAAAACACTCTGTTTTGCAATGATTGATTTGGATGATTTTAAAGTTATAAATGACACCTATGGACATAAGGCTGGAGATATAGTGCTAAAAGACTTTTGTCGGTCGTGTGAAAAATTTTTAGATGAAAATACAGTTTTTGGCCGATTGGGCGGCGAAGAGTTTGTGATTGGTTTTTATGGAGTTTCAATAAAAAATGCTCAAAAGGTTTGTGAAAAAATTGAAGCCTATATTGGCGAAAAATTGGTGCATATTGAGCCCAAAGTAAAGGTGGCATATACCTTTAGTTTCGGGCTAGCTTGCAATGATGAAGCTAAAGATGTTGATGGGGTTCTTCGCATTGCAGATTCGCGCCTTTATAAGGCAAAAGGCAGCTCAAAAAGTCTTATTAGATCAAAAAAGACTCCCCCTAGAACTTCTGACGATTAAGACTTAGCTAAGCACTCTTTAATTACAATACTTGAAAATATTTTTTATATTTTAATAATACTAAATACATATAAATATATTATTAAGAATAATAAATATACAAATAAATATGTGAGTAATAAAATAGATCTATTTTGTAGCCAGTAGTTAGCTATATTTGAAATTTTTGTAATCAAGGAGTTTGTGTGAGAGTTTTGATTGTTTTTTCTTTACTGTTTACCTCCAGTCTTTTTGCCCATTTTCAAATGATTATTCCACAAGATGATAATGTTTGGGACTTGAAGCCAAAAAAGATTCAACTGATGTTTATGCACCCATTTGAACAAACTTACATGTATATGCAAAAACCAAATGAGTTTGGCTACTTTTTGGATAAAAAAAAGCATACTCTTTTAAAGGAGTTAAAAGAGGTTAAATATGTTAATGGAAATGGTTGGAATATGCAATTTTCCTTCAAGCAGATAGGTGATTATATCTTTTATGTAGATCCAAAACCCTATTTTGAACCCAGTGAAGAGAAGTTTATTCGTCATCAAACAAAGGTCATTGTTGATGCTCACGGAGCCAATGAGGGCTGGGATGAGCCAATTGGATTTAAGGCTGAAATCATTCCTTTAGTTCGTCCTTATGGACTTTATGAAAATAACCTTTTTGGCGGGATTGTAACATACAAGGGCAAGCCAGTGCCTTTTGCCAAGATTGAAGTTGAGTACTTTAATGTGGATAAAAAAGAGGCTCCAACCCAAAATCATATTACTCAAGTTATAAAAGCCGATTCTAACGGAGTATTTTATTATGCAATTCCAGAAGATGGCTGGTGGGGTTTTGCCGCTTTGATTGAAGATGATGTTTTGATGCAAAAAGATCAAAAATCCTATCCAGTTGAGCTAGGAGCTGTTATTTGGGTAAAAGCTAAAGAGGGTTTTTGATGCACATTAGTGAGGGTGTACTCTCAACTCCAATCTTAGTAAGTTCATCTGTGATTTCATTAAGCTTAATTGCTTATGGATTAAAAAAGCTAAAAGCAGACGAAATACCTTTAGTAGCTGTTTTTTCAGCTTTGTTTTTTGTAAGTTCATTTATTCACATTCCAATAGGTCCAGCCTCTTTGCACCTTGTTTTAAATGGAATTTTAGGGGCAGTTTTAGGCCAAAGAGCCTTTATTGCCATTGCTATTGCACTCTTTTTTCAAGCCCTGCTATTTGGCTATGGAGGATTAAGCACTCTTGGAATCAATACTTTTAACTTAGCAATGCCAGCAGTAATTGCGGGAATGATCTTGCATTTAAAAATTCCAAATCCTCTCATACAAAAGATACAGTACTTTAGTATTGGATTTTTAGCAGTTTTTCTTTCGGCGCTTTTTTTAACTATCACATTGTGGCTTAATGATGAGAGCTTTATTCTAGCTGGAAAAGTTGCATTTTTAAGCAATATTCCACTCATGGTTATAGAGGGTTTTATAACTATGGTAGCAATCATCTTTTTGCAAAAAACATATCCAGATTTGATTACAAAGAAGCATTTATGAGATTTTGGTTATTAATACTCTTTACATGTACAGCTCTTTTTGCTCACAAACTGCATATCTTTGCATACAGTGAAGGTGGCGAGATTTTTATCCAAGGCTACTTTAGCAAGAGTGCGCCTTGCAAAGGATGCAATATCTCTTTTTTGGATAAAGATAAAAAGCTTATTAAAAAAAGTGTTACAGATAGCAGTGGCAAGGCTAGAGTTGCAGTTGAGATAAAAAAAGTAGCCTATATTGCCCTAGATGACGCTATGGGACACAAAAGTGTGGTAGAGTTTTTAGATGCTAAAGCAAGTGAGTCAAAGTCAAGCCCTTTGATGATGCTTTTTGGTTTAGTGCTTTTTGTATTGGTATTTTTACTGCTTTATCTACTAAAGAGAAAAAAGTGAAAATTTCAAGCCATTTTGCTATTGTTGCACTTGCTACTTTTAGTTTTGGGCTTTCGTTTTATGAAAATATTTATGCCTCTTTTTTTATACCAACTCTTTTTTTGCTTATAATCCAAAGAGTTTGCTGGAAAACTTTTTTAAAACGGGTTTTGATTTTAAATATCTTTGTTGGAATTGTGGTTTTAAGTACTCTTGTAAATAAAGAGTACTCGTACGCTTTTTTGATTTTTATGCGCTCAAATATTATCTTAATTACTACTTTAATTCTTTTTAACCAAAGGGATATCTTTCATATAGCTTACGGTTTTTCAAAACTTGGTTTGTCAAAAAAACTCAATGCTTTAGTTTTTTTTATGGCTAAATTTGTAGTTTTAATGAAAAATGAGCTGCAAAGTATAAAAAAAGCGATGATTGCAAGAAATTTTAAAACAAAAACAGACCTTTTTACTTACTCAATTTATGCAAATATTTTAGGTGTTTTGATTGTAAAATCCTTTGATAAAGCCCAAAAACTCCATCAGGCAATGGAGTTAAGAGGATATAATGGAACAATTTATTGTAGTAATTATGAAAAAGGCACCAGAATGGATCTATTTTTTTTAGGGTTAACTATTTTGTGTTTACTATTTCCATTTTGTAGGATTGCTTTATGAGTTGTAGTGTAAAAATCCAAGGAGTCTCTTTTAGCAGCAAAAACCAGCTATTGTGTAAAAACATTAATTTGCAAATTTCTCACAAAGAGAAAGTTGGCATTATTGGACCAAATGGATGCGGAAAGACAACTTTGCTAAATATCATTGCAGGAATTGACTCAAAAGATTGTGGCAGCTTAGAAATTTTTCATAAAAAGATTACTTCTAAAGAGGATTATAGAGCCATTAGGCCGATGATTGGCTATCTTTTTCAAAACTCGGATAATCAATTTTTAGCTCCAAGAGTTTTAGATGATGTGGTTTTTTCATTGCGAAGTGCAGGCGTTCAAGAAGATGAAGCTATTCAAAAGGGGATGATGATTTTAAATGAGTTGCAAATTTCTCACCTAAAAGATAAGATCGTCTATCATCTATCTGGTGGCGAAAAAAAGCTTGTTGCACTAGCTGGTGTTTTGGTAATGGAGCCAAAGCTATTGCTTTTAGATGAGCCTACAAATGGACTTGATTATTCGATGCAGCTTCGTTTGGTTGAGATTTTAAAAGAGGTTGATAAGAGTATAGTCATTGTATCTCACGATACAGATTTTATCGATCAAGTGGTTGATAAAAATTACAAAATAACCCCCAATGGCTTAGTCGCAATAAAAAATCCTTAAGTGTTACTTTTCTTGACTGCTAGTTTGTGTACGAGCCCATTTTTAAAAGATTGTTCCAACTTAATGGTATAATCTAAAAAGAAGGAGGTGTAACATGGATTTTTATACAGCTAAAATATGCGACATGTGCGATGATGACATTCAAATACTAGCCCCCAACTTTAAAAATTTTGGCAAAAAGCAAAAGATGCATGGAAAAATTGTCACTGTAAAGATAAACCAAAGCAGCAAGGAGCTTTCAGAGCTTTTGCAAGAAGAAGGCAAGGGGCAGGTTGTGGTAGTAGATGCCCAAGCAGAGCATGTTGCAATTATTGATGAAGGACTCGCTAAGCTTGCTTTAAAAAATGGCTGGGCCGGTTTTATCGTAAATGGCCACATTCGA
>DDHL01000086.1:1796-10505 GCA_002352945.1 Campylobacteraceae bacterium UBA1877 | reverse complement strand
AATGGCCACATTCGAGATGCTCAAAAGATAGCAGATATTGATGTAGGGGTTTGGGCTCTTGGCACATCGCCAAAAAAGATTCATGATCCACTCCCTGGATTTTTAAACCACTCTTTAGAGTTTGGCGGAGTAAAGTTTGAGCCTGGAATGTATCTTTATGCAGACCATGATGGAGTTGTTATAAACAAGGAGGCTCTTGCTTGAAAAAATGTGCCATAATAGGCGCTGGAGCTTCTGGGTTAGTAGCAGCAATTGAGGCTGCAAAAAAAGGGGCAAAAGTTACTCTTTTTGAAAAAAATTCAAAGTGTGGCAAAAAACTCTTGGCTACGGGAAACGGCCGGTGCAATATTACAAACCTCTCTTTAGAGCTAAAGCATTTTCACAGCAACTCTTTAAAAAATGTCAAAGAGATTTTAAAAGGTTTTGATGCTGATGCGTGCATAAGGTATTTTAAGATGCTAGGCATTGAAATAGTCGCTTTAGATAATAAAAAATGTTTTCCCATGTCCATGCAGGCTCGAACGGTTGTAGAGTTTTTAATCTTTACATGTAAAGAGTTAGGGGTTGAGATATCTTTAAATAGTGAAGTTTTACATGTAAAAAGGAGCAATGGTCAATTTGAAGTAAAAACCTTAGAAAAAAGCTACTTTTTTGATAGAGTGCTTATTGCAACCGGAAGTATTGCCTCCTTAAAAAATGATTGTATTGATATCGGTCTTGAGGTTGCTAAAAGCTTTGGCCATACAATCCATCCTTCTTTTGCATCCTTAGTGCAGTTAATTACTAAAAAAGATATAAAATGTGCAAGCGGTGTAAAATGGGTGTGTAATGTAAATGTCATAGTTGATAATCAAGTTATAAGCTCATTTTACGGAGATGTGCTTTTTGCTAGTTACGGTCTTTCTGGCTTGGCAATTTTAGATGCAAGCCGTGATGTTGCTCTTTTTTTAAATAAAAATAGAGGCGTAAAAATTGGTTTAGATCTTTTCCCTAATATCTCCAAAGAGGCCTTAAGGGGACTTTTGCAAAAACGGATGAAGCTGCTTTTAGATCTTTCACTTCAAAGGTGGCTTGAGGGAATTTTGCACCAAAAGCTGGCCCAGTTGGTTCTAGATGAGCTGCGACTAGATAGAAATATAAAGCCAAATTCAAAAATTATCAATCAGCTAGCTCATGGATGTAAAAACCTAACTTTTCAAATAGAATCAACTAAAGGCTCTAAAAGCGCAGAAGTGATGGCAGGTGGCGTTAGTTTAGATGAAATTGATCCAAAGACTATGGGCTCTAAAAAGGTTAATGGGCTCTATTTTAGCGGTGAAGTTTTAGATGTTGATGGAGATTGCGGAGGATACAATCTCCATTTTGCTTGGGCAAGCGGAATTAAAGCTGGAGAGGCGATGGCTCGTTAATTTTATCTTTTGGGTTAGTGCTTAATCCTTGCAAGCCTTCTTTTCTCCTCCAAGTTTTTGAATAATTTTTTCAGCCTCTTGTTTTCCTTCTTTCCAGAGCGGATGGCGAAATTTTACATAACAAGCTGACACTTTTCCCCACAACATTCCAGGAAGCAGCTGGCGGTTTGGCTTAAATAAAAAGGCAGCCAAATGCCCAAAGACTCCAAGGATGAGCATAAAAAATCCCAAATTGTGCAACTGTGCACTCCAAAAAAGAACTCCGTGAGAAAAGTCAAATCCATTTACATTTTTAATTGTCTTGATTAAACCAGTAATAACCATAACTACTATCCAAAATGCGATAAATGCATAGCCTAAGCGCTGCTCTGGAAGATATTTTTCACTTGGTGGCTCCTCTTTGCCTGTAAACATAGCCTTTATTACAAGCCAAGAATCTTTTAAATCGCCCTTTTTAGGTACAATATCAAACTCTTTTCGCATGAAATGGTATGTAACATGATAAACTCCAACGGCTATGAGAATTACTCCAAAAAAGTAGTGCCACCATAGAGTAATTGTGTAATCTCCTGTCCAGGCAAATCCAGGAACTTCTGTTAGCATGTAGCGTTTATATACTGGCATCTGCCCCAGTCCAGTAAAAAAGAGAGCAAAAATTGATATGGCTGTGAGTGCATGAACGATTCTATTTGAAAGTGGTTGTCTATTCACTCCTTTCATTTTTGCCTCCTTTATTTGATCTATAAACATTAATCGCAGCTGTTGCAATACCAGCAACCGGAGCAATAAGTGAAGCCATCATCCAAGTTGCTGCATCTTCCATTTTGTTTGGCGTATTGGGGTTCATGTGTGGACGTCCAGGACGCTTATCGTTTTTACTCTTTTTGTCGGCCATAATTGCACTATTAATTTTCTCAAAAGGGATTGGAGAAATATAAACTGTTGATGTGCCTCCGGCCTCATTTAATCCATACAAATACCCATCAATCTCTTTTGCTCTTTGAGCCGCAAGCTTTTTAATCTCATCAAATGGTCCAAATACAATTGCATTTTTAGGGCACTTGCTCTGACAAGCCGGTTTTTGACCTTTGGCTTGCAAATCGGCGCATCCATCACATTTATACATAACACCGCCACCTCCAAGTTTAGGTGCTAGCTTAAGGTAAAGCCCAACTCCTGCTTGGCGCTGAGGTATTCCCCATGGACATGCATCGCGGCATTTTGCCCCTCCCATACAAAACTCATGGTCAATATAGACTGCGCCTGTTTCGTTTTTTGCAATAGTTCCAAAAGGACAAAGGTTTAAACAGGCTGGATTATTACAGTGCATACAGCGGCGAGGCACATGGATCTCTTTGTCATCTATTTTTAAATGTTCTACAAAGGTCCAGTTGTATGGGGTCAGTCTGTCGATGCGATCACGCTCATTTGACCAATCCTCATACTTCTTGCGAGGCCAGTACGGCTGGATTGGTTTTTTAGGTTCTGGAAAATGGGCTTGATTTTTTTCGCGGCATGCACTAACACAAGCTGGGATGGCTCTATCTTTGCATCCATCGCAAAGAGTTAAATCAATAAGTGAGCCTATGCGGCTTGAGCCACTTGCAGCTTTTGCGCCATCTGGGGTAAAAAGCAGTGCCCCACTGGCAATACCAATTTGTTTAAAAAATTGGCGTCTTTTTTGATCTGTCATTATAATCTCCTTTTATACTCCTACACACTAGATGAGTATATCAAAGGGAAGATTAGAAAATGTTGATATTTGTCAATTAGGTTTACATTTTTTAGCGAGGATGAAAAGAATTTTATTTACAAATGCCAATATAAAAAATTATATAAGATAGTGTATGTTACAATATTATTACATTTATTATCATAAATACTAAAATGTGCGCTCATTAAAAAGATTACAAATATCAATTAAGCATAACAACATAATAGTTAACATATAATGAAATTTTACTCAAAAGAAGTAAGTAATGAAACGTACTGTATTTAGTATTTGTGCAGGGTTGTTGCTGTCAGGTTCAGCAATGGCCTTAACGCTTGAGGAAGCAATGCAACTAGTGATATAACAATAGGCTGGCAGCAGTTTGGATCTTTACATGTAAAAGGTCATGTAGGAAATGCATATGCTCAGCTTTACCAAAATGCAAAAGATATTTTAAAAACCTTTTTTATTACTGGAGTTATAGTCTTAATAGTTCTTTTTGGATTGCTTTCATTGTCATTACGATCTCTTAGTCGAATTTCCAGACAAGCTAGAGCCATCATGGAAAATAGATTTATTATTGAAGATAAGATTCCATTTACCAGTGAATTCAAAGATGCAACAAAGGCCATGAATGGGATGGTAAAAAAGGTTAAAACCATTTTTGAACGAGAGAGTGAAACATTAAGACGCTATCATGAGCTGCTATATATTGATACTCAAACGAAGCTTTATAATAGGCGCTATGTTAACGCGACTTTGCCAGAGTATTTTCATGCCGAAACAGAGCTTTCAGATGGGGGCTTTGCCCTTGTAAGTTTAGGAGATGCGCTTGATTTTAAAAAAAGATATGGCTATGAGCGCTATAACTGGCTTATGCAAACTTTTGCAACCTTCCTTCAAGATGAGTTTATAACGTGTGAAAATGCAATAGTAGCGCGCTTGAATGAGAGCGATTTTTTTGTAACTATTCCACTTATGCCAATTAATCAAATGAAAAAGAAGATGCAAAGAGTTCTTGATAACCTTAAAAATGCACTCATTAAAATTGATCTTGGCGATGCATGCACAGTTGGTTGCAGTGTGGGCGCATACCATGCTAAAGAGACAATAAAATCTTTATTATCGCGGGCTGATTTTGGTCTTATGCATGCTAAAAGCGATTCAAATTTTGCAATACATGTTTGCGATAAAGATGAAGAGATGGTAATTTTAGGGCGAGAAGAGTGGAAAGCAGAGCTTTTGCGTAGCATTGAAGAATCAAGAATCCAATTTGCCCATCAAAACGTTATTTGCTATAAAAAAGATTTTGAAAAAGTACTGCATGATGAAGTCTATTTGCGCTGGAAAAATGAAGAAGGTGGAATTTATAGCGCTAACCGATTTGTACCAATTGCAGTTCATTTAGGGCTTGTGGACTTTTTAGATAAGTACATGATTCAAAAAATAGTTAGTATGATGAAGCAAAATCAAAACGCATTTGCAATCAATGTTAGCGGAAACTTTTTTAGAAATAAGAAGAATTTGCAGTGGTTAAGAGCCATTCTTCATGCCCAGCCACTAAGCCTTCGCCAGCGTTTATGGGTAGAGGTGCACAATAGTGTAGCTATCAAAGATTTAGAATCAGCCTCATCGCTATCTTCGATGCTCAAATCTTTTGGTTGCCATTTTGGACTAGATCACTTTATGCTCACAGATGAGGGAACGCACTATTTGCAATCTTTACGTCCCGATTATATTAAAATTGGAAGCGACTATCTTTATGATGCTTTGTATGATTCTAGCACAGGCCGCCAGCATGAGAGCTTAACAAATGTTATAACTAGTCTTGGAGTTATACTTATTGCCACGGGAGTTGAGAAAGAAAAACAGGTTAAAGATTTCACTCAAGCTGGAATCAACTGTTTTCAAGGACGTGCAATTTCAGATGTAGAGGCTTTGATTGAATAAGTTTTTATCTTTATTGCTTACCCTTTTTTTAACCCATTTAGCCTATGCTAGGGAGAATTTTGAAGTAAGCGATAGGGTGCTTCAAAACTATGCAAAAAGCAGGGCAATTTTAAATGATTATGCCAATTTTATGAACCAGACTCAAAAGGAGCAATCTTTACATGTAAAACTTGAAAAGGTTAATCAATACATTAACGCCATTGTTCCAAAATATGATGATATAAGTACCAATTTAGACTATTGGGCTACTAGGCTTGAATTTTTAACAAGCGGTGGAGGAGATTGTGAAGATTATGTTGCTGCAAAATATCAAACTCTTTTAGATTTGGGTGTTGATGAAAATCTAATGGGTTTTTGCATCGTAAAAGATACTTATTCGGGTTATATGCACATGGTTTTGGGCGTAAATGAATCAGATATTTTTATTTTAGATAACCTTAGTTTTAAAATCTTGCCATACCATAAACGGAGTGATTTAGAGTTTTACGGATGCTTTACAAAGGGTAGAAACTTTGCGATTAAAAATGCAAAGTGGCAGAGCAATCCTCCTAAAATTTTTAAAGATAAATTTGAAAATTTGATAAGAAGGATTGCTCAAGAAAAAATTTGGAAAGATTAGCGCAGATCGACATGGGTTACTTTTCCATTTTGAATGCGTAATGCTACCAAATCTCCTGGACGAAAAGATATTCCAGAGGTTTTATTGCTTACCACTGTTGAAATCTCATCGCCATTTTCTAGTAAAATCGTAAGCTCTTGACCTGAGCTTTGGTTAAGATTGCTTCCTGCAGCGCCACCTGCTAAAGCGCCACCAACAATGGCTAATGTATTGCCTCTGCCTTTTCCAATGGCGCTTCCTGCAAGACCACCGATAATTGCACCACCAACTGTACCTAAGCCATCATCACCAATTACAGCATTTCTTACATGTAAGACTTTGCCATAATAGATTTTTGAAATTTGACCCACACTTTGTGGTGTATAGGTTGGTCTATTTGCACATCCTGTTAAAAGTATAGCCGCACTTAAACTAATGGCTAAAAATAGCGATTTCACTTATTCTCCTTTATTGGTTTCTCCTGTATAGCTTGCAAATCTTCTACGATGCAAGACTGCATAGAGTGCTGGAACATATAAAAGATTAAGCACTGTTCCCCATGCAAGTCCAAATCCTAGTGAAACAGCAAGGGGTTGGAATATAGCTGCTTCTCCCGAAGGGAAGAAGATGAGGCTTAAAAGCCCAATTAACGTCGTAATCGATGTGAGCAGTATTGGGCGCAACCTTTTAGCTGCCTGCTCAAAAAGCTCTTCCATGTTACGGCTTTTGCGAATATATGTGAGCATAATGATGCCATTATTAATAACAACTCCCGCAAGTCCAAGGGCGCCAATAAGCGAAGGCATTGAAAGATTCATGCCCATGAGTGTATGGCCTCCTAAAACACCAAGTAAAGAAAATGGAATAACAGACATAATAATAAAGGTATCTTTAAAAGAGTCAAACATATAAAGCATAGAGAGCATAATAAGTAAAAGTGCCAAAGTTGTTGCAGCGCTCATATCCGCTCTTAACTGATCATTTTTCTCTTTTTCACCTAGAAAGCGAAGCTTAACCCCATCTTGATTTGCAATCTCATCAGTTACTGGTTTGATTTTTTCTAACATTTCACTTGCTGTAATTACTGATCGATCAAGGGTAGCATAAACGTAAAAGATTCGATCGCCAAAATCCTTTAAAACTTTTTCAAAAGATTTAATGGTTTGGAATTCAACCACATCTTTAAGCTTTGCAGTTCTTCCATCAGGAAGCGTCAAATTTACATTTTTAAGAAGATTAATATCATCCTTTGTGGCGCTCTCAACTTTAATCTCCAATAAATTATCATCATCAAGCGCAGTGGCAGTTTTTTTAGAAAGATAGAGATTAGAAAGTGCTTGACCAATAGCAGCCTCAGTTACTCCAAGCTGCTCCCCATAAGGGTTTACTTTAAGCTTAATTTCATCCACGCCAAGACTAATAGAATCGGCTAAAGTATCTAAACCTCCAACCTTTTGCATCGCATCTTTGATTTTTTGAATTGATTCAAGTACCAAAGCGTTATTGTTTGAGATAATGCCAATTTTTATATCTGAGCGTATTGGCCCAACTCGGTTTTGGGCTACAAAAAGCTCTTCAAGATTGTAGCGCTCTTTATAATTTTTTTCTTTAATGAATTTGCTAATTTTTTTAGCAATCTCTTTTGAACTTATGGTTCTTGTACGCCCTTCTTCATCATAATAAAAACTCAAATTGGGCGTAATGTATTTATCAAAAAAGTTTGCAGGAGCTAGCTTCTCTAACTCAATAGTCATACTCATTACATAAGGATAAGATTCACGGTTTCGATCAGCATCAAGTCTGGTTCCTGCAACACTTGTAATGAGTGAAATATGAAAATCATCCCTTTTTGCCCATAAATCGCGCTCAATTTGCTGGATAATTGCAAAGGATTCTTCCACTGTTGTATTGATATTAGCTTTTGCTGATAGCGAAACTGTACTTGAGTCAAATTGTGGGAACATTTGGAATTTTGCGCCTTTTATTTGAGAATATATTAAAAAAGGCACAACCAAAAAGAAGATAACTAAAAAGCTCTTTCGCCATTTCATAATAAAATGAATAAGAGTTTGATAAATTTTTGATGCTTTTTCCCACGATAGTGGTTTTGCCTTGGCATTAAGTGCGTGGCGTGCATGAATGGGCAAGAAGAGGTATGACTCAATAAGAGATGCAATAAGAAGTGATGAAAGGGCGATTGGAATTAGCTGAATAACATTACCTAGTCTTCCCGAAATCATGAGTGCAGGAATAAAAGAAAAAAGAGTTGTAATGGAGGCAAAAAAGATTGGTTTTGCTACTTCAGAAACACCTTTTATTGCCGCCTCTTTCGGTGGTTGTCCAGCTTCAATGCGCTGCTGAATCGCCTCTGCAACAACGATGGCATCATCAACTACAATACCCAAGGCTATGAGTACGCCAATGAGTGAAATCATATTTATTGTATAGCCAAAAGCATAAAAGTAAACTGCGGCCATAACAAATGAAGTTGGAATTCCAATGGTGACAATTAAAGCTACTCGGTTGTTAATAAGTATTGCAATTACGCCCCCAACAAGGAAAATGGCAAAAAGAATGTTAGAAATAACAATATTCAAGCGATCGCGAATCCGGTCACTTCTATCGTCATGGAGGGTAAAAATGATATCTTTATACTCTTTTTGCAAATCTTTTATCATCGATTTTATATTTTTAACAATAACAATAGCATCACCGGTTTCTAATTGATCTATTGAAAGGGTGATTGATTGATTGCCGTTAAATGATGCCATTGTTGCCGAGTCTTCATGGCGTTTTTCAACAGTTGCAATGTCTGATAAATAGAGCCGTTTTCCCTCCACTTGAATAAGGGTCTTTTCCATAAGTTCGGCTGTTTTTTGGCCATTGTAAGTAGAAAGATACACATGGCGGGTGCTATCTTCAATCTTTCCTATAGGAAAAATATAAGATATGTTTGAAAGGGCACTAATTAAGGCTTCACGGCTAATCCCATAAGCTTGAATTTTAGCCTCATCAAGTATTACATTAAAATAGAGGTCTGT
>DDHL01000086.1:0-1584 GCA_002352945.1 Campylobacteraceae bacterium UBA1877 | reverse complement strand
GAGGTCTGAATCACCATATATGGTAATTTCTGAAATATCTGGCACAGCAAGCAGTCTTGTTTTAATATCTTTTGCATACTCGATTAAATCGCCGCGGCTTAAATTTTTTGAGCTTAAAGAGACGCGAGCAACCCTTTGATTGGTTTGTGCAACACTCACAGAAGGCTCAGTCATATCGGCTGGAAAGTTGCTTTTTCGTGAATCAATTGCATCTTTTACTTCATCTGATATTTCATACTTATTTGCACCTTCGTTGAGCTCAAGTGTAATCCTAAAAGTGCCAGGAGATATAATAGAGGTCATCTCTTTGATGCCATTAATACTTTTAACTTCATCTTCAATCTCACGCACTACAATATTATCCATAATGTTAATACTAGTGCCTGAGTAACTTCCTTGGATGCGTATAACATCAAGCTCAAAGGATGGAAAAATCTCTTTTGGTGTTTTATTGTAAGACCAGATACCTGCTAATACAATAAGTAAAAAGAGGGTGTAGTTCAGCCTGGCGTTTTCCGTAAAAAATCGAACAAATTTTTCAAACATCTTTGCAATTTCCTAAAAAAATGAGTGATGGGATTATAGCGAAGATGTGTTAACAAAACTCTAATGCCAACTGTGCTAAAATTTGCCAATCTAACCAAAGGAATTGCCCTTGCGTCATGTCATTACAACGACAGATTTAGAAATTGATGAGATAGAACTTATTTATCAAAGAGCTGCAAAGTTTCTTGATGATAAGCCACGAGATATTTTAGCTGGCAAAAAGATAATAACTATCTTTTTTGAAAATTCTACAAGGACGCTTAGCAGCTTTGAGATGGCCTCAAAGCGAATGGGTGCTCATGTTATAAGGCTTGATGTTTCAAAAAGCTCATCAAGCAAAGGTGAAACCCTTTTTGATACAGCTGCAAATTTAGATGCTATGGGGCCAGATGCCATTGTTGTGCGCCATAAAAATGCAGGTGTTCCAAAAATTTTATCAAAATATGTGCATTGTCCCATTCTAAATGGCGGGGATGGCTGCCATGCTCACCCGACTCAAGCTTTGCTTGATCTTTTTACAATTCGCCGCTACATTCCAGATGTTAAAGGCAAGAAGATTGCTATTGTTGGCGATATTAAAAATTCACGGGTTGCAAGTAGTAATATTGAGCTTTTAACGCGTTATGGAATGGAGGTTATCTTAGTAGCTCCGCCTCATTTTTTACCAAATATAAATTTACGAAAAACTTCAAATCTCTCTTCAATTATAGATGAAGTAGATGTTTTAATGAGTTTAAGAACCCAAACTGAGCGCCACGCAAATCAAATTTATGCTTCGTTAAAAGATTATGCAAATGATTTTTGCATTACAAAAGAGCTGCTTAAAGATAGAGATATTCTTCTTTTGCATCCAGGGCCGGTACATCGAAATGTGGATATTGATGATGAAATGCTCCAAGACCCTAGATGCAAAGTGCTTGAACAGGTAAGAAATGGTGTAGCAGTTCGCATGGCTGTTTTGGAGAAGATGCTCGTTGGGATTTAGAAAAACTCTCAACGAATATGGGGCAAAAAGGCAGCCGTGCGTTTTTATAATAG
>DDHL01000066.1:11606-20671 GCA_002352945.1 Campylobacteraceae bacterium UBA1877 | reverse complement strand
AAATACGCTTACTTCCGCCGCGTGCTGGAATGATAGCTATATTCATCTTGTGCACCCTTTTGTGTTTTGAACAATTTCTAAAAGCGTATTAGCTACAAATTTGGCATTTTCAAGGCTCATCTTTTGATGGCATGGAATGGACAATTCAGCCCTATAAAACTCTTCGGCGTTTTTTAAATACTGCCTTCCAAAAAGAGATGTGTAGTAATTGTACTGATAAACTGGCTTATAGTGAACTTGAACCTTGATTCCTTTTGCATGCAAAGCTTTAAAAATATCCTCTTTTGCACACCACAAGGAGCGATCTAAAAGCAAGGGATAAAGATGTCTTGAACTCTTTACATGTAAAGGAGGCTTGATTGGAAAAACAAATGAATTTTTCTCAAATGCCTCATCGTAAAATTTGGCAATTTCATTTCGTTTTTGGATAAATTGATCGAGCTTTTTTAATTGACTCATCCCCATAGCACAGGCTATATCACTAAGGCGGTAATTGTATCCTAGCTCATCCATTTGAGAATTCCAAAGCGCCTTTTTTTCAATACCATGGCTTCTTAAACGCTTTGCTCTTTTATAAATCTCTTCATCGTTTGTAACAAGCGCTCCCCCTTCGCCGCAAGTGGTTATTGGCTTTATGGCATGAAATGAAAAGATGCTCATAGTAGAAAACGAGCCAACTTTTTGACCATCAACCTCACTTCCTAAAGCATGAGATGAATCGCTAATGAGTGCTAAATTGTGAGATTTACAAATATTTTTAATCGCCTTAATTGCAACTGGATTTCCCCCAAAATCCACAGGCACAATCGCCTTTGTTTTTGGGGTAATCAAAGCTTCAAGCTTTGTTTCATCAATATTTCCATCACTTTTAACATCGCAAAAAATTGGTTTTGCTTTGCACATCAAAGCCGCATTTGTAGTTGCTGCAAAGGTAATTGGAGAGGTAATTATCTCATCATTTTCATTTAAATCGATGCAGCGATAGGCAATATGCAAGGCCGAAGTTGCCGAGTTTAGAACCACAGCATACTTTACATGTAAATACTTCGCTAAAGCCTCCTCAAAAGCCTCAACCCTCTCTCCGCCTGTTAAAAAGTCACTATTTAAAGCCTCAACTACCGCTTTGATATCATCATTATCAACACTTTGACGCGAATAGACAATCATGACTCAATTAACCGTTTAAGATCGCTTTGGCTAAGCCAATTGCTATTTGTTGCGGAGTTATACTCAAACCCAAACTCAACCTCTTTTCCCTTCTCATTTAACCCATTGCATGAAAAATCAGTAGCTTGATAAAATCGGATTGTTGGCTTTATGACATAGTGATCCTCAAACTCCAAAGTTAGGTGGCTATCATCTTTTGGCACCATGATTTCATGTAACTTTTCACCAGGTCTTATGCCAATAATATGCGTAGGCAAATCGGGAGCAAGGGCACGGGCTAAATCAATAATCTTCATCGATGGAATTTTTGGAACAAAGATTTCACCCCCTTGCATTCGATGAAAGCTTTTAAACACAAATTCAACCCCTTGAGCTAGGGTTATCCAAAAACGCGTCATACGCTCATCTGTAATTGGCAAACTCTTTACTCCCTCAGCAATGAGCTTTTTAAAATAGGGCACAACCGAACCGCGAGAGCCTATAACATTTCCATAGCGCACAACTGAAAACTTGGTATCTTGAGCCCCTTTTATATTGTTTGCTGCAACAAAGAGTTTGTCGCTTGCTAGCTTCGTGGCTCCATAAAGATTGATTGGATTTGCAGCCTTGTCCGTTGAGAGGGCAATCACTTTTTGTACCCCATTATCTAAAGCTGCATCAATCACATTTTGAGCCCCATTTATGTTGGTTTTTATGCACTCCATTGGATTGTATTCTGCGATTGGAACATGTTTTAAGGCTGCAGCATGAATGACAAAGTTTACCCCATTCATGGCTTTTTGGAGACGCTTTTCATCCCGAACATCACCAATAAAATAGCGCATGCAGTTTTGGCTAAATTTTTGGCTCATCTCATACTGTTTTAGCTCATCACGGGAGTAGATGATGATTTTATTTGGTTTATACTGCCTTAAAAGCATCTTTGTGGCCATCTGCCCAAAACTTCCAGTTCCACCTGTAATGAGAATATTTTTATTTGTAAACACAATCACCATCCTTGTGCAAAAGTGACCAATCATACCAAAAATGCCATTATTTTTGACTTTTATCCCCTAAAAAAGGTAAAATAAGTAAGGCTAAAAAGGAGGCTTTTATGCAAGTAGGATCTTTGAGCAACAATTACAACTTCTTAGCAACAAACCAGCACAAGGCTAAGGTGGAAGAGGCCTTAGATAAAATAGCAGCCTCGCGAGAGCTTAGCGGCAAAGATGGAGCAACCCTTATTAGTGCAGATATGCTCAATTCTCAAATTGCAACCATGACACAAGAGGTGCAAAATGAAAATGCAAACATTAGCATGCTCCAAATCGCTAATGGCACTTTAGAAGAACTTCAAAAGGGCACTAACCACCTCAATGAACTCTTTGTAGCACACAATAATGCTGCGCTTAACAGCGACCAGCAAGCTATGCTCGCCCAAGAGTTTAACAACACTCTTGAATCCATGAGTGATATGCTAAGCCAATCAACTTACAATAATCAAGCTCTTTTTGGCAGCAGCTCACCCCTAGGTCTTAGCGACCCAGAACTTTCAAGTGTTAGCATTACAGACCAAGAAAGTATAGAGAGTTTGCAAGAAAATGTCAGCTCGCTTCTATCTGATGTTTCAAGCGCAACTCAAGAGGCGCAAGTGAGTGTAAATAATCTTTTAGCAGGAATTACAAGTGCAGCTTCGAGTTATTCGCAAATTTCTGAAACACCAATGGATGAAAATATTAATGAGCTTAGCCAAAGTAACCTAAATCTTAACGTATCAACTATTACACAAGTCCACAACAACGCCATTTTACAGCAACAAATGGCAGCTCTTTTAAAATTTTAACTCCCGTGTCCATCGCAAGATGGACACAAAATTTTACAAACACAAAGATTTAAATACCGCCTTACTGAAAAATGCTTCGTTTTAAAATCTTTACATGTTAAAGATTTAAGAGTTTATCGCAAGATTCGAGGCAGGGTTATTCCGGTTTGGCCTTGATATTTTCCTGATTTATCTTTGTAGGTTACTTCGCACTGCTCATCTCCTTCAAAAAAGAGTACTTGAGCAATACCCTCGTTGGCATAAATTTTTGCAGGAAGCGGAGTTGTATTGGAAATTTCAATAGTAATATGCCCTTCAAAATCGGGCTCAAAAGGGGTTACATTTACAATAATTCCACATCTTGCATAAGTGCTTTTGCCAAGGCAAATAGCTAATACATTGCTTGGAATTCTAAAATACTCAACAGTTCTAGCCAGAGCAAAAGAGTTTGGAGGAACGATACAAACATCCCCTTCAAAATCCACAACATTTTTAGCATCAAATTGCTTTGGATCCACTACGGTTGAATTCACATTTGTAAAAATTTTAAATTCACGTCCTACCCGAATATCATACCCATAACTGCTTACACCATAGCTTACTACATCTTTGCCGACCTGTTCTTCGCAAAATGGTTCTATCATTTTTTCTTTTATGGATTTTTCCCGTATCCACGTATCAGCTTTTAATCCCATCATCTTCCTTCAGTGCTAGTTTGGTCAAGATGTGGTATTATAGCACAAATTTTTACGCCAATTCTCACATGTTTTGGTTCTTAAAACTACCACCAAATAGGAGCTTTTATGAAAAAACAAGATATTAAGGATTTGATGAAATTCTTTGACACAACCAGCGCATCCAGATTAAAAATTAAAGATGGTGAATTTGAAATTGAGATGGAAAAAATATCAGAACAGAGCACTACAACTTCTACCCAGCCTGCCACAACTCCAGTCGTTCAAGAGAAGCAAGCTCCAGAAAAAAGCGCTCCGTGTGAGCCCACTGAAACTATCAAATCTCCAATGGTTGGAACCTACTACCAAGCACCAGCTCCAGGAGCTGAGCCTTTTGTAAAAATTGGACAAAAGGTTAAAAAAGGTCAAGTTATTGGCATTATTGAAGCTATGAAAATTATGAATGAAATTGAGGCTGAATTTGACTGCAAAATTGTCAGCATTCTCGTTGACGATGGACAGCCGGTTGAATTTGATATGCCTCTTTTTGGTGTGGAGAAGATTTAATGAAGATTGAGAAAATCCTTGTAGCAAATCGCGGAGAGATCGCCCTGCGAGCCATTCGGACTATCCAAGAGATGGGCAAAAAAGCTATCGCAGTCTACTCCACGGCTGATAAGGATGCTCTTTATTTGCGCTATGCAGATGCGAGCATCTGTATCGGTGGCCCAAAATCGACTCAAAGCTATCTTAGTATCCCATCTATCATTTCAGCTGCGGAAATAAGCGAGTGCGATGCTATCTTTCCAGGGTATGGGTTTTTGAGTGAAAATCAAAGCTTTGTTGAAATTTGCGAACACCATAAAATTAAATTCATTGGTCCAAGTGTTGATGCAATGATTTTAATGAGTGACAAATCAAAAGCCAAAGAGGTGATGAAAAAAGCGGGTGTTCCAGTAATTCCAGGAAGCGAAGGTGCCCTAGAGTCCATCGCTCAAGCTAAGAAGCTAGCGCGAGAGATTGGATATCCAGTCATTCTAAAAGCAAGTTCTGGCGGCGGTGGAAGAGGCATGCGCGTTGTTCACAAAGAAGAGGATTTGGAAAAATCGTATCTAGCTGCTGAAAGCGAAGCAAGCAGTGCCTTTGGTGATGGCACTTTGTACATGGAAAAATATATCATCAAACCCCGCCACATTGAAGTTCAAGTTTTAGGCGATAGCCATGGAAATGCCATCCATATTGGAGAGCGCGACTGCTCTTTGCAAAGACGCCACCAAAAATTGATTGAAGAGTCTCCTGCAATTTTACTTGATGACAAAACCCGTCAAGAGTTATTAGCAACTGCAGTAAAAGCGACAAAGGCTCTTGGGTATGAGAGTGCTGGAACTTTTGAATTTTTAGTTGATGCAGATAAAAATTTCTACTTCATGGAGATGAATACAAGGCTTCAAGTGGAGCATTGTGTAAGTGAAATGGTAAGCGGAGTTGATATTATTGAGCTTATGATTAAGGTTGCCCAAGGAGAAGCCCTGCCTCCCCAAGAGGCAATTACATGTAAAGGCCACTCCATTGAGTGTCGAATTACAGCAGAAGATCCTGTGCGATTCATTCCAAGTCCTGGGAAAATTTCAACCTTTATTGCTCCGGGAGGTCGCAATGTAAGGCTCGATTCTCACGCATATTCAGGCTATACAGTGCCATCATATTATGACTCTTTAATTGGCAAACTTGTGGTATGGGCCGAAGATCGCCCGCGAGCTATTGCTAAAATGAAGCAGGCTTTAAAAGAGCTACAAGTCGAGGGTATCCAAACTACAAAAAATTTCCATCTAGCAATGATGGATAATCCAGATTTTATAAATAACAATTACGATACCAACTACTTAGCGAGTATTTAACCCATGGTTAAACTTAACGTTACGGCGGGTACAAATATTAATCATATCCGCCGTAATATAAACACCCAAAAAATCCAAAGCCAAAAGCCTGCTGATAACAAAACTTCTAGCAGCACAAACCATACAACTCTTCTTGCCCAATCCATCGGCCAATTGCAGTCTGAACTTGGATTTTTTCAAGCCTTTGGGCAAAATCTATCCAAGCTTAGCCTTGAGCAAGAGGCGCTTTTAGAAATTGAAGATAAAAACACATTTGATAAAAAACTTGAAGAGATGATGGATATAGTTGATAATACGATTTACGCAGGCCAATCTCTCTTTGCAAAAGGGATTGAGTATGGATTAGAGCTTCACTCTCTTGAGGGTATCGAATCAAAAGATGATGTGATAGCTTTAGGCAATAAGCTAGATGAACTCAACAAAGAGCTATCCAATCTTGCTTACCAAAAAAGTGTAGCACTTGTAAATACGCTAGGTGCAATCAGTACCCAAGATGGAATCAAAATCGATCAAGAAGACCATGCTAGCCAATTAGAGCGTGTTCGTAAACTTTTAGGCTAGCAAAGAGATTTTAACTTTACATGTAAAACAAAGCCTTATCGTTTTACATGTAAAGCTGCTAGTTTGAAACTATTAAAAACCTAACTTTAAAACTTATGGACGGCGAAGCACTACAATATCAGCTCTTGCTTTGAGCTTTTCAAAGTAGTTTCTTACCGCTTCGCTTCGGCGCTCCTCTTCAAGGCGATTGGCAATAAAATTTTGAACCTTCTCAAATGGAAGCACTTCAACCTCTTCTTTGCTCTCAATAAGATACATTTTCACGCCTGAATCATCTTTAATAATTGGAGTAAATGAGCCAATTGGAGTCTCATTTAAAAGGTATTGTAACTGTTGGTTTTGATCTTTTAAACTTAGAGTCTCATGGGTAACGCTAACTCCAGGAACAACGCTCATAGGAGCTGCTTTAATCTGTTTAAGACTATCTTCACTTGGTCCGCTATAGCGAGTTACTACAATCTTGTTTGCTCTTTTAAACTCATCTATATTTTTCTCATAATAGGCTCTAATTTTACCCACATCAAAAGGCTCAGGAGAGTTTGCAAAAATCCGGCTGTAAAGCTTCTCCTCTTTTATCGACTTTTCTATCTCTTTTTTGTATGTATCCCAGCTCATACCCTTATTTGTAATAAAACTACGAAGCTCCATAATTGAAATTCCATTTTGCGCAGCAATCGCTTCAATCCTATTTTGAACCTCAAAAGGGTCTGCACTTATTCCTAATTTTTTGATTTGGGATTCTTGAAGGCGCTCTTGAATAAGAACATCAAGAGCATCTCTTAAAGGTATTGACTCAATGGAGGCGGTTTTATGGATTTCAAAAAGCGTAATAGGCTCATCATTAACAATAACAGAGATGGCATTTACAAGCCCAGCTTGTGCACTTAATGCTAAAACCCCAAGAGTTAAAAGAGCGCGTTTAAGAGTGTTTACAAACATGAAAGTTATCCTTTATTAAGTAAGAAATCACTATAATTTATGACTTGGCACTAAAGAATCATACCATGTAAATATTTGATTTTGCCTAAAACCTCACAATGTACTGCATAAGGATTTTTTATGGTTGTAACCCGTTTTGCCCCCTCGCCCACTGGATACTTGCATATTGGTGGATTGCGTACCGCTTTATACTCATACCTTTGGGCTAGACGAAATAAAGGAAAATTTTTACTACGCATTGAAGATACAGACCAAAAGAGAAATTCTGCCCAAGCAGCCAAAGCAATCGAAGAAGCCTTTGCTTGGTGTGGAATGGAGCATGATGGAGAGATTGTCTACCAATCAAAACGTTTAGAAATTTACCAATCTTACATCCAAAAATTGCTCGATTCAGGCAAAGCATACTACTGCTATATGACAAAAGAGGAGCTTGAAAGTTTGCGCCAAAAGCAAATTGCCAACAAAGAGCGCCCAAAATATGATGGAAGATACCGAGACTTCAAAGGCACTCCTCCAAAAGGCATTGATCCTGTTGTGAGAATTAAAGCACCCCTTGAAGGAGAGATTTACTTTGAAGATGGCATCAAGGGCCCCATGCACTTTCAAGCAAAGGATATTTTAGACGATTTCATTATCGCCCGCGCTGATGGAACGCCAACTTACAATTTTGTTGTTACAATTGATGATGCCCTAATGGGTGTAAACCATGTTATCCGAGGCGATGACCACCTCTCAAATACTCCAAAACAGATTATCATCTACAAAGTACTGGGTTTTGAAGTACCAAAATTCTTTCACGTTCCAATGATTTTAAATGAAAGCGGCAAAAAACTCTCAAAACGAGATGGAGCAACCGATGTTATGGAGTATCCAAAAATGGGATACCTCAAAGAAGCTCTTCTTAACTTCCTTGTCCGCCTTGGCTGGAGCCATAAAGATCAAGAGATTTTTAGCATGGAAGAGATGATAGAGCTTTTTGATCCAAAAGATATTAACACATCTGCTTCTGCATTTAATGCCAAAAAACTCGACTGGCTTAATGCCCACTACATTAAAACCCTTCCAGCCTCTAGATTGATGCAAGAGCTTTTAGCTTTTGGAATAGATTTAAAAGAGCACCCTCAGGGCACCCTTCTTCTTGACTCCCTTAGAGAACGGGCCAAAACGTTAGTCGATTTGGCAAACGGAGCAAAAAATATACTAAATCCTCCCCAAAGTTATGACCAAAAGGCTGTAAAAAAATTTATCAATAAAGATTCACTAACACTACTAGATGAGTTTTACAAATCTCTTGTACAAGCAAAACAGCCCATAGATTTTGAAAAGATTGCAAAAGAGGTTTTAGAAGCACACAATGTTGGCCTTGGCAAACTTGCTCAGCCTATTCGTATAGCATTAACTGGTTCATCTGTGAGTCCTTCGGTCTTTGAGGTTATGAGAGTGCTTGGACAAGATGAAGTATTAAAAAGAATTCTTAAATTACAAAAGGAGTTTGACAGTGAGTAAAACTGCAAAAGTTGAACGCGAAGAGGCGTTAGAATACCATATCAATGGCAAGATTGCTATTGAAGTTACTAAACCATGCACCACCCAGCGTGACCTTTCCACTGCATATAGCCCAGGTGTAGCTTTTCCATGCCTTGAGATTGAAAAGGACCCATCAAAAGCATATGATTATACAGGCAAAGGAAATCTGGTAGGAGTTATTAGCGATGGTACGGCAGTACTTGGCCTGGGAGACATTGGCGCACTTGCTAGTAAGCCTGTTATGGAAGGAAAAGCGGTTTTATTTAAAAAATTTGCAGGTGTGAATGCATATGATATTGAAATCAATGAAAAAGACCCTGATAAATTTGTAGACATTTGTGTAGCAATTGCCGATACTTTTGGTGGAATCAACCTAGAAGATATTAGCGGACCAAAATGTTTTGAGATTGAAAAGAAGCTTCAAGAGCGAGTTAACATTCCTGTAATGCACGATGACCAACACGGTACTGCAATCATTTCAAGTGCTGGACTCTTAAA
>DDHL01000066.1:4668-11383 GCA_002352945.1 Campylobacteraceae bacterium UBA1877 | reverse complement strand
TTTCAAGTGCTGGACTCTTAAATGCTCTAGAAATCACAAAAAAAGATATAAAAACAATTAAAATCGTTGTTATTGGAGCTGGAGCAGCAGGAGTAGCTTGCTCAAAAATGTATCAAGCTTTAGGAGCTGGTCAAGTTGTAGTGGTTGACTCTAAGGGCGTTATAAACCATAAACGTCAAGGACTTGATAAAGTAAAACAAGAACTTGTTACAACAACCGATGATGATACTCTAGAAGAGGCTATGCGCGGAGCCGATATGGTTTTAGGCTTAAGCAAGGCTGGAGTTATCACAAAAGAGATGGTTGCATCTATGAACAAAAGTCCAATCATCTTTGCTTGCGCTAACCCAACTCCTGAAATTCTCCCAGAAGAGGTAGCAGAGGTTCGAAGCGATGCTATAATGGGAACTGGAAGAAGCGACTATCCAAACCAAATCAACAATGTACTAGGTTTTCCATTTATCTTCAGAGGCGCTCTTGATGTTCGAGCTTCTAAAATCACCGAAGAGATGAAGCTAGCTGCAGCCAAAGCTTTAGCTGATTTGGCAAAAGAGCCAGTAGATGATTATATTAAAAATATTTACGAAAAAGAAAAAATGGAGTTTGGGCCAGAATATATCATCCCAACCCCATTTGATAAGCGGGTTTTCGTTTGGGTTTCAGCAGCGGTTGCTCAAGCTGCAGTAGAGTGCAATGTAGCAAATGTTGACAATTTTGATGTAGAAGCTTATAAAAAAGAGCTTGAATCAAAAATTTAAGAAGGATTTTTATGCAAAATGTGCACGTAATCGACCACCCTCTAATAGCCCATAAGCTCTCAATTTTGCGCGATGAAAAAACTGAGCCGTTTCATTTTAGACTTTTGGTTGATGAAATCTCCTATCTTATGCTCTTTGAAGCTACAAGGGATCTTCCATTGCGAGATGTTGAGGTTCAAACACCAGTAGCAAAGGCAAAAACTCAAAAACTTGCAACAGGAGTGATGATTTGCCCAATCTTAAGAGCTGCTCTTGGAATGCTTGATGGAATTTTCAAACTTATTCCAGACTCAAGTGTAGGATTTTTAGGTTTTCAGCGCAATGAAAAAACTTTAGAAGCTGAATTTTATTACGCCAAACTTCCACAAGATCACGCCACAAGAACGGCAATTATCATCGATCCCATGTTTGCAACAGGCGGAACAGCCATAGATGCAGTCAATTTCTTAAAATCTAAAGGGGTAAAAGATATCCGATTTTTAGCCCTTGTTTCAGCTCCAGAAGGGCTGAAGCGCTTTTATGAGATTCATCCAGATGTACCGGTATTTACCGCTTGCATTGATGATGGGCTCAATGAAAATGGATATATTGTTCCAGGCTTAGGAGATGCGGGAGATCGCGTTTTTAATACTTAACCTAAAAGGCGGCTCCTTGGCCGCCTTGAATAAAAATCTAACTCTTTACATGTAAATAAAATTATAGCTGCTTCTATTTTTTATTTTACATGTAAAGTAAAAATTCTTGTTACTGTCTCACTTCTACTTTTTATTTGGTTGTATCTTTACATGTAAAAAGAGGACTTATTAAACTGCACCTTGGTCAATCATAGCATCAGCTACCTTTCTAAAACCGGCTATATTTGCCCCCATTGCAAGGTTACCCTCATCTCCAAACTCTTTTGATGTTTCATAAGAGTTTGTAAAAATTGAGCGCATGATAGTTCGCAATCTATTATCAACTTCAGCAAAACTCCAATTTTGCATACTTGCATTTTGACTCATTTCAAGTTGAGATGTAGCAACTCCACCTGCATTAGCTGCTTTTGCCGGACCATAAAGAATATCTCGGTGCTCATTTACAAAATCCATCGCCTCTTCAGTTAGTGGCATATTAGCACCTTCATTTACTAAGCGACACCCATTTTTATAGAGTGTTTTAATATCATTTAAATTAAGTTCATTTTGGGTCGCACTTGGAAAAGCCGCATCACAAGGAACGCTCCAAACGCCATTGTGCCCTTCTTTATATTGGTGACAAGGTATGTATTCACAATTTGGATGGATCACTTTATACTCAGATAGTGGTTTTCTTTGTACCTCTTTAATGAGTTTTAGAGTATCTACATCAATTCCATTTTTATCATAAATCATACCCCTTGAATCGCTACAAGTAACTGGCAGTGCATCCATATCATATAGCTTTTGAATAGTATAAATTGCCACATTACCAGCTCCAGAGACTGCACACACCTTGCCTTTGAGGCTATCTCCTTGCTTATTGAGCATCTCTTCTGCAAAGTAGACTGATCCAAAACCAGTAGCCTCTTTACGAACAAGAGAGCCTCCCCAATTGATTCCTTTGCCAGTTAATACTCCCTCAAAACTTCCAGTTAAACGTTTAAATTGGCCAAACATGTACCCAAGTTCCCTTGCACCAACTCCAATATCGCCAGCTGGGATATCGCGGGTTTCGCCGATATGTTTATAAAGTTCAGTCATAAAAGCTTGGCAAAAACGCATAATCTCCTCTTCGCTCTTACCCTTAGGGTCAAAATTACTTCCCCCTTTGGCAGCTCCAATGTTAAGCCCTGTTAACGAGTTTTTAAAAATCTGCTCAAATCCCAAAAACTTAACGATTCCCAAATTTACCGTAGGATGAAACCGCAATCCTCCCTTATATGGTCCAATTGCAGAGTTAAACTGTACACGATAGCCAATATTGGTTTGATATTTTCCCGAATCATCAATCCAAACTACTCGAAAAATAATTGTTCTCTCAGGAATTACAATACGATCGATGATGCTGTACTTATCATACTTTTGCTCTGCTTCAAGCAGGGGCTCAAGTGAACGCAAAACTTCACCAGCAGCTTGATAAAACTCATTTTGACCTGGAGTTGCACTTTGTAAACGCGCCAAAACTTTGTTGATATATTTGTGTATTGACATAAAGCATCCTCAGTGAAAGATTTTTCGCAGCCTTGCATTGGGGGCGCAAAACTAGAAGAGATAAAAATACGAAATTGAATTATACCTTAAACTTCTTGATGTTACAAGTAGTGACAAATTTATTCTATCTCTTTTAAAGCTCTTTTTTGGCACAATTACTCAATGGTATCTGAACGTAAACTGCCCAAATTGATAATACTAACACCAATTGTTACAATTTTTGCCTTTGCTATTGTAATGATTTACCTTGTCATAACCTCCCAATATAACAATTTTAAAAAAGAGTCTGCCCAGCTAGAAGCCGAATATATCGACCGCCAAAAACAGCTTTTACGCGAAGAGAATGAAAAAATCCATGCCTATATAAACTACCATCGCAATCTCTATAAAGATCAAAATTCAGATGAAGTAAAAAAACGCCTTTTAGATTGGATTGAAAGTGTAAGATATGGTCTAAATGGATATGTTTGGGTTCACGACACCAATCATCGTCTCTTAGCCCATCCATTTAGACAAGAGAGTATTGGAAACGATGATACAAACAATACCGATGCCACGGGTGCACTTATTTTTCAACAATTTATAAAAACAGCCCTGCAAGATCCCCGGGGTGGCTTTGTGGAGTACTACTGGGCAAGACCTCTTTTTGGCGCACCTGCAAAAAAAATTGGGTTTTTAAAGCTTGAACCAGAATATGGGTGGGTTATAGGAACGGGAGTTTATGTGGATGATATTTATGCCCAAATTGAAGAAAAAAAGAGCCAGATGGAATCCCACATTGACTCATTTGTACATCTTATTCTCTTAACTGCACTGGCTTTAACTGCAATTTTTGGAATCATCAGCTACTTGCAATCAAAAAGGATTTTACAAACTATTACAACCTACAAAGACCAAGTTGCCGCAAATGAACGCTCTTTAAAAGAGTTGAATGCAAGTTTAAATAAAAGGATCCAACAAGCTTTAAAAGAAGCGAAAGAAAAAGAAAAAGCGCTTTTACACCAATCCAGATTGGCTCAAATGGGCGAAATGCTAAGCCTCATTGCCCACCAATGGAGGCAGCCGCTTAGTGAAATTTTAGGGATTTTTATGGAGCTTGAAACGGCCGCGGACTTTGGCAAAGCAGATAAAAAGTATATTGAAAAATCAGCCAAAGAGGGCGATAGGTTGATATGTTATATGTCCAAAACTATTGATAATTTCCGCAACTTTTTTAAACCAGAGCACTCCAAAAGCACCTTTGAAATTAAAAAAGCCTGCCAAGATGCCATAAATTTAGCCAAGTCAAGCCTTAAAAATGAAAAAATTGCGATTAATTTACATGTAAAAGAGGATGGAAAAGTTTTAGGCTATCCCCTTGCTTTTTCTCAAGTTATTTTAAACCTTCTTTTAAATGCCAAAGATGCCCTTGTTCAAAAAAGACCCAAAAATCCACAAATTGATATAGAAATTTACAAAAAAACAAAAATATATTTATACAAGTTGCAGACAATGGCGGAGGAATTGATAAAAGTATTTATGATCGGCTTTTTGAACCATATGTCAGCACTAAAAAAAGCGCTGGAACCGGACTTGGGTTATATATGTCAAAAATGATAATTGAGCAGCATTTAGAGGGCAGCATTAGTGTATCTAACTCTAAAAGCGGAGCTATCTTCTTAATAAGGGTGCCTTGTGAAGGATGATCGATTTGCAAATTTAACTATCTTATGCGTTGAAGATGAACCAGGAGTTCGCAAAAGACTTGTAAACACCTTGGAGTTTTATTTTAAAAGAGTCTATGAGGCACAAGATGGCTTTGAAGGTTGGAAGATGTATGAAGAGTGCCAACCAGATGTCATATTGTGTGATATTCAAATGCCAAAGTGCGATGGAATTGAACTTGTAAAAAAGATTAGACAAGAAGATTTTAACAGGCCAATTGTGATGCTCACAGCCTATGCAAACGAATTTTATTTATTAGAGCTTGTTAATTTGCATATTCACCACTATTTAGTAAAACCTATCAACCGTGAACGTTTAATCCAAGGGCTTGAAATTGCTCTACGAGGATATGTAACAGGCAAAATACGCATTTGCAGCAACCTTATTTTAGATTTGGATAACTTCACTTTAATGTGGGATGATAAAAAAGTAACGCTCTCAAAACGAGAAGCCAGTTTCATTGCCCTTTTGGAGCGCCACAATAAAAATGTAGTAAGCTATGCCATGATTGAAGAGCACTTATGGAATAATAGACCAATGAGCCAAGATGCTCTTAAAAGCTTTGTTAGGGATTTGCGTAAAAAATTGCCATTTGATATTATCCAAAATGTTTCTCAAGTTGGTTATCGCATCATTCGTGAAGAATAGTAACGTTTACATGTAAAGATTAAAATCTATAATTGTGCTATTTTTTGGGTTTTTTACCAAATGTTTACATTTTATGATTAAAATTTAAACATAAGAGTAGCCTTTTCCCCACTTTTTTCCCTCTGGCATCTTTTATTATATACATAACTTTTATACAAAGGAGTCTTTATGTTACGAAAGGTACTACTGTTGTTAGCTGGACTAAGCATGGCCTTGATGGCAGACACTATCAAGCTTGATCTTAACGCCATCTACCCAGCTAAAAACCTCCATACAATTGGTGCGCAAAAGTATGCTGAACTTGTCAAAAAATATACCAATGGTTCAGTAAATATTGTTGTACACCCAGGAGGTTCACTCATTAAAGGCAATCCGCTAAAAGCTGTTAAAGATGGTACAGTTGCAATGACGGATATGTTCATTCCATTTACTGCAGGCGGCGGTAAATCTTTTGGAATTTCAGCTCTTCCATTTATTGCCTCAAGCTATGATGATGCTTACAGGCTTTATCAAATCTCAAAACCAGTTTATGATGCAACTGCAAAAAAATGGAACCAAAAAATTCTTTATGCAGTCTCTTGGCCACCAAGCGGAATCTACACAATGCATCCGCTTAAAACCAAGGAAGACTTTAAAGGCGTAAAAGCGCGAACTTACGATAAAAACTCAGCCAATTTTGTAAACATGGTTGGAGGAAGCTCAGTTGCCCTACCTTGGGGTGAGGTTTACTCAGCCTTGCAAACTGGAATGGTAAACTCAGTTCTTACCTCTTCAGCTTCTGGAAAAGATGGAAGTTTTTGGGAAGTACTCAAATACTTTACAAGAATTAGCTATGCGTATCCGCTTCAAGCAGTTACAATCAACCTAGATTACTGGAACTCTCTTACAAAAGAGCAGCAAGATGCAATGCTTAAAGCTGCTAAAGAGACTGAAATCCTTCAATGGCAAGCAAGCAAAAAAGAGGATGAAGTTGCTCAAAAAATGTTAGCAGACAATGGAATCATCATCAGTGATCCAACTCCAGAGCTTAAAGTAGCACTTGATGAAGTAGCTGAAAAAATGCTCCAAGAGTATCTTAGTGATGCAGATGATAGCATTAAAGCAATTTTTGAAGAGTATCGCAAATAATGGTACGCTTTATCCAAACCTTTAACCGATGGCTTGGACTTTTAGGAGCAACACTAACCTCACTAGCAATAGTGGGGTTAGTGGGGCTAGTACTTACTGAAATCATCGGACGCTCATTTTTTGATTTTTCAACCATGATTTCAGATGAGTATAGCGGATATTTATATCTAAGCGCAGTCTTTTTTGGGTTAGCTTATGGACTTAACCACCAGAGCCATATTCGTATCACTATCATCACTTCACGTTTGGGCAAAGAGGCTAATCGCTGGATTGATGCGGCCATTGGACTGGCTGGGGTGGCGGTGATGG
>DDHL01000066.1:3867-4464 GCA_002352945.1 Campylobacteraceae bacterium UBA1877 | reverse complement strand
CCATTGGACTGGCTGGGATGGCGATGATGGCTGTGGTGATTTACTATGTATGGCTACTTATTGAAGATACAAAATCGATGGACATGGTCTCTGAAGCAGTATCTCAAACCCCTTTATATCTTACGCAAATTCCAATGCTCATTGGCTCTGTGCTTTTATGGATATCTTTACTTAACTTTACTCTCGAAAGGATATTTAATGATAAGTGATCCTCTTGTTTTATCAATCGTCCTTATCGGAGTAATGTTTGCACTTTTACTCTCATCCATGTGGATTGGAATGGCTTTAATGAGTACTGGCTTTATTGCTATGCTCTTATATGAACACAATCTACCGCCAGTAATAAGCGTTATGCAAAAAACGGGTGATTTACTTGCAGGCTCTTTGTATGATTCGCTAAATTCATGGTCATTAGCAGCCTTGCCTCTATTTATTTTAATGGGAGAAATCCTTTATAGGTCATCCATTTCAACTCGTATTTTAGAAGGGCTACGCCCTTGGCTCATTCATGTTCCTGGAAGACTTTTACATGTAAACGTAGCTGCATGCTCACTCTTTGCTGCTGTTTCTGGCTCATCGGCTGGTACAACTGCAACT
>DDHL01000066.1:0-3666 GCA_002352945.1 Campylobacteraceae bacterium UBA1877 | reverse complement strand
TGCTACAACTGCAACTGTTGGAAAAATCACTCTTCATGAGCTCAAGGAGAGAGGCTATTCAAAATCTTTAGCAATTGGCTCACTAGCTGGAAGTGGAACTTTAGGGTTTTTAATTCCGCCAAGTTTAATTATGATTATCTATGGGGTTTTATCTAATGTTTCCATTGGAAAGCTCTTTATTGGTGGAATTTTGCCAGGAATTTTACTAGCATCCTTGTACGCTGGATACATTATGGTTGTCTCATTTTTCAATCCTAGCATCATGCCCTCAGTAAAACCAAAATACACTTTTAAAGAGTATCTTGACTCAATCAAAGAGTTAATTCCAGTATTTTTACTCATCTTTGTTATTCTAGGAAGCATTTATGGAGGCTTTGCAACCCCCACAGAAGCTGCTGCTCTTGGAGTTGTTGGCTCAATCATTATTGCTCTTTATTTTAAAAGTTTTTCATATGCCATATTTAAAGAGGCGATGTTAAGTGCCATTAAAACAACTGTTATGATAAGTTTTATTATTGCAGGGGCTGGATTTTTATCTCAAGTAGTTGCCTTTTTAGGGATCGCAAGGGCAATTAGCGAGTATATTACCCAACTTGGACTTTCTGCTTATATGCTTATTTTAGTAGTTGGCTTAATGTATATTATCCTTGGAATGATTTTAGATGGAATTTCAATTGTAGTTATGACTTTACCAATTGTATTGCCAATTGTTACACTTGCTGGCTTTGATCCGCTTTGGTTTGGTATTTTTTTAGTTCTCATGGTTGAACTCTCTCAAATTACACCGCCAGTTGGTTTCTCACTCTTTGTAATCCAAAGTATATCAGGAGAAAAGATTGATTACATTTTAAAAGCTACTTTTCCATTTTTTATGCTTACAATTGCAGCAGTTGTAATTGTGACACTTTTCCCTGAAATTGTATTTTATTTGCCTGAAAGGATGTTTGGATGATACGGTTAAATTGTGACTTGGGTGAAAGTTTTGGACCTTGGAAAATGGGCATGGATGAGGCTGTGATGCCCCATATTGATTTGGCAAATATCGCTTGTGGTTTTCACGCATCCGATCCCATAACCATGCAGCGCACTGTCGCTTTAGCAAAAACACACAATGTTACAATTGGAGCCCATCCTGGATATCCCGATTTAGTAGGTTTTGGGCGCCGCTCGATGGTTTGCAAACCAGAGGAGATTAGCGCTTTTGTGATTTACCAAATAGGAGCATTAAGCGCAATTGCTACTGCTGAGGGCATGCGCGTATCATATGTAAAACCTCATGGGGCACTTTATAACGATATGATGGCTCATGAATATATATTTTTAGCAATTTTAAAAGCCATAAGCGACTATGACAATAGCTTAAAACTTATGATTCTCTCCTCTTCAAAAAATGAGAGATATACAAAGTTAGCATCAGATTTGGGAGTTGAACTGCTCTATGAAGTTTTTGCAGACAGAGCCTACACAGATGATGGCTTTTTAGTCTCACGTGCAAAAGAGGGAGCCCTTATTCACTCAGCCGATGTAGTAAAAGAGCGCATTGACTTACTGCACAAAGAAGGTGCGCTTATTAGCGAAAATGGAAAAAAGATTCCTTTAAAAGCCGATACTTTATGCGTTCATGGAGATAACCAAAAGGCACTTGATTTAGTAGTTGCTCTTAGGGGATATTTAGGACAATGCAAGTCGTAACTGCCGGAGCTGACGCGCTTATTGTCTATTTTGGCGATATTATTGATAAAAAGATTTCAAAGCAAGTTTACCACGCCTTAAAGATTTTGCAAAAGATAGAGGGTTTTATTGAAATCACGCCATCATACACCTCTTTAATGGTTGTATTTGACCCTCTAGTTTATACCCACCTTACATGTAAACAAAAGATTGAAGACTCCCTTGCAAACATGGATGAAGTTTTTGAGAGTATTCAATCTCGCAATATCACAATTCCAGTTTTATATGATGAAGAGGTGGGCTTGGATTTGCGCGCAATCAGCGAAGAAAAAGAGTGTACGATTGATGAGATTATAGCTTTACATGTAAAACCAACTTATAATGTTTATGCCATTGGATTTTTGCCAGGCTTTGCATATATGGGCACTATTGAAAAGGAGCTTATCAGTCCTAGGCTACCAAATCCACGCGCAAAAGTGCCAAAAGGAAGTGTAGCTATTGCTGAAAACCAAACGGCTATCTACCCCCAAGAAAGTCCAGCAGGCTGGCGCGTTTTAGGCCGCACGCCTCAAGCAATGTTTGATACCAATTTTGAAGGCATGAGCTATTTGCGTGTGGGAGATTTAGTCCAGTTTGAGCCTATTTCAAAAGCCCAATTTTTATCTTTAGGCGGAGAGATTTAATGGCATTAAAGATTTTGCGTCCTTCACCACTTTGCACTCTTCAAGATTTAGGCAGAAGAGGAGCTAGCTTGGCTGGAGTCAGTCAAAGTGGAGCGGCCGATGAGTACGCTTTTTGTAGTGCCAATATGCTCTTGCAAAATCCACTCAATACTCCTATGCTCGAAATTGCTTACGGCAATGCTCTTTTTAAAGCAACAAAAGATCTATTTGCCGTTGTAACCGGAGCAAAGGCTCGTGTTAAAGTCGATAACCAACCCATTGCAATGTGGCGCACTTTTAAAATGAAAAAAAACCAAACCCTCTCAATTGAGATAGCCTCAAGTGGACAGTGGATCTATCTTGGCATAAAAGGTGAGGTTTTGGCTAAAAAACTTTTTAACAGCGCTTCAACCTCGATACGCGAAAACCTTGGAGGTAAACAGTTTAAAAGTGGTGATGAATTTATGGTTTTGACTAAAAAACTTCCCCATATTGCCAGTTTAAAAGCCCAGTTTATTCCAGACTACTCTGACCCTTTAACCTTGCGTGTTGTTTTAGGCTACCAGTCAAAAAATTTTTCAAAAACCTCTTTAGATAACTTTTTTAAAAACCAATACACTATCACCACCCAAAGTAGCCGTATGGGATATAGGCTTGAGGGAGAACCAATTAAGTACGAAGGCAGGGGGATAATCTCTGAACCTATCGCTTTTGGAGCCATTCAAATTCCTCCACACGGACAGCCGATTATTTTGCTAAAGGAGCGCCAAAGCATTGGTGGGTATCCAAAAATTGGCTCAGTTTTAGGCATTGACTGCTTTAAGCTTGCCCAGCGAAAACCGGGTCAAAAAGTCCAATTTTTACCCATTGATGCCAATGAAGCCTCTTTACAAATGGCACAATTTTACAAAGAGTTTAACGCAAAATCTTTATCCTTCTAATAAACTTGGCTAACACTTTAAAAAGATAAACTTAGCATATTTTCTTCCCTTTTTAATAATTTATCTTGACAAAAGTGATTCATAGAGATATTATTACATTCTCATTTGAGCATATAAGAATATATTGATTGAGGCAATTAAAATATGCTTATATGCACATATAATAAACTTTAAGGAGAATTCATGTTCATGAATAAGTTGCAAATTGCAATTGATGAGTTTTTACATGTAGGCATTGCCCTTACTCTTATCATTGCAGTTATTGCCGTAATTACTGGCTTTGTAAAGGAGTATATTCCTCAAGAAAAACTCCAAAAAAACTCAAAGAGCAAAACAAAATCAAAGGGGCTTTCATGGGAGCAAGCCTTGGAATTCTTACTCCTTTTTGCAGC
>DDHL01000116.1 GCA_002352945.1 Campylobacteraceae bacterium UBA1877 | reverse complement strand
AGAAAATTTTTGACGCTATCTATTAAATCCTTGTATAATTTTTTATGCTTAATGCACTAATGAATTTTAATATAAATAACTTATACATAACTAAATAATTGAATAAATTTTGAATAATTTTTAGTAATGTTAATAAAAGTAACTTATGACATTATTCAACTATCTTGTTTAGTTTTTTTGACGCTATCCCTACGCTAGAGACTAAATCCAACTTTGGAAGGTATTCAGAGTTGGCAATTTGCAAATCTTGTTGTGTTTGTCGAAAGTTGGCCAAACGCTCTTTAATGACAGGGTTTGTAACCATAACTTCAGATAATGTCTCTTTTAAACTCGTGGCATTTAAACTATAGCTTGCTAGTAAAAAAATAGCAACCAAGCTCTTTTTGTAATGCATTTCTTCCCCTTTTTGTCATAATTCAGTATTCATCTATGAGAGATTACTGTTGAAATTGTATGAAGTTATTACATACTAATTATCTTTATAGTGTTTTAAAATTTTTCGAGAATATTATAAAGTGCTTATGTATCAGAAAGGTATTATTTTTGAATTTTTTTAAAAAAAATTGTATTTTTATTGCAATATGGGGTTTTAAAATAGGTTTTTAAAAGCTTCATCAATTTTTTGCAGCTAATTTACATACCAGGTGCAGCTAGTTCGCTTCCTATATTTATCATATCAATACCATGTTTATCACGAATCTTTGTAAGGGTTTTTGTAAGATGGTGCATTTTTGTATCATATTTATGGGTTAAAAGAGAGAAGGTTTTAGGATTATTTTTTGTTGCAAAATTTCTTGCACTAAGTCCTATGTAGTGGATTTTATATCTTGGATAAATATCTAAATCTTCAAATAGTTCTAAAAAGATACTTCTTAAGAAAGCTTCATTGCAGTAGTGCTCAGAGGTAACGGAGCGAGAGTTTTTTTGTCCATGCTCATAACGTAGCTTCATATAAAAAGTTGTTGGAAAAAGATTGAGCTTTGCAATGGTGTAACTAAGATATTTTGAGAGTATTCTAACGCGCCTTCGCAACTCGCCTCTATCATACACTGGTGAAAAATTTCTACTAATTCCAATCCCTTTTCTCTCTTTTGAGGGAAGTACTGGATCATTATCTTGACCAAGAATCTTCTTATAAAGCTCTTTTCCGGTTTTTCCATAAGAGTAGAAGAGCCAAGGAAGGGATTTTGCCTCTTTGAGTGTGTGAACATTGTGAGCTTTTAGCCGTTTTGTGATAGCTCTTCCAATTCCTGGAAAATCCTCAATGAAGATTGGATCGGTAAAAGATTGGATTTGCCAAGGATAAACAACCTTTACTCCAAAGGGTTTAATCGTATTAGTAGCCAATTTTGCAATCCACTTGCTTGAACTTGCAGCTATTGATATAGGAAGGTCAAACTGTTTTAAAATCTTTTGTTGTAGTTGCTTTATAAAATTAAAAACCTCCTTTGGCTCGACCCATCCATCCAAATCGCCAAAAAACTCATCAATACTATACTGCTCCAATAGAGGAATTTGTGTTTGTAAAAATTTTTTGAGCTTGAAAGAGAGTTTTTGATAAAAAAGGTGATCGCTAGGAATGATGCAAAGATTTGGACAAAGTAAAAGCGCCTCTTTTAGGGGTGTGCCTGTTTTTATTCCATACTTTTTTGCTTCGTAGCTTTTTGCAATAACAATGCCGTGAATTACACCTTTTGAATCGATAAAAAGATCCCTCCAGACACTTAATATATTTTTTGAATTATAGTGGTTGCTAAACTCTAAAAGACCATTGAATGCTCCGCTGTCATCAAGAAGTGATCCAGACTTTTTTGTATTGTTAAAGATGCGCTTATCACTGCTTTTTACTACAACAACGGGACGATTTTTTAAAAAAGGGTAGCGGGTTCTCTCAGCAGAAACAAAATAGCAATCCAAATCCATATGCAGTTTCATGTAAGCCTCCTGAGTTTTGCTTATAAAGTCATCTTTTGATTTGCTAAAAGTATAAATGTTTTTTAAAAAGATTGTTGATTAGTTGAAGAAAGTTGCACTTGTTTAAAACTTTTACATGTAAAAATAAAATCTATTTCAAAATGAAAAATTTTCAATTCAAATTTTTTAACATTGATATAGTTTTAAAAATCTTTACATGTAAAAAGGGGGAAGTATGGATATTGAAACAGTTATTGAAAATTTAAAAGATATCCTATCTTGTGAGCTTGGGGAGAAAAAGATATATGATAAGGATGTGGCCCATGCTCTTGGAATCTCAAAAGAGAGTCTATCTCACCATAAGCGCAAAAAAACTATCCCTTACGAGCCAATTGTCTACTTTTGTGCAAAGCGACAAATTTCAATTAATTGGGTTTTGTTTAATCAATTTCCAAAATCTTTAGAAGAGCATACCGAGCCTTTTGTTGCTATTAAGTATCTTAAAAACCTCCATGCAAGTGCTGGAGGAGGGGCGGTAGTTGATAGGTTTTACTGCACCACACTTTATCTAGCTAAAAGTTCGCTAAAGCCATTTTTTAAAACCACTTTGCCTCTTAATAGGCTGCAAGCTTTACATGTAAAAGGCGATTCAATGGAGCCAACTTTTTATGATGATGATTTAGTATTAGTTTATAAGGAAGAAGATTATGAGTATAAAGGGGATGTATTTATCATTGAAGATAGCTTTGGACTTATGCTAAAGCGTCTAATACGAAGTGATGGCGGTTTAGAAATTCATAGTGACAATCCAAATTATAAGCCGATTTTTTTAAATCAATACGAGGTAGAAACCATAAAAGTTCATGGCAGGGTACTTGGACAAATGCTAAACCCTTTGTCGCCCAACTAGGGCATTGGGCGACTCGTGGTTAATCTTAGAATTTACAAAAAAGGAGTGACCGGTGAACAGTGAAATTATATGCTTTTGAGGTAAATCTGTTTCAAATAAAAAATAAATAAAATGTAAATCTGAAAATTTTATAGTATTATTGGCCAATTAGTGCAAGAGGAGATATGTGTGGATACTGTGCAATTGTGGCATTGGGGCGCTGGCTTTATTTTTTTGTCTATTTTACTTATGCTTTTTTGGGCTTTTTATAGGGCTTTTAAAAGTGCAAAAGATTTACAATCTTTACAAAACAGGCTTCAAGAAAAGGCAATTGAAATTGCAACTTTAAATCAAGCTTTTGAATCAACGCAAGAGGAGTTATCTCACGCAAGAATCTCTTTGGATAAAATGATGCAAGAGTATAAAAATATCAATGAAGAGCTGCATCAAGCCCGCCTGAAAGAGGCAAGACTCAATGCTAAATTAGAAGAGCAAAATCACAACTACGCTAAATTGGAAGCGTCTTTTAAGGAGCAAGGTAAGCAGTTAGAGTTAAAATTGAATGAAATCATGCAAGAAAGACTAGATGAGAAGCTTAAAAAATTTGATGAAAATTCTATGAAATCATTGCATTTTTTACTCAAGCCTTTTGGGGAAAATTTAGAATCATTTAAAAGAAAGATTGAATCAAGCCAAGAAGAGAATGCAAAGCGGTTTGCCCAGCTTTCAAAAGAGATAGAATTTGTTGCAAAAGCCGGCTTAAATATCTCTCAAGAGGCACAAAACTTAACAAATGCCCTTAAAGGAAAAAAGCAGACACAAGGCAGCTGGGGAGAGATGATATTAGAGAGTGTGCTTGAATATTCTGGTCTATTAAAAGGAGTTCACTATGAGCTTCAAAGTAGTTACAGAGATGAAGATGGAAGATTAAAACGTCCCGATGTTATTATTAAACTGCCTGCAAAAAGAAGCATTATTATAGACTCAAAAGTTTCGTTAAATGATTATGATGCCTATATAAGAGCGCAAGATGATGCAAGCAAAGAGTTTGCTGCCAAAAATTTAGTGCAGGCTTTTAAAAAACATATAGACACTTTGGATGCAAAAGATTATGCCCACTATGAGGCTGGAACACTCCAGCATATATTTATGTTCGTTCCAATCGAAGGAGCCTTTGCTTTGGCGCTTCAAAAAGAGCCAAGTTTATATGAGTATGCACTTAAAAAATATATTGCCATTGTAACGCCATCAACCCTAACTGTTTCGTTAAGAACAATCTATCTATATTGGCAAAGCGAGCAATCAACTTTTAGAGCGCGAGCTCTTTTTAACGAAGCAGGCAAGCTTTATGACAAGATGGTCAACTTTGCTCAAACTTACAATCGCTTTGGAGGACAGCTTCAAACATTGCTAAACACCTATGAACTAGGTCAAAAACAGTTGGCTAAAGGGCAGGGAAATATATTAAAAAGAGTTCAAAAATTGCAACATTTAGGTGCAAAAACGACAAAGCAGCTAGATACAAACAGTTTTGAGAGTGAAGATTTTGATAACTTGGTAAATGAAGTTGCGCTAAAAGATGATAAAGCGCTTAAGTAGCTTTGGCTTATTAGTAATTGACGAATTTTTTATAATATTTACCATTTATTAAAAATATAAAGCTACCATTCAACCCTCTAAAATAAAAATAAGAAGTAAGATAAATGACGAAAAATATAAATATTTCTGTCTATTTTGCGTGGGTTGTAGCTCTGATTGCAACCTTTGGCAGTCTCTTTTTTAGTGAGGTTATGCACTTTGTTCCTTGTACACTTTGTTGGTATCAGCGCATAGGAATGTATCCGTTGGTTTTGATTTTAGGGCAGGGGTTGCTTACTAAAAATACCCTCCAATCAGCAAAGTTTGCCCTAACTTTAGCATTTGTTGGATGGTTTTTTGCAATTTATCATACTCTTTTACATGTAGGAGTTATTTCAGAAGAGATGACCCCATGCTCTCAAGGCATTCCATGCTCGACAAAGTATATTCAATGGTTTGGGTTTTTAAGTATTCCGCTCCTATCTTTAATCGCTTTTACTCTCATAGTTGGAGCACTATCATATTTTATGTTTAAAAGGAAATAGATGAATCGTTCAATTATTATCTCAACACTCTTTATATTAGCTGGACTCTTTTTGGCGCTAAGCTGGTGGTACAATGGAGCAAACTCTTTTAGCAATCAATCAAAAAACCTTGCCTATCTTGAAGATGCGTCAGCCCCAACCTTGGGTGATGCAAATGCAAAGGCTGTCTTGGTTGAGTTTTTTGATCCTGCATGTGGAACTTGTGCTCAGTTTGCACCACTAGTTAAGGATTTAATCAAAAAATATGATCCAAACTTGCGCCTTATCTTAAGGTACGCACCATTTCATGAAAATGTTGAGCCAGTAGTTTATATGCTTGAGGCAACAAGGGCTCAGGGCAAATTTTGGGAAGCGCTAGATGCAGTTTTAAAGAGTCAATCATTTTGGGTTGTAAATCATGTTGCCCAACCGGCTCGTGTTTGGGCAGTTTTAGAAAAGGCTGGAGTTGATTTGGAGGCTTTAAAAATCCAGATGAAAAATCCAGAAATTAAAGCCAGAATCGAAAAAGATAAAAAAGATGCCATGATTTTAAAGGTGATGAAAACTCCTAGCTTTTATGTAAATGGAGTTGCTTTAGAGCGCTTTGGATATGAGCCTTTAGTCAAGCTCATTGAATCAGCCCTTT
>DDHL01000054.1:14911-15291 GCA_002352945.1 Campylobacteraceae bacterium UBA1877 | reverse complement strand
CCTGAATCAAGTTCAGGGTGACGAGGGTTAAAAAATCTTTTGAGCCATTTTTGCCATTAACTCTTCAAGTTGTTGAAAATATAAATCTATTTGAGTGAGTGTTTTTCCTATTTTTGTCATTTTTCATCCTTTTAATTTTTCATATTGTAGTAAAATTTCTTTTTATGGTATAATTTTATTTCAAAATGAAATAAAGGAGATCCAGTGCCAGATTTCAAAGAGATAATTGTTCGTGTAAAAGATATCTTATCTTCTGAAGTTGGAGATCGCAAAGTTTTTGATAAAGATGTTGCGAAGGCCTTGGGAATGAACCATCTTACTTTTGCAACAATGAAGAGCCGAAACCGCATTCCCTATCAAGAGTTGCTTGACTTTTGTGC
>DDHL01000054.1:12479-14672 GCA_002352945.1 Campylobacteraceae bacterium UBA1877 | reverse complement strand
AAACGCAAGATTTCTATAAATTGGCTTTTTTATAATCAAGTTATTGATTCCCTTGTAAACGAGACTGAAAAATTTGCCAAAATTCGCTATTTTCAAGATATTTACGCTTCTGCAGGGGGTGGGGCGCAAAACTATGAAGCTAATAGTGAATATCTTTATATTGACAATGAAGTTTTAGAGCGAACGGGCGTTACATGTAATCCAGATGCAATTGAAGCAATCAATGTTTTAGGTGACTCAATGGAGCCAACTTTACATGAAGGAAATGTGGTTTTGGTAGATAGAACCCAGCAGCGCTGGCAGCGAGGCGGAATATTTGTAGTAGCAACAATTGGAGGGCTGTTTATAAAAAGACTTCAGCCAAAAGCTGACGGGGCAGTGGAGCTTATATCAGACAACCCTGCCTATCCGCCTGAACGCATCGAATCAAGCGATGTAAAAATTTTAGGCAAGGTTGTTGGCGCTTTTTCTAAAATATCTTAGAGTGTTTCGCTAATGGTGATTGATTCGATAGTATCGCCTTGTCTTATGGCATCTAATGTTTCAAAACCATCTTTATCTTCAGGCAAAATATCACCAAAAACTGTGTGCATTCCATCTAGGTGTGGCTGGGGTGCATGGCAGACAAAAAATTGACTTCCTCCTGTATTTGGGCCTGCGTGAGCCATTGAAAGCGTTCCTCTTTGGTGAGTGTGAACATTTTTATCACATTCACATTTAATAGACCAGCCAGGACCGCCTGTTCCAGTACCGTGCGGGCAGCCACCTTGAATAACAAAACCGGGAATTACACGGTGAAAATTGAGCCCATGATAAAACCCATCATTAGCAAGTGTCGCAAAGTTTGCAACGGTAGTTGGGGTCTCTTCAGGGTAGAGCTTAACTTTCATTGTTCCTTTTGAAGTCTTAATAGTGGCGTATTGGAATTTTGCCAACTCTTCGGGCGAATAATTGTACTCTTTTAGCTGATTCATGCTTTTCCTTGTATTTAAAAGATTGAGCGGTAGTATACAGTTTTTTAGGCAATGTTTGTATAAACAGCTTGAACATCATCATCATCTTCAAGCCGATCAATGAGTTTTTCAACTTCTACCATCTGTTCTTCGCTCAGAGTTATTGGATTGTTTGGTATGCGCTGCAAACTGGCTTTGCTAGGCTCGATTCCAAGCTCTTCAAGTGCATGCGAGAGTGAGCCAAAACTTGTATAATCTCCATAAACATATACATTTCCTTCGTGCTCTTCTAACTCTTCAAGACCACTATCGATTAAAGTTAACTCAAGCTCATCTAAATCCATATCGGGTTTTGGGAACTCAAAAACAGCCTTTCTTGAAAACATAAATTCAAGTGAGCCGTTTTGGAGAACTTGTCCGCCGCACTTATTAAAATGAGCCTTTACATTTGCAACAGTTCTTGTTGGATTATCGGTTGCGCACTCTACAAAAATTAAAGTTCCATGGGGTGCTTTTCCCTCATAATTAACCTCTTTGATATCTTGAGCATCTTTACCAGAAGCTCTTTTAATAGCGGCTTCAATATTGTCTTTTGGCATATTTTGAGCTTTGGCTGCAAGAATAGCAGTGCGCAGTTTAGGGTTTAGGTCTGGATCGGGTCCACCCTCTTTGGCAGCTACTGTGATAGATTTTGCAAGTTTGGGAAAAATCTTGGACATTTTATCCCAGCGTTTTTCTTTGGCAGCACGACGGTATTCAAATGCTCTTCCCATTCAACGATTCCTTTAAGTAATTTTTGTGCAATTATACCCCTTTAGGGGTAAAACCTTGTTAAAACCACTTTTACATGTAAAGCTTTGTTTTTTTATCTTCTTTTTAGAAAAACTATTCTAGTATATGAAGATATATTCATATATAAGGAGATTACATGCAATACCAATTTCAAGCCAACAATATCCACTGTAAAAACTGTGCAAATACAATTAAAGTCTCTTTAGAGGATGATTTTGGTGACATTGAAGTTGATCTCTCAAAAGATCCAAAAGTTGTAACTGTTGATTTAAAAGATGAAAAAGAGATAGAAGATTTTAAAACCCAGATGAAGGAGCTTGGGTTTGAAATTATAGGTCAAGTCTAATGGATGGGCTCATTCGCTCTTGCTGTGAAAACGGCAGTGTGCTAGATGAGATTTTACAAACCCTTCCAAATGAGGAAGAGATTAGTGAATCGGCTATGTTTT
>DDHL01000054.1:9647-12273 GCA_002352945.1 Campylobacteraceae bacterium UBA1877 | reverse complement strand
ATCGGCTATGTTTTTTCAAGCCTTAAGCGACCCAACACGCCTTAAAATTGTGCTAGCTCTTCGGCGTTATGAAATGTGCGTGGGTGAGATTGCAAATATGCTAAGCCTCTCCTCTTCAAATACATCTCATCAGTTAAAAATATTGCGCCTTGCAAAAATAGTAACTTATAAAAAAGAGGGGCAAATGTATTTTTACCGGCTCAAACACCCCCAAATTTATAAAATAATCGATGCTCTATTTGAAAAATAGCAAGCCTAAGTTATTAAGGAAAAAAGATGGCAAAAAAGAGTCTTCATTTAAATATTTCGGGTATGACATGTGTAAATTGCTCCAATGCAGTAGAGAAGGTGACAAAAAAGCTTCCTGGGGTTTTGGATTCAAAGGTAAGCTTTGCATCGGCCGAAGGTGAGTTTGAGTATGATGATACGCTCGTTGAGCCAGAAAAGATTATTGCAAAAATAAAAAAACTAGGCTATGGAGCAAGTAAAGATGTGCTTGAATTTGAAAAGCAAAAGCTTGCCCACTTTAATAGCTTAAAAAGAAGGCTTTTAGTTGCTGCTATTTTGGCTGCTGTTGTAATGCTTTTGCATAAATTTACTCCTTTTGGAAGTTTGAATAACTGGATTATTTTCATTCTTGCATCCATTGTTCAATTCTATTCAGGAGCCACATTTTATACGCACGCTTATTCGTCTTTGCTAAATAGAAACTACGATATGAACGTTCTAATCGCCCTTGGAACGAGCGCTGCTTATTTTTACTCATTAAGCGTGCTGTTTTTTGGTGATTTTTTCCCTCAATCGATGCGTTTTGTCTACTTTGATGGAGCTGTGATGATAATCGCCTTTGTACTTCTTGGAAACTACTTAGAAGAGCGCTCAAAAGCCAAAGCAACAAACGCTTTAGAAAAACTTATGGACCTTTCGCCAAAAACTGCTAACTTGCTCCAAGATAATCAAGAAGTAGAGGTTTTAGCTAGTGCCTTGCAACCTGATGATATTGTAGTTATAAGATCAGGTGAGGGCATTCCAAGTGATGGGGTTATTATAGAGGGTGAAGCTGAGATAAATAGTGCAATGCTTACTGGAGAATCCATGCCGGTTTTTAAGCAAGTTGGTGATTTAGTGATGGCTGGAACAATAGTGCACACTGGATTTTTAAAAGTACGCATCACAAAACACTCAAATGAGACTATGCTTTCAAATATTGTCTCTTTGCTTGCAAGCGCACAAAACCAAAAGATGCCAATTGGACGGATTGCTGATAAGATTTCAAACATTTTTGTTCCAACAGTTGTATTTATTTCTATTGGCACCTTTTTATTGTGGTGGTTCTTTTCTGGTAACCTTTTAGTAGCCTTTTTGACAAGTATTTCTGTACTTATTATCTCATGTCCATGTGCTTTGGGACTTGCAACTCCAATTGCCATAGTAACTGCTGTTGGAAAGGGTGCAAGCATGGGGATTTTACTAAAAAATCCTGAAGTTTTAGAGATTATGAAAGAGATAAAATATGCCGTTTTTGATAAGACTGGGACCCTTACAAAAGGCGAGATAAGCATTGTACATGTAAGCGAAGAGTTAAAACCCTATTTAGCTCTTATTGGCTCAATCGAGTCAAAAAGCGAACACCCAATTTCAAAATCGATTGTAAAATATATAAAAGAGCAAAATATTCAATTTTTAGATGATGAAATTCCAGTGCAAATTCTCTCTGGAAAAGGAATTGTAGGTGAGTTTGAGGATAAAAAAATCCTCCTTGGAAATGAAGCTTTGATGCATGAAAATGACATCAAGATAGATTCTAAAATTTTTCAAGAAGTTTCAAAAGCCCAACAAAACGGCAAAGGTGCTGTATTTGCGGCGATAAACTCAAAAGTTATAGGCTACTTTTTGATTCAAGATTGTTTAAAACCTGAGGCAAAAGAGTTGATTAAGAGCTTAAAATCAAAAGGAATTACCACAGCAATACTAACAGGCGATAATGAAGCAACCGCTAAACATATAGCAAAAGAGGTCGATGTTGACTTAGTACACGCTGGAGTTTTGCCCCATGAGAAGCTTGAGCTTATAAAAACTTTTTCAAGCAATGGAAAAGTTCTTTTTGTGGGGGATGGAATCAATGATGCATTGCCACTTAAGCAAGCTGATATCGGAATTGCACTAAAATCAGGTTCTGATATTGCCAAAGATGCAGGTGATATTGTTCTTATTGGAAGTGATTTGAGGCTAGTAGAAAAGTCATTATTGTTGTCTTTTCGTACAATAAGGACGATAAAACAGAATCTTTTTTGGGCTTTTGTATACAACATTATTGGTATTCCATTGGCTGCAGGGGCCTTGTATCCTGCATTTGGCATATTATTAACTCCCATGTATGCTAGTATGGCAATGAGTATCAGTTCTGTAACTGTTGTACTTAATGCTTTGCGGTTGAAGTGGACTAAATTTTAGCAATTTAAGGAGCCTGTTTGGAACAGGAGAAGTACAGCGTAAAGCGTCTTATTCACGCCCTAGAACGTTCTCAGGCAAGACTGATTGATCAATTTTATACAGATACTTTAACTAGGCTTCCAAATCTTTATAAATTGCGCCACGATTTAGAAAGATTGGATGATTTTGTTTG
>DDHL01000054.1:1464-9434 GCA_002352945.1 Campylobacteraceae bacterium UBA1877 | reverse complement strand
AAAGATTGGATGATTTTGTTTTAATCATTGTAAATATTGATAATTTTAAATTGTTAAATAATTTTTACGGTTTTGTTGTTGGGGATTTTATTTTAGAATCATTTGGCCAAACTTTGCAAAAAAGTTGCCCAAATGATCAAGTTTACCGAATAGCCGGCGATGAGTTTGCCATTATCTGCCCAAGAGGGATGAGCTTTTATGGTATAAAAACCTACTTAGTTGACTTGTGCAAAAAGTTAGATTACCTTTTTTATACATACAGAGACATTGAAATTTTTGTAGATTTTACCCTCTCTTCAAGTGCAAGTAGATCGCACGATAATATATTCTCAAAAGTAAACATGGCTTTAAAATATGCAAAAGAGCATGGACTGCGGTTTTGGATTTATGAAGATACAATGCACTTTATCAAAGAGCATGAAACAAATCTTCGATATGCTACGCATATTCGTAAAGCAATTGTAGACAATAAGGGCATTGTGCCATATTTCCAGCCGATTATAGACAACAATACAGGAAAGATTGTAAAATTTGAAGCCCTTTCTCGCTTGGTTGATTCTGAAGGAATTATCCATGCGCCAAACCATTTCATTCCAGTTGCTAAGACTATAAAAGTTTACGATAAGATTACAAAACTAATAATAGAAAAAACCTTTGATGTTTTTGCCAAACTTCCTCATGATTTTAGTATCAATCTCTCCTTTGAAGATATTATGAATCAAGATATCTACTCTTACATTATCCAAAAATTGCGCTACTCAAACATGGGCTCAAGAGTTACATTTGAACTGTTAGAATCTGAACAGGTTGAGGATTTTGAAAAGGTTAAAAGATTTATCATTGAAGTTAAGCGCTACCGGGCAAAGGTTGCTATTGATGATTTTGGAAGTGGATTTTCAAACTTTTCATATATCATTAAGTTAGCGCCAGATTATATAAAAATCGATGGAAGCCTTATAAAAGATTTAGATACAGATGATAATGCCCGCATTGTAGTTGAAACTATTGTTGAGTTTTCAAAAAAATTAGGCATTAAAACAATTGCTGAGTTTGTCCACTCAAGTACGATTTTATCGGCTGTTAAAAAGCTAGGCATCGATTACTCTCAAGGCTACTATATTGAAAAACCTTTAGCCCAGCTTCCTTCAATTTAATCTTTACATGTAAAGGGTACGCTTTTTGCTTTTTTTATAAAAAGGAGGCAGAATGTACTCAAGATTGTTTGAAGTTGACCCATATGCAAGCGCACAATATGGAATCTATACGCGCCTGACTGAAGGTAAAGGAAGCTTTGAAGATTTTTTGATTCATTACGATTCTCATGGTGTAAATAATGGTGATTTTAGCTGGATTACAAAGCTTGCACAAGGGGATGATTTTCAAACACTTGCTATGAGTTTTTTAAACAGCTCCTCTTCTTGGGTTGGAATGGGAACGGCCAATTTTATAGGAAATAAATTCTCCCTAATGCCACAAATCTCTCAGTACAATTCACAATTGCTTACTCTTTTGCTTGCCCAAAATTCACTCTATTAATTTTGCAATGGCTTCTTTGTCAATCTTTCCAAAATAGACCATATCAAAAAGGGCACTTAAGGCTTTGTTGCAGCATGTTTTACTACATCCAGTCACCTCTTTTCGTGCTTTTCTAAAAGGTAAGCTTGTTTGTTGAAAAATCTCTATTGCCTCATCAATAGTCTTATCTCCACAGTGGCAGATAATTTTTTCACCTAAATTTTCTACCCCCATACTCCCGTACTCCCATAAGCGTAAATTTTCTCATAATCCAAAATATCCTCTTGATTTTTTACCATTTGGATAGTTTGGCCCTTTGGTTGAAATCCAAAACTCTCAAAAAGCTCAGCCGCTTGTGAGTTTTGGTTTAAATCAACCACCATCGGTTTTGAACCCCTGTAAAACAAAAGCCCTTTTAAAAGATAGTTAGCATTTTCATAATCCTCTGCTACAAATGGCCCAATAAAAAGGTACTTTTTATCCATCATCCGTGAGTGCAAAAAACCTCGAAGATTAGCTAGTACCAGACTGCTAGGATGGGCAAAACTGTGTTTTAAATACTCTTTTCGATTCTCTTTGAAAGCTTTTGTGTCTAATTCATGAATTTTTTGAGTAAGGCGAGGTTTTTCTAAAAATTGATATGGTTCAAAATAGAAGCTTGTTTGGTTTTCATAACTGTATCTTTGGATGGTTTGGACCTTTTTAAAGCCATATTTTGAATAAAATGGCACCATTTCGCAAGCTGCGTGAAGCCAAATTTCAGAGCGTTCGTTTTGTAAAATTTTTAGAAGGTGCTCAAATAAGCCTCTTCCAATTCCTCGGTTTCGGTATTGAGGATTTACAATAAAATGGCTTATCCAAGCGCTTTTTACATGTAAAGCCCCTGTTATAACGCCAACGCACTCGTTTTTGATAAATGCACCAAAAGCTAAATCCCGATGGCGTAGTTTTAAAAACTCTCGCTCATAAGGATCGCCCAGCCAGCCTTCATCTTTTGCCCATACATGTAAAGGAGTAAAATCATCTAACCAGCGAATTTGCATGGTTTTAATTTTGTATAAAGATTTTTCAACTCTTGCGGACTTAATGGTGCTTTTCGTTTTGTCGCAAGAGTTCGCATGTGTGGCAAGAGTGCGCTAAAGCTCTCCTTTGGAGCGTGGATTCCAAGATTGTTTAAATGGTACTGCAGGGCAGCTGAGCCTGTGTGTTTGCCGATTGGAAACTCTCGCTTTGCGCCAACCTCTTCTGGACTAAAAGGCTCATACGCTTTTGAATCTCTTAAAAGTCCGCTTACGTGAATGCCCGATTCATGGCTAAAGATACGTTTTCCTACAATTGGGGCATTTTGCGGGATGGGAACCCTTGCTGCTTGACTGACTGTTTTAACAAGGGATTTTAATGTGGTATGCTTTATCTCTTTTGGAATTTCAAATAGATGCTTTAAAACCATTAAAATTTGCTCAAACGAAGCGTTTCCAGCTCTTTCTCCAAGCCCGATAACAGTTGTGTTTACACTGCTAGCTCCTGCTTCAAGTCCAGCAACTGCATTGGCTGTTGCCATTCCAAAATCGTTGTGCGTGTGCATCTCTATTGGCAAAATTTTACATAAATCACTAACAATTTTGTAGGTTTTTGTAGGTGTTAAGATTCCAACCGTATCGCAGTATCGAAAACGGTTTGCACCAAGCTCTTTTGCCATTAAAATAACCTCTTTTAAAAAGCTCATATCAGCTCTTGAGCTGTCTTCGCCGCCAATATTGATAAAAAGTCCCTCTTTTTTTGCCATCAATATGGAATTTTCCAAATTTGAAAGTAGCTGGGCTTTGCCTTTTTTATATTTTACCGCAATTAACGTATCTGAGAGTGCAACTGAAAGGTTAATTGCTGAAATATTGCACTCTAGTGCTGCCTCAATATCCTTTGGATGGGCCCTGCACCAAGTCATGATTCGAGCATTTAATCCAAGGTCGCATATGGCTCTTATATCGCTACACTCCTTTTTGCCCATGGCGGGAATGCCAACTTCAAGCTCATCTGCTCCAGCCTCATCTAAAAGTTTGGCAATTGCCAGTTTTTCGGATCTATTAAAGGCTACATAAGGGGCTTGTTCACCATCTCTTAAGGTAGTATCATTGATTGTCATTATCCAGCCTTTTGAACAAGTTTTGATTGTGCGTGTTTTTTTGCAATTTCTTTAAGTGATGCAACAATTGGTTGGTAGGCAAACTCTTCATTGATTAAAATATTGTGTTTTGCCAAAGCCTCTTTGGGGCATGGACCAATCTTTGCTGTAGCAATGTAATCTACATCATCTAAGGTTTTTGCAATCTCTTCGATAGGATTTGTGCCGCAAGCATCAGCTCCAGTACAGAGGTGCTGTTCTACTTTGCGATGATGCAAAAATTCTACTTTTTCATTGGATACTTCATAGATTAAAAACTCTTTTGCATTTCCAAAATGCTGGTTTATAAGTCCATTTCCCACTGAGGTTACTGCTATGCGCAAACTTTTTTGAAGCGAGAGTTTTTCTGATTCGATGCGCTCATTTGCCTTTGCCAAGGCCCTTCTCCACGCCTCAATTTTTTCTTGTTTTGCCTTTCTTGAGGGCAAATCATAAGCTTTTGCAAGCTCATCTAAGGATAAATCTTCTTGTTTTGATTTTAAAAACTCTTGACTTCTATCTTGTCCTAAAAGCCCCACTGCATCGGCTCGGCATTGGCGGCAGTGTTTCATTAGTTTTGTCTCAATTCCACAGGCTTTTTGAACCCTTGTTAGCATAGAATTTGGTGTGCTTGGCACGCCATTTAAGCCAAAAACTGTTCCATACTCTGGTTTTGAAATTAAAGGCATTATATTGTGCAAAAAGACACCCATTTGTTTTAATTTTTTTGAAACTTCAGGCAAGTGCTCTTCGTTGATTCCAGGAATGAGTACTGAATTGGCTTTAACGAGTATTCCAGCTTCTACACAAGCTTTAATCCCCTCTAATTGGCGTTTTAAAAGGATTTTAGCAGCCTCTTTTCCGCGATATCTTTTACCTTTTGTGTAAATCCATGGATAGATTTTAGATCCAATTTCCCCGCTTTGATCTACACTATTGATTGTAACGGTAACATGGTGTACGTTACAGGCTTTAATTGCTTCAATATGATCAATCAAAGCAAGCCCATTTGTAGAGAGACATAAGGTTAAATCTGGAGCGTACTTATTAAGGTATTTAAATGTTTCAAAGGTGGCTTTTGGGTTTGCTAGAGCATCCCCTGGTCCTGCAATGCCAACAACGCTAAGTTGAGGAATATTTGCCCCTACATGTAAAACCTTTTTTATTGCCTCTTTGGGAGTTAAACGCTCACTCGTAACTCCAGGGCGGCTTTCATTTGAGCAGTCATATTTACGGTTGCAGTAGTTGCACTGAATATTGCAAGCTGGAGCGACTGCTACATGGATACGAGCATAGTGGTGGTGGGCATCTTCATTGTAACATGGATGTTTTTGAACTAAACTCTCTTGTGAACAGGACATGGGGATCTCCTTAAAATAGTACTTTGCAAAAGATATTGCATAAGGCATTCCAAGCCTTGTAACATGGATTGCACTAAGTAACTCAAAGGAGTCTTCATGGAAGTTTGCTTACAAGATTTGCAAAGTGGAAAAACAATAGTTTATCTCGGGGCTCAAACCTTACAAAATAGCTCAATCCCTTGGGAGAAAGAGTCGTTGATTTTGGCTTTAAATGGTGGCAGAGCCATGGTTCCAAAGCTAATGAAAGAGGTTGCCAAGGCTGCAATGGCTATTGAGCAGCGTCGAGGACGTGGCCATCTTGAGGGAATGTGTGCAAAGATTTTTGGGCTTGATAATGAGCCAAATGATTTTCAAAAGCGTTTAGTTAAGCTAAAACCACTTGTTGTGGTTGATACAAATTATGATGCTAGTTTGCCTCTGTTATATCAAAAAATGCCCCACTTTTTATTAAAAGGTTTTGCAAGAGTTGCTGCTAAGCCATCTCGGTTTGAGGGATATATTTATAAAGATGGAAAGTATGAGCGCTCTGATTTTTGGGATGGGACAATCCCGCTGCTTTACAAGCCCTTAGGAGCAATTTTACCAGAGCCAAATTTTGTCATAAGTGATGCTGATTTTGTAGATTGGCTCACTGAAGCGATGGGTGGTTTTGCATTTCCAAAGTGGTTTAAAGAGTTTAGAAAGGGTAAAAATACCATCTTTTTAGGTACATCTTTTAGTCTTGATACCTCTCGTATGGTTGCGCGCGAAATCCTTCAAAACACCACGGGAGGAATTATTGCAAAAAAAGATCTTCCAACCAAGGGCGAGGAGCGATTTTTTAAGCAGCAAAAAATTAGCTGTATAAAGATGGATTATTTAGAATTTATTCAAAAACTGGAGAGTGAAAAATGAGTTTAGAACGGTATGTGAGTTTTGAAAATATTGACTGCTTTGAAAATGCTTGCAAAGTACTTGATGCTTTCTTTGCCCTTTTAAAAGAGAAGCCAGAGGCAAATAATGAGTTTTGGAAAAAGTTTATTCCAAAAGTTCCTGCAAACTACTACTCTAGAACGCCAGATGAGGATGTTTTGTATTTGGTATGCTCAAACGTTTTTTATTTAGAAGAGCTTTTTGAAGAGTTTGATTTTAAAATGGGTTTAGATGCCCTTCAAAAAGCTGAGTTTGAGTGCTGTTAGGATTAGACAAAAAAGAAGAGTAAGATTCCGCCTAAAAAGATGCGATAAAGCCCAAAGGCAACAAAGGTAAATCGACTTAAAAATGCAATAAAAAGCCGCATTGTTATGTAAGCGACTATAAAAGAGGTTATAAAGCCGGCAAATAAGAACCAAAAATTCTCACCTGTAAATTCATGGTAGTGTTTGAGTAGGTCATAGCCGGTAACTGCTACCATGACAGGAATTGCTAATAAAAATGAAAATTCGGCGCTTGCTTTGCGGGTTAATCCAACAAGCAAGGCTCCAATGATTGTAGCCCCAGCTCTTGAAGTGCCAGGAATAAGAGAGAAAACTTGGGCAATTCCAATATAAAATGCTTGTTTATAGCTGATGGCATCTACTAAATCAATGTGGTGCTCCTCTTCTTGGTAGTAGTTTTCAACTATTAAAAATATGATTCCTCCCACTATAAATGCCCAAGCTACAACTTGGATGCTAAAAAGAGATTTGATAGTATCTGCAAGCAAAAACCCAACAGTTCCAACAGGCAAAAAGGCTAAAACAATCTTTTTCCATAATTCAATCTTTTTAAAACTAAAGTGCTCTTTGTAGGCAAAAAGAACTGATAAAATTGCAGCAAGCTGAATGATAATTTCAAAAGCTTTTTGTTTGTCGCTTTGAGCAATATCTAAAAAGTGGCTTACAACAATTAAATGTCCCGTTGATGAGATGGGTAAAAACTCTGTAAAGCCCTCTATTATTCCCAAAATTACCGCTTCAATTATGCCCATACCTTACCTTTTGAAAATGTGGACCAAATCATAACCAAACCAACGTTAAAGAGGCGTAAATTTTTAATATTTAATCTTATATTTTTTAATTTTATACCCAATTTGGCGTGCGCTCATTCCAAGCATTGCAGCTGCTTTTGACTGGACTCCGTTACAGGCAAATAGAGCTTCGATGATAGCCTCTTTTTCCATTTGGGCGATTGATTGTTTTGTATTTGCTGGCTTATCTTCTGCTATTTCACTCTCTGGTTCTGGAATCACAAAAGTGTCATCTTTTAGAGTAACTTTTGGCAGCAAGGAGGCTACAAGCCTATCATCTACAGCGTTTGTGTCGGCCAATAAAACAATGCGCTCCATGAGATTTTCTAACTCACGGATGTTTCCAGGCCATGGGTAAGATTTTAACATTGCTCGCGCCTCTTTTGTGAAAAAGAGATTTTTATGGTGCTCTTTTGAGTACTTTTCTAAAAAGTGGTTGCATAAAAGGTTGATATCTTTGCCGCGTTTTCTAAGCGGAGGCAGATAGATTGGAATAACATTGAGCCTATAGTACAAATCCTCTCTAAATTCACCCGATTTTACCATGGCTTCAAGATCTCTATTTGTTGCAGCAACAAGCCGGACGTCAACTTTTATTGTTTTTGATCCCCCAACTCGTTCAAACTCCTGCTCTTGCATAACGCGCAATAGTTTTACTTGAAGAGCCGGTGAGATATCTCCAATCTCATCTAAAAATAGAGTTCCTTTGTGTGCAAGTTCAAATCGGCCTTTTCGCATCTCTTTGGCATCTGTAAAAGCCCCTTTTTCATGACCAAAAAGCTCACTCTCTAAAAGCGTTTCGCTAATTGCAGCACAGTTTAGTTTAATAAGCGGTCCATTTCGGCGTGTACTCATTGAGTGAATAGCTGATGCAATCAACTCTTTTCCTGTACCTGTTTCGCCACGGATAAGAATTGTCGCTCGAGATGGAGCTACTTTATGGATA
>DDHL01000054.1:0-1240 GCA_002352945.1 Campylobacteraceae bacterium UBA1877 | reverse complement strand
GAGATGGAGCTACTTTATGGATAATTTCAAATACATGTAAAATTGCATCACTTTTTCCAATTATCTTCTCAAAGCTTGAGTTTTTTAAAATTTCCTCTTTGTAGTAAGTATTTTCATCACTTAAGCGCTCTTTTTCGTTTTGGATGCGATTGTGGACAAATTTTGCTTGTGCGAACATGGAGCTTACAATCGTTAAAATGCGAATTGTCTCATCAAAGTTTGTGATACTATTGCTATTTAAATTTACACTTAAAACCCCAATGAGTTGGTTTTTTGTAAGCATTGGAACAGCAACATAAGAGATGGTTTCATTCTTTCTTCCACCGGTTTTATTTAAAAATAGGATGCTATTGTGTACATTTTCAATAACAATAGGCTCTTTTGTTTGACCTGCAAGTCCTGTGGCGCCTTCGCCCAATTTATATGAACTGATTTTTTGCTGCTCTGGGGTTAAATCAATTGCTGCAAACATATCAAGGGTTTGGGTGTCGGGATTGTAAAGATAGATTGCACTTCTTTCAAGCTTTAATTCATGCTTTAAAATATTAAGAGATTTCTCCATTACATTTTTAATATCAAGTGTATCTGTCAGCAATTTAGCTATTTCATAAAGAATGCCAACCTCTTTTTCTAAAAGGCCAATAGTACAGGTTTCGCACTTCATGAATACTCCTGAATAGATTATAGTTTTATATTAAACCGGTTTTTTTAGCAGTTATTTAGAGTATAGCAAATAAAGGTGTTTTAATATACAAAAATTTGATTAAAATATAAACATAATTAAAAATAAATTTTATGCTAAACTCTTTACATGTAAAGGAGATTTTATGAATAATGCTCAATTAGAAAATGCAGTTTGTAAGTTTTTGCAAAAATATGCAATTGATATTGAAGCTTGCGATGAAATTGCTCCATACATTGCAAAAAAATCACTTGAAATCAACCATCTTTATGAAGCAATGGGATTTAGTTCAAGAGCTATTATGGGTAAGTATATGAAGCAGCACTTTCCTGAGCTTGCCAAAAAAAAGCCAAACGATGTGCGTTGGAAAAAGTTTTTATACGATAGCATAGGAGCGGTTGCTCCAGCTTGCGAGGGCTGTCCTGATTCGGATGATTGTTTTCGAGCTGAGTGCTCCTTAGAGTGGCACAAAAAAAGCTAGATTGCATTGTTTGCCGCCTTTGATGCTATTTAGCTTATTTGCTAAAGCCTTCAACTTCTTTCATATTTAATAATATA
>DDHL01000091.1:4769-5948 GCA_002352945.1 Campylobacteraceae bacterium UBA1877 | reverse complement strand
TTGACAAATAGTGGCACTTTAAACACCATAGCAGATGCAACCAAAACTTTAAGCAACTGTCCCATTGTATCTCCTTTATGTGTAAGGTATTTTTATTATAATCTAAACATAATAGTTTAGTCAATAATAATTTTTATGATGCTATGCTTTTTTTATGGTGTTTAATTCATATTTAACACTTTACATGTAAAGGCTAAAGGGCGCTGATTGATTTTTTATCTTATTATTTTTGGTTTTGATTATGAGCAAAATCTCTTAGCCAAATTTATTTACAAAAATTAAAAAAGAGTTTTTATTTTTTAAATCTTTAGAGTTAAACATCTTTTTGATACAATCAAAACTACATCAAAGATTAAAGGCAATCTCTTTTACATGTAAAGAATCAAGGAAGCAGTGTGCTAAAGAAGTTATTTTTACCCACCATTTTTATAATACTATCATATGGACTTTGGGTAAGTTCTGAGTTTAAAACTATCGCCTTTGGAGTTTCTATATTTTTATTTGGAATGGTCTCTCTTGAAGAGGGTTTTAAAGCCTTTTCGGGAGGCTCGTTTGAAAATCTGTTAAATAGATCTACAAATAGATTGTACAAAAGCATCAATTTTGGAATCATAACTACGACTCTTATGCAGTCAAGCTCGCTTATTTCGGTCTTAACTATCTCCTTTTTAGGCGCTGGTCTTATTAGCCTCTATCAAGGCATTGGCATAATTTTGGGTGCAAATATAGGCACTACAACCGGTGCTTGGCTCATGGCGGGATTTGGTTTGAAAGTTGATATCTCTTCATATGCTATGCCGCTTTTTATCTTTGGGGTATTGCTTTTTTTTCAAAACTCCAAGACTCTTAAGGGTTTTGGCTATGTTTTAACTGGACTTGGATTTTTGTTTTTAGGAATCCACTATATGAAAGTTGGGTTTGAAACTTTTAAAGAGAGTATCGATTTAGCTCAATTTGCCATGCCTGGTTTTAAGGGCATTTTAGTATTTGCCGGAGTTGGAGTGCTAGCAACTGTTATTATGCAATCATCTCACGCTACTCTCATTTTAACCCTAGCAGCACTTGCTGCACATCAAATTACATATGAAAATTCACTAGCTCTTACAATTGGAGCAAATATCGGAACGACAATTACTGCCATACTTGGAGCAATAGGATCAAGTGTAGATGGAAAAAGGC
>DDHL01000091.1:1327-4532 GCA_002352945.1 Campylobacteraceae bacterium UBA1877 | reverse complement strand
TTTGTATTTAATTTTTTAACAGGCATCTTGGCAATATTTTTGATAAGAGAGCTTGAGATTGCAACAGATTTTACAAGCTCATTAATCGGCATTGCTCAAAATGACTATACTATGAAGCTGGCTGTTTTTAATACAATCTTCAAAGTCGCTGGTGTAATCATTTTTTTACCATTTTTGGATAAACTCATTTTTGTGCTTGAAAAAGTATTTAAACCCGAACCTAAAGAGGAAAATGTCAATATTGAAAAAGTAGAATATCTTGATGATTCTGCTCTTGAGGTTCCTGTTGCAGCTTTGGCTGTACTGACAAAAGAGACAAAACACCTATATGAGATTGCTTTTAAAATCATCGCAAACGGGCTTATTTTGAAAAAAAGAAACATCCTTTCTAATATGGATGTAAAAGATGTTATCAAAGATGAGTATGTGAAAAAAGAGGTTAATGTCAATAGAGAGTATATCTCAAGAGTTGAGGGAATTTATGGGGAAATACTGGATTTTGCAACAAGAGCACAGCTTATTATGGACTCGGAAAATATTGAAAAAATTTATAAGATTAAACTTGCAAACCGACACATTGTTGCAGCCATAAAGGCAACACAACACTTAGAAAAAAATATGAAAATCTATACAAAATCAAACAACCAATACATAAAAGAGCAATACAATAATATGCGAGAAAACCTTGTTAAAATATTGCGAGATATAAACAAAATGTACAATAGCGAAAATAACGATAAAAATATGATACTACTTGAAAAGATAAAGCTAAGAACTAAAAAATCCGATGTTTTAACAAATGGGGTGTTTGATTCTTTGATTAGAAACAACCAAATAACCCACAATATGGCGACAAATCTGATAAACGACAATACATACGCTCAAGAGATTGCAGAAAATCTTTTAAAAATGGCCGAGATTCTATTTCTTGAAGATATTACAGAAGGAATCATGCTCGATGATAGTGAAATTGATGCTATTTCAAAGGGAAAAAATGTTCCTAAGGTTTAAATTATTATCTTTTATTGATTTAAAAACACTTTTTTGCAAACTGATGTAAGGATGCACTCATGAAGTTAAAAAAGTTTTTCAATAGTGTGGCAAAGGTTTTGAATATTGACTTTATCGATAAAGAAGAGTCAAAGATACTGGCTCTTGAAAAGCTATTAGTAGAGCTTCGTGAAGATAGAGCTAAAATAGAAAAAAAGTTAAGAAATAAAGAGATTACTCACGAGCAAAAAGAGGAGTTAAAAGAGGAGATAAAAATCTATTCGATGCATATCAAAAAAGGTGAAGAAATTTTAGAGAAAAAATTAGCCAAAAAATATCAAAAAGAGTAATCTTTTGCCTTTAATGCAAAAATCCTTTTTAATTTACAAAAAACTTATTACATGTAAAAGTTCTTCTTCCTTGCTAAAGCAAACTCTATCTTGCCATTTACAAACAAAACTTGTTACATGTAAAACTTGCAGTTTATTTAAGATAGTTTTTATCCTTTTTGCACTAACATATGAACAATAGTTCACATATTCAATAAAAGGAGCTTTATGTCAGACTTTACATGTAAATGCACAACCATACACAACGACATTATTCAAACAGTCAAAGAAAAGCTCCCAGAAGATGAAAAGTTGTACGACCTAGCCGAGCTTTTTAAGGTTTTTGGAGATACGACTCGCATAAAAATCATTGCTGCGCTCTTAGAAAATGAGATGTGCGTATGTGATATTGCCGACTTGTTTGGTATGACCCACTCAGCCATTTCGCACCAATTGCGGGTTTTGCGCCAAGCTAGATTAGTTAAACCTCGCAAAGAAGGCAAAGTTGTCTACTATTCTCTTGATGATGAACATATAAAAATCTTATTTGATGTGGGTTTTGCTCACATATGTGAAGGTTAATCATGTCTTGTACTCAAAAGTATCAAATCAAAGGTTTAACTTGCGCACACTGCGCTAATGCCATTGAAACAAAACTAAATGCGATTGATGATATTGATAAAGCTCATATCAATTTTGCACAAGGGCTTTTAGTGCTTCAAACCCAAGATGCTATATCCCAATCTTTGATAAAAAAGATTCAAAATACTATCTTCTCTCAAGAACCGCGAGCATCCATTGAGCCCCTTGAGCAAACAAAAAGTAAAACCCAAAATATGCCTTGGAAAAAACATATTTTAACACCTCGTTTTTTGGGCTTTGTATTAGGTGTTTTGCTATTTATTGGAGCATTTTTTGTACCTCAAAATTTTAATTTAATTCTCTTTTTGCTCGCATACGCACTCATTGGAGGAGAAATTTTAGTCATTGCTTTAAAAAACCTCATCAAAGGAAAAGTGTTTGATGAGAATTTTCTTATGAGTATTGCAACAATTGGAGCTTTTAGCATTGGCGAATACCCAGAGGGTGTAGCTGTTATGCTCTTTTATCGAATCGGTGAATTTTTTCAAGATTTGGCAGTGGATCGCTCTCGTAGCTCCATTAGCGCTCTTATGGATATCCGCCCCGAAAGCGCCACACTCATCACGCCGCAAGGATACAAGAGTGTTTTGCCCCAAGATGTAAAAATAGGCGATCACATTTTAGTAAAACCCGGTGAAAAAATTCCGCTTGATGGGATTGTGCTTGATGGACGCTCAAGCCTTGATACCACAGCTCTTACTGGAGAATCTGTACCGCAAGAGGTTACTAAAGGCTCTAGTGTTCTTTCTGGAAGTATCAACTTAACCGGAGTTTTGAGCATAAAAACAACCACTCTTTTTAGCCAATCTACCGTTGCAAAAATTTTTGATTTGGTTCAAAATGCAAGCTCTAAAAAAGCTAAAACCGAACAGTTTATAACCTCATTTGCCAAAGTTTACACTCCGTCAGTTGTGGGCATTGCCGCGATGCTTGCGATTTTGCCTCCACTTTTGTTTGAGAGTGCAAGTTTTGACGACTGGCTTGGAAGAGCCCTTGTCTTTTTAGTGGTCTCTTGTCCTTGCGCTTTGGTTATTTCAATCCCGCTTAGCTTTTTTGGAGGGATTGGCGGAGCTTCAAAAAGAGGAATTTTAGTAAAAGGGGCAAACTTCTTAGAAACTCTAAGAGGTGTAAAAACTGTCGTTTTTGACAAAACCGGAACACTTAGCGAAGGAGTTTTTCGACTCCAAAGTATCCATCCTCAAGAAAATTTCAATAAAGATGAATTGTTAGAGATTGCAGCAAAG
>DDHL01000091.1:607-1090 GCA_002352945.1 Campylobacteraceae bacterium UBA1877 | reverse complement strand
TCCAACCATCCAATAGCCCGCTCAATAGTGCAAGCCTACCAAAAAGAGTTTGAAGAAGATAATGGAAATTATGAGGAGTTAGCAGGCTTTGGCGTAAAAGCCGAATTTGATGGTATGCAGGTTTTGGTTGGAAACCACTCTTTGATGCAAAAAGAAAAAATTGCAATTGAGCCTATAAAAACCAATCAAAGCGTTGCATATGTGGCAATAGATGGCAAATTTGCCGGAGCTCTTTGCGTAGCAGATATGGTAAAAAAAGAGGGCTCAAAAACTATCCAAGAGTTAAAGAAACTTGGAATAAAACGCATTGTTATGCTCACTGGAGATACTCTTGAAGCGGCTGAAGATTTGGCCAAGTCGCTTGGCATAACAGAGGTTTATGCTAAGTTGCTACCGCACCAAAAAGTAGAAAAATTGGAGATGATTTTAAAAGATGGTAAAAGTGTATTTGTGGGAGATGGGATTAACGATGCGCCTGTTTTA
>DDHL01000091.1:0-393 GCA_002352945.1 Campylobacteraceae bacterium UBA1877 | reverse complement strand
CTTTTAGCCCGTGCTGATGTGGGCATAGCTATGGGCGGTGTTGGGTCTGATGCTGCCATCGAAGCTGCTGATATTGTCATAATGGATGATAATTTAGACAAGATTCCATCTGCGATTTCGATTGCTCGGAAAACCCACCGAATTGTTTGGCAAAATATTATCTTTGCCCTTGGTGTAAAGGGGGTTATTTTAGTGCTTGGAGCTTTTGGAATAGCTGGAATGTGGGAGGCTGTTTTTGGAGATGTGGGAGTGGCCCTTCTTGCGATTTTAAATGCTTCAAGAGTTCTGCGTTAAGTTTTACATGTAAAGATATTTGAATGCAAAAATACTCTTTACATGTAAATATTTTTTAGATACAGTGGACTTTAGCACAACGCTTGTGTCGGTTCAAGA
>DDHL01000096.1 GCA_002352945.1 Campylobacteraceae bacterium UBA1877 | reverse complement strand
AGAAAATTTTTGACGCTATCAATTAATTTTCATTAAAGATTCATTAGTTATACTCAAAACATGGTTATTTTATACCAAAATTTTTTACAAGGAATAGAGTGAATTCCCAAAAAGAAATCAGTTTTTTAAATCCTGTGTGTGATGATGCGCCCCAAATCTACGAACTTATAAAAAGCTCACCTCCTCTTGATTTGAACTCTCGCTATGCATATATGCTTGTAGCCACTCACTTTGCCGCGACAAGTATTGTAGCCAAAGTTGAAGACCAAGTGGTAGGTGTCGTGAGTGCTTATTGTTTGCCAGAATCCCCTCAAACTCTTTTTGTTTGGCAAGTGGCAGTGGATAGCTCAATGCGTGGAAAAGGTTTAGCAAAGCAATTGCTAGAACATGTATTAAAAAAATCACCAAATGCTAGATGGATTGAAACTACTATCACACCATCTAACAGTGCTTCTCAAAAACTATTTAAAAGCATCGCAAAAACCCTTCATGCCAATGTTGAGGTATTGCCTTTTTTCTCAAAGTCCCTTTTTAAAGAGGATGCCCATGAGGATGAAGAGCTTTATAGAATAGGTCCCTTTTAACTTTTTTTCTTATAGGTGCTAGAAGTTTTAATCTAGTCAATTTAATATACATACAAAGGAATAATTATGCGAGTATTTGAAAATCATGAATCAGAAGTGCGTGGATATATACGTTCATTTCCAACCATCTTCCAAAGTGCAAAAGGTGCGGTTTTAACCGATGAAAATGGAGATGAATTTATCGACTTTTTTGCAGGCGCTGGAACGCTGAATTATGGCCACAATAATGAACATATTACTCAAGCTGTGATTGAATACCTTCAAAACGGTGGCATTGTGCATGGTCTTGATATGGCAACAACGGCTAAAAAAGAGTTTATTCAATCTTTCCAAAATACTATTTTAAAACCGAGAAACCTTGAATATGTGATGCAATTTACCGGTCCAACAGGAACAAATGCAGTTGAAACGGCTCTGAAATTAGCACGTATGGTAAAAAAACGTAGTAATATCGTTTCATTTACCAATGGCTTCCACGGTTTAACCCAAGGCTCACTTGCAGTTACTGGAAATAATGATTATAGGGATGAGAGTTATATTAGTCGAACCAATGTTTCATTCATGCCATACGATGGATATTTGGGAGATATAAATACATTAGAATATTTTCGTAAATTTTTAGAAGATAGCAGTAGCGGGCTTGATTTGCCAGCGGCTGTGATTGTCGAAACCATTCAGGGTGAGGGTGGAATTAATGTAGCATCTAAAGAGTGGCTTCAAGAGCTTGAGAGCTTGTGCCGTGAGTTTGACATGTTGCTAATAATTGATGATATCCAAGTGGGCAATGGGCGAACTGGAGAGTTTTTTAGCTTTGAGTTTGCTGGGATTAAGCCAGATATGGTAACTATGTCAAAATCAATTGGTGGCGGACTTCCAATGGCTCTGATTCTTTTTAAACCAGAACTTGACCAGTGGAATCCAGGGGAGCATACAGGTACTTTTCGTGGTAATAACCTAGCTTTTGTGGCAGCAAAAGTAGCGATTGAACAGTATTGGAGTAGTGATGACTTGACAAAGGCAGTGCAATACAAAGAGCAAATTTTAAAGAGTCGTCTTGAGGAAATTGCAGCCAAGCACCCTGAATATGCTATAGAAGTTAGAGGCCGAGGTTTGGCTTATGGATTTGAAATTAAAAATGATGACTCCATTGCTGGCGAGGTTTCAGCAAAGGGTTTTGAACGAAAATTAGTTATTGAAACAGCGGGCTCTGAAGGTCAGGTTGTGAAATTTTTGCCACCACTTCTCATTGATGAAGCTACTCTTAATGAAGGAATTGATAGATTTGAAGCGGCACTTGAAGCGGTATTTGCAGAGAAAAAAGAACGTTTAACACAGGAGTATTAAGATGATTGTAAGAGATATTAAAGATATTATTGGATCACCCCGCGAAGTCCATGCAAAAGAGGGGCAATGGACAAGTAGAAGAATGCTTTTAAAGGGTGATAATATGGGTTTTTCATTCCATGAAACTATAATCCGAAAAGGCACTAAAACCCATATTCATTACAAAAACCACCTCGAAGCAGTATATTGTGTAGCAGGCAATGGTGAAATCGAAGATTTAAGCACGGGTGAGCGACACAAAATTTATGATGGCGTAATGTATGCTTTGAATCTTCATGATGACCATAACTTGTATGGTGGAACAGAAGATATGCGACTTATCTGTGTATTTAACCCTCCGATAGTTGGCACTGAAAATCATGATGGTGATGGGGTTTATCCATTGCTAGATGATGCATAAGGGGTGGATTTGAGACGAAAAATTGTTTGTAAATTTGGTGGTAGTTCTGTTGAGAATGCCACCCAAATTGAAAAAGTAAAAAATATCATCCAAGATAGCAAAAACCGCAAATATGTGGTAGTTTCAGCCCCAGGCCGCGATGATAAGCATAAGCAAAAAATAACTGATCATTTTGTAAATATAGCCACAAATGGGTCGCATTTACATAAAATAGTAAGTGTAAAAGAGAGCAAAAGTGCAATTTTGACTAAATTCAAAGGCTTGCTAGAAGATTTACATGTAAAGGTTGATGGATTATTAGAGTCTTTGCAAAAAGATTTAGAAACAAACTTAGAGGGTGATAAGCGTGGGGCATTTTTGGCCTCACGTGGGGAGCACTATAATGCAAAAATCATTGCAGCCTATTTTGAAAAATGTGGGATTGCATCTAAGCTTTGTTTGCCAGAAGAGATTGGCTTTCAGGTAAGTGGGGATTTATTGGGTGCAAAAGTTGACCCAATTACCCATGAGAATTTACAACATTTAAAAGAAACCCAAGAAGTTTGCGTCATGCCTGGTTTTTATGGGGTGAATGAAGATGGTGATATCGCAGTACTTTCTCGTGGCGGGTCTGATTTGACTGGTGGTGAGTTAGCATACGCTGTTGGGGCTAGTATGTATGAAAATTGGAGCGATGTGGATGGGGTTTATGAAGTAGATCCTCGTATTGTTCCAAGTAGTGATGTAATCCCTCGCCTAACATTCAAAGAGATTAGGCTTCTTTCATCCAAGGGATTTAATGTTTTTCATTTTGATGCGATGAATAATTGCAGGCGTGCTAACATTCCTATTAATATTCTCAACACAAACCGACCTTCAGCTGATGGAACTTTGATTTTAAACGAACGTGTGCCCGAAGAAGATGTGGTTGGGATTGCGAAGCTAGATAATATGGCTTATATTTATATAGAAAAAGAGGGCTTGGGCGAAACTATTGGATTTACCGAAGCTTTACTAAGTATTTTTAACCAATATGGAATCAATACTTATCACTATCCAACTGATAAAGATGATATTGCCGTACTTCTTAAAAAAGAGGATTTAGCAGGCAATATTAATAATTTGCGTAGTGCTATTGAGGAAAAATTAGCTCCAGATTCTTTAGAGGTTGTTTATGATGTGGCGATTTTAAGTATGGTTGGGATTGGGATGAAGTACAATTCTACTGTTATCGCGGATGCAGTTTGGGCATTAAAAGAGAATCATATTGATATTGAAATGCTAGACCATGGGCCGGCGAAAATTTCGTTTCATATTGGTGTAGCACAACAACATGCAGATAAGGCTTTAGAATTACTGTATGAAAAGTTAGTGAATAAGAGGTAGAAAAAAGGCACCCGTTTGGGTGCCTAGAAATTATAATGCAGTTACGTTCTCAGCTTGAGGACCTTTTTGTCCTTGTCCGATTTCGAAAGATACTTTTTGACCTTCAGCAAGGCTTACACGACC
>DDHL01000001.1:8593-14838 GCA_002352945.1 Campylobacteraceae bacterium UBA1877 | reverse complement strand
CTGTTAAGTGGATTTATACATTTTGGGTGCTATTATATCATCATCATGAAAAAAGCACTTTTTGTACTACCGGTTTTTATCCTAGCCCTTTGGATGGGATTGCGATATTTTAGCCTCTACCGTGATAATGAGATTAGGCTTGGAATGTCTGCTGCACTCACGGGAGATTTGCGACAACTTGGTATGGATTTTTACAGAGGTGCAAACGCCTATTTTCAAAGTATAAATGAAGAGGGTGGAGTTTATGGGCGAAAAATAAGATTGATTATAAAAGATGATAAATATGAGCCTAAAATTACTGAAGAGAATTTAAAAAACTTAATTGAAGTCGAGAAAGTTTTTGCACTCTTTGGAATTATTGGAACCCCAACCTCAAAAGCGGCTCTGCCAATTGCTGTTGAAAATAACATTCCTATGCTCGCTTCAGTCTCTGGTGCGAAATTTTTAAGAGACCCCAAAAACCCATTGATTTTTAATATCCGCCAAGGGTATGATAAGGAGATTGAAGCTTTGCTTCACTACTTGATTGACAAAAAAGGACATAAAAGAATTGCTGCTTTTTATCAAAATGACAGTTTTGGCCACACAGGATTGCGTTCACTCAAAAAGCAGTTGCGAAAAAGGGGAATGGATATTGCAGGAGAGGGCAGTTATAAGCGAAATACACTAGCAGTGGGACATGCAATTTATGAGTTAAATGAATCTCATCCCGATGCAATTGTGATAATTGGAGCGGCTAAACCTACAGTTGAATTTATAAGAAGGTCTCTTGATACGCAGCTAGGAGATGCTACAAAGGCGATTTTATCCTTTGCTTCAGCCCAGACTATGATGATTGATTTGCAATGCAGTGCAAAAAATCTACTCTTTTCTCAAGTGGTTCCTCTTCCGTGGTCAGATGAAAAAGATGTTTTAGAGCATAAAAGACTTATGGCCAAATACTATCCAGACTCATCTATTGGTTTTGCCTCTTTGGAGGGCTACTATGCCGCAGTTGCAGTAGTGTCGATTTTTAAAAAAGTTGGGCCTTCATTTAGCAAAAAAGATTTTATCAAGCTTTTAAAAAATATTTCAAAAGATGTTTTTGATGAGAGTTTAGCTAAGCGGTTAGATAGTGATTGTATGTGCTTAAAAGATATCTACATCACACAGTTTAGGCAAGAAGCCTTTAAAGTAATTGGGAAATATCCTGATGAATAAAATAGTTAAACTCTTTATTGAATCAGTTAATAAGCTCAGTGTCGCAAAAAAGACGAGCTTGCTTATTTTAACCATGCTAACTGGAATGCTTTTTATTGGAAGCTTTGCCCATTTAAGCTTAAATCGTATAAAAAATGAGTTTGATATTCTCTATTTAAAGCATACAGTTCCAATTATCAAGCTTGAAGCCCTAAAAGATGTTTATACGGTAAATATTTTGGATACTTTACGTGATATTGAAATATATAAAATTAGCGTCAAAGATGGAAAGACAATTATTCGTTTAGCCCAAGAGCTTATCCATAGGCACTGGAATGAATATGAAAAGAGTGTAGATATTGATGAGAGTGACTGGATTGTTAAAATGTTTAGGGATTGGGGAGTGATTCCAAAAGATAATGGCCCAAAAGAGCCCACTTTAAAAGATGATTTAATGGCCCAAACAAGGGATCGTATAGATAAAATTGATATTATTTTAAATCAAATGTTTTATTACCTCGATAACCAGCAACAAGAAAAAGCTTTTTTACTACTTCAAGATGAACTCTATCCAAGTATCCACTCTGTTAATATCCATCTAACTCAGCTTATTAACTTTTCGCTTGAAGCAGCCAATGATGGTAAAAAACGAACTGACAGGGTTTATATAAGCACTTTTGGCTGGATTGTTATTGGGGTTGTTGGTACTATTTTTTGTGCAGGACTCTTTGCTATGATAATTTTGCAAAACATCCGAATGCTATATACAAACATGGAAAATATGGTCAAAGAAAAGACCAAAGAGCTTGTTAAATTAAATCAAGGCTTAGAGCGCAGAATTGCTCAAGAGATTAAACAAAGCCGCCAAAAAGATGAGATAATGTACCGCCAATCCCGCCTTGCAGCTATGGGGGAGATGATAGGTAATATCGCGCATCAGTGGAGACAGCCATTAAATGCTTTAACCGTACTTATTCAAAGTTTTCAAATCAAACAGATGCAAGGAAAGCTTGATAAAGATTTTGTTGACTCTCAAGTAAATGAAGGCTTGATGCTAGCAAATACAATGTCTAAAACAATTGATGATTTTCGCAATTTTTTTCGGCCAGAAAAGGAGAAACAGCCTTTTTCGGTTTGGGAAAATATCAAGCATTCAGTAGATATGTTGAAAAATTTCTATGCAAAAGATGGAGTTAAAATTATTTTAGTAGGGAGTGTTGATTATGAGGCTTTAGGATTTGCCAATGAATTTTCACAAGTGATTATGAATCTACTTTCAAATGCAAAAGATGCCCTTATGCGCCAAGACAAAGAGCGCCTTATTGAAGTGAGCATCGATGGAAGTGATAAAGGTTGTATTATAAGTGTAATTGATAATGGAGGTGGTATGGACCAAACTGTACTTGATCGCATGTTTGATCCATATTTTACTACTAAACATCAAGCAAGTGGTACGGGAATTGGGCTTTATATGTCCAAACAAATTATTGAAAAGCAGATGCATGGAACAATCAGCGCTTTTAATGCTTCCCATAAATTTTCAAATGGAGCAGTTTATGAAAAATGTGCAGTCATTCAAATATGCATCCTAGCAAAACCTCTTCAAAGGAAGTTATGATGGATTTAAATTGTTTAAAAGATAGTGTGATTTTATATGTGGAAGACGAAGAGAGTGTTCGAGAGCAGACTCGAATGATTTTGGCCGATTTTGTCAAAGAGGTTATCGTGGCCGAAGATGGGCAGATTGGTTTAAAGATTGCATCCGAAAGAGAGGTTGATTTAATAATTACTGATATATTGATGCCAAATATGGATGGCATAACCATGCTAAAAACTTTACGAAATGAGCAGCGCCATATACCAGCAATTATTACAACAGCCTTTACGGAAACCAATTATCTATTAGATGCAATTAAGTTACAAGTAAATGGGTTTATTACAAAGCCGATTAATATTAAAGATTTAATCAATACAACTTACAATACCCTTTTGCCCCATATTCAAAAGCGTGAACTTGAAGGATGCTCTCATGTCGTAGAAGCGCTCTCTAAGCTTGTTGGTGGCAAAAAGATTGCTATTTTGCGATATATTGTAGAAAATTGTGACAGCGATAACGTTTTTCACGGCTCATATTATGACATTATGGAAGCGCTTGATGTAAGCAAGCCCACCGTTGTAAATATGTTCAAGCAGATGATAAGTGCTGGAATTTTAGAGAAGGTAAAAAATAAGGTATATCGCTTTAAAAAGACTGAGCTTATTGGGTAGCATTTTATAGAGATTTTTTGTAAGAAAAAACATGCTACAATGGTTAGAGCCATCAAAAGCTAAGGAGAATATGTGAAAAAAGTTGAAGCAATTATCAAACCTTTTAAATTAGAAGAGGTTAAAGATGCCCTAACATCCCTTGATATTACTGGTATGACAGTAAGTGAGGTGAAAGGATATGGGCGTCAGCAAGGCCACTCTGAACTTTACAGAGGAGCAGAGTATGTGGTTGATTTTTTACCTAAAGTAAAGATTGAGGTTGTGGTAAAAGATTCTGATACTGATGCAGTGATTGAAGCTATTACAGAGGCTGCTCGCACAGGTAAAATTGGAGATGGAAAAATATTTGTAAGCGATATGGAGCGAGTTGTTCGCATTAGAACAAAAGAAGAGGGCGAAGAGGCAGTTTAAGTAGTGATTTCAAAATCAATACTACTGATTGCAACCCTTTATGGAAGCGCTTTAGCATATCTTTACTTTGCTCAAGAGAGCTTTATATTTAACCTAAAAGATGCAAATTTTAAACCCTTTACATGTAAAGGGTGTGTAAGAGCCGTTTTACACACCAAAGATGGGGCTGAGCTTATTGGCAAAAGACGCCCCAAAAATAGCAGCAAACTTCTCATCTATTTTGGAGGCAATGCTGATGATGCCACAAAAATATTTACCTATCTTGATCCAGATTTAGACATTGAAGTTGTTGCTTATAATTATAGAGGCTATGGAGAATCTAGCCATAAGCCAAGCCAAGAGGCCCTTTTTAAAGATGCTTTAGCAATCTATGATTTTCACGCCAAAGACAAAGATGTAACAGTAATTGGTCGCAGTTTAGGAACCGGAGTTGGGGCCTATTTAGCATCAAAACGTAAGGTTTCTCATCTGATACTCATTACGCCATATGATTCAATTAGGGCGATTGCAAAAGCAAAGTACCCCTTTTTCCCAATAGATTGGCTCATAAAACATCCATTTGAAAGTGTTCAATGCATTGCAAATGTTCAATCAAAAGTGAGCGTTATAGAGGTAATTGGCGATAAAGTTGTGCCCAACTTTCACACTGCAAATTTGCTAAAAGCTATTAACAATCTATCTTTACATGTAAAGCTACAAGATACAACTCATGGCGACGTGCTTGAAAAGATCGATTTTAACTCCCTTTTAAACTCCCCTTCCCCCGAAAATATAGATTAAACTGAAACTGTGTAGCTAAAGTTTCCGTGTAGATTACAGCGGGCAATTGCACGCAGTTTTTTAACATCTTTTAATTGAACCCTAGCAGCCAAATATCCGCGCGATACTGATGGCTCCAAATCTACAATGCCAACTCTTTTGTCATCTGCAAATAGTTCAATTTGATAGATCCAGTGGTTATCTACACTTGGATGGATAATTCCTTTTTGACCAACGGTAACTTCTACAAGACTAAAGCCGGCTTTATCGGCATCTTTAATAGAGATTGCTGGAGTATGTTTTAACTCATAATCTGTAGGATTTTGAGGGTCTTTAAATTCATAGTCATTTGTGTTGACTATGAGCTTTTCGTCATAAGCGTTTGCAGCTGTAATTGCTAGTGAAGCAGCAGCTAATGTTTTAATCGCATCTCTTCTTTCCATTTTTTCTCCTTTGTTTGAGTTACGAAACAGTGATATTTTAATATCATTATACTTAAAAATATATTTAATTTATTAATATAAGTATCAATTAAATAAAAATTATCCATTGGACTATTAAAAGAAGTTTTAGAGCACTCTTTGGTATAATTGAGCATCAATTGGCTTAAAGGAAAGAGTATGCAGCTTACAATCAAGTCCCCACTAGATATGCATCTTCATCTTCGCGATGGTAAGATGCTAAAAAATGTAGCGCCTTGGAGCGCACGATACTTTTCAGGCGGACTTATAATGCCAAACCTTGTTGAGCCAATTACAACTCAAAAAGCTCTTATGGAGTATAAAAAGAGGATTTTACAAGCGTGCGGCGATGACTCTTTTGAGCCTTATATGACTCTCTTTTTTAAAAACGATTATACAAGGGAGTTTTTGGAGGAAAATAGAGATAAAATTACAGCTATTAAACTCTATCCATCGGGGATTACAACAAATTCTGATGGGGGAGTTAAAAGTATGGATATTAAAACCCTCTCTCCTGTACTTGAAGTTATGAGTGAACTTGAGATTCCGCTTTGTGTTCACGGCGAGAGCGACGGGTTTGTGATGGATAGGGAAAAAGAGTTTGGAAAAACCTATATTAAGCTAGCAAAAGCATTCCCAAATTTAAAAATTATAATGGAGCATATTACCACAGCTTATAGCGTTGGGCTTCTTGAAAAATATGATAATCTCTTTGCAACCATAACTTTGCACCATCTATACATTACCCTAGATGAGGTAGCCGGAGGGGTGTTAAGACCCCATCTATTTTGCAAACCGATTGCTAAACGTCCCGAAGATAGAGAAGCGCTTTTAAAAGCAGCAACGTCAGCTCATCCAAAGGTGATGTTTGGCTCAGATTCAGCTCCCCATCCAATCCATGCAAAAGAGAGTTGCGGTTGTGCGGCGGGAATTTTTACTGCTCCTTTGGCTTTGCCGGCTTTAGCACAGCTTTTTGAAGTTAGAAATGCACTTGAAAATTTGCAGGCGTTTGTGAGCGATAATGCTTGTAAAATCTACAATATTAAGCCTCTAAAAAAAGAGATTAGTCTCATAAATGAGCCAATGGAAGTTGCAAACTCATATGGTGATGTAGTGCCAATGTTTGCGGGCGAAACATTAAAATGGAGGGTTGATGAATAGCACACA
>DDHL01000001.1:5277-8348 GCA_002352945.1 Campylobacteraceae bacterium UBA1877 | reverse complement strand
GCTCTTAGGAGAGACTCTAGAGGATTTTTTAGAAACCGAAGGGTTTGAGCCGGTTCTCTTTACACAAAGCAAAGCTGCACTTGAGGCGTGTTATAGTCAAATTTTTGGCTTATATCTTTTAGATATCAATGTTCCAAATATGAATGGATTGGAGTTTTTAACCCTTTTGCGCCAAAGTGGAGATGAAACTCCAGCAATCTATATAACCTCAGCCAAAGATACCCAGACACTCATCAAAGGCTTTAGAAGCGGGGCGGATGATTATATTAAAAAACCCTTTGACTTAGAAGAGTTATCATGCCGGATTCGTGCTGTACTAGAAAGAAATGGCCACTTTAAAGAGAAGATGGTTATTGATGATACCTTTACAATCGATTTGCGCCATAAAGTTTTATATAAAAATGCAAAAGAGCTTCTTTTAAATCCAAAAGATTTTGAACTACTGGTGCTTTTAGTAGAAAATCGAGGAAAGGTTGTTACTAAAGAGATTATTGCAAAACGCCTTTGGAGTCCGAGTGAGGGGATTCATGAGGGGGCTTTGCGCGTTTATATTAACAATTTAAAAAAGATTTTTGGAAAAGAGAGTATCGAAAATATTCGTGGAGTAGGGTACCGTTTTAGTGAATAAGACAAAACTGTGGCAAGGTGTGAGTTTACTCTTTTGCGCATGGATGCTTTTAATCGGCGCAGTCTTATCCTTAGAGCGCTGGGTGGGAGTTGAAGCAGCGCTTGCTGGAGCACTCTTTATTGGGGGTTTTTTAAGTTATGTGGTTGTAAATTACCTCTTAACGCCCCTTGAGAGTACAAATAATCTTTTAGATAAACTCATTAAAGATACCTTGCATGAATTAAATGCCCCTTTAGCAACCATCCAAGCAAACACTCAAATGCTAAGCCAGCACCACAAAGATGACTCAAGCCAGAAGCGCTTAAAAAGAATTTCAAAAGCTTGTGATAATTTATACTCCCTTTATATTCAAATGGAGTATTACATTAAGCGTGAAATCCGCCTTGTGAAAGAGGAGAGCTTTGATGCAAAAGAGCTACTTTTTGAGTGCATTGAAAAAACTCAAGAGTTAAAAGGTGACATTACACTTACATGTAAGGCTGAATCAACCCCCGTATATGTTGATAGAATCGGTTTTGAGCAGTGCATTATGAATCTTTTAAGCAATGCATATAAATATAACAAAGCTAAAGGAAGCGTACATGTAAATTTAAAAGATGGGATTTTATCTATTCAAGATAGCGGAATAGGAATGGATGAGCACACCCAATTTCGCCTTTTTGACCGATACTACCAAAAAGACCCAAAAAAGCAAGGCTATGGAATTGGACTGCACAAAGTAAGAGAGTTTTGTGATAATTATGGCATCTTTATCGGTTTTGTTTCGGCTTTGAATAAGGGAACAACAGTAACATTGAAATTGGATAAAATTCTTACAAAAAATTCAAAAGATGCGATATAATGAATCAACACTAAAAGAGGATGCAAGATGATTAGGCTACCAGCTAAAGCAGAAGCTTTCTTTGAAACTCATCGTGAAGAGTTTTATTTAGAGGCTTTGCGGTTAGTAAAAGAGGATTATCCGCCCAAAGATGAGGAGATCTTTATACAATCTATCTTATCCTATTATGATAGTTTATATCTTGATGTAGAAGCAAGATATAATGATTTATTGCACTCTCTTAATAAAAAAGATGCTCAAGTTGAACTGCTTTTGATGGCTCTTGGGTGGTATTTGAATCTTAAAGTTGAAAATGAGGATTGGAAAAAGGATTTTCTAGAAGCTTGGCAAGAGCGCATACGGCTCCCAAAAGAGCCCAAAGAGACTATCAATGTGCTAAAAACTCCTATATCATTTGGTGAAAGTTCAGGCTTTTTTGTCCACAACCATATTGTATCACTCTTTTCAAAAATTAAAGAGGATAATGAAAAAGTGGTCTTTTTAAACCTCTATATGGGTGTTCCAATCAAATATGAAGCATCTATAATCCGCATAGAAAATGATGAGGTAACTTTTCGCACAAGTCCTCTTCAAGAGATTGCTATGATTAATGATAATCAAGCATACATTATGGAAAATGGCATCCTTAGCAGACCAGTAAAGGCTGAGGTTGTATATTGTGATATTCCAAAAAATGAAGTGACGCTGAAAAATTTCACATACATGTTTAATATGCCAGCTTCTATGAGAGACTCTGCAAGAGTCCACCCTCGAAGTGCAACTCCAGTTATCCTTGTTGATATGGATAGAAAAAAGAGTGTAGAAGGAATTATGTTTGATATATCAACAGGTGGTCTTGGGGTGCTAAGCAAAACAAATGATGGCTTAAAAATAGGCTCATTAGTGCATGTATTTTTTGATTTAAAGGATGAAGTTACTGTATCTGTGGAGACTGATGCAAAGATTGTAGATATAATCGAATATGATGATGCTCACCGATTTTGCATGCGCTTTATGCCAAGGGATTCAAATATGCATGAAGCGATAATAAAATATGTTCGCAAACGAGAAGTCGAAGCTATTGAAGAGTTAAAAAATCAATTAGAAGAGTACATGTAAAGCGCAAAAAGACGCTTTACATGTAAAGATTACATTCCACCTTGTTTACGCATTCTCTTTTCGATGCGGTGGCCTACATAGGATAAAATTGCAGTAATGCTAAAATACATCCCAGCAATGATAAGCCAAGTTTCAAAAGGTGAAAAAGTGTTAGCCACAATCTCTCTTCCAACTTTAGTTAAATCGGTAATTGATATAACCGAAACCAAAGAGGAGTCTTTTACAAGGGCTATCATTTCACCAACAAGGGTTGGAAGAGCCCGTTTTAAGGCTTGGGGCATAATGATAAAAGTCATTGTTTGAGCATAATTCATACCTAAAGATTTAGCAGCCTCGTATTGGCCTTTATCGATTGATTGGATTGCACCCCGAAGAACTTCTGCAATATAGCCTCCAAAAAATATTCCCAAACTCATTGCACCAGCTAAGAATCGATCCAATTCAAAAATGGTAGCAATAATGAAGTAGAAAATAAAGATTTGAACTAAAAGCGGGGTTCCTAAT
>DDHL01000001.1:0-5076 GCA_002352945.1 Campylobacteraceae bacterium UBA1877 | reverse complement strand
ATTATAGTTACATAAACGGCTCCAATATCATTGAAAAATTGGTAGCTTGACATACGCATAAAGGCAACAATTGTGCCAATAATAAGTGCAAGCAAAGCTGAAATGGCAGAGATTTGCAGTGTCACTTTTAAGCCCATAAGCAAGGGCCCAGCTGTCCATTGCGTAGTGGAGGCGACAGTATCATACATAAATACCACATCTCCATCTGCCACAGTTGGGCTAAACTCCCCAGCCAAAGAGATGGTGTGCTCTTCTCCATCATTACTTTGAATGGTTAATTTATCGCCTTGAATGCTAACTACTCCATCAAATGGCGCATCTTCAGTTATTACTTTCTCATAGGCAAAATATTTAGGTACACTCGTCCACTTCCAAATATAATTCATATTAGAAGCGGCAGTGAAAAATAGATACCCCACACCGATAAAAAACAAAACGGCCAATACATGGCCGAATGTTTTATTTTTTAATATTGAGTGGTGGTGTTGTTTTGGCATTGGCTTATAAAACTCGCTTTAACCATGAATCATTAACAAACCAGCGGTTGTAAATTGTTTCATATCTGCCATCACCCTTCATTTGATTCAAGAAGTTGTTAAGCCAGTTTAAAAAGTCAGGATCACCTTTGCGAATTCCCCATCCAAGTGGTTCAAAAGTTAAATCTTCATCTAAGTGGATAAGGCGACCTTTACCTTTTTGGGCCATAAAAATTGCATTGTATGGTTTGTCGTATACAAAAGCATCTGCATTGCCGTTTAGCAACTCTTGTGCTCCATCTGCTTCAGTTTCAAAGGTGCGGATTTTAGCTTTTTTAAACATTTTGCGAGTTGCAATCTCTCCAGTTACACCAAGTTTTGTTACTATGGTATATTCTGGTTTATCCAAATCTTTCCATGTTTTTCCAGCATGTTTTTTATCAACTAGCAAAGTTTGACCAACGCTGATGTATGGATTTGCAAAATTGATTTTTAAGTTTCTCTCTTGAGTAATAGTCATACCAGACATGATAATGTCGTACTTGCCTGCTAAAAGGCCAGCAATAATTCCATCCCATGCAGTTGGAACAAGGGTTAGTTTAACTCCCATTGCTTTAGCCATCTCATTTGCCATATCAACGTCAAAACCTATGATATTTCCCTTTTTATCTTTCATTTCAAAAGGCATATATCCAGGCTCAAGACCAACAATCAACTCTCCTCTTTGCAGGATTTGATTAAGAGTGGACTTTTTCCACAAATTAATATCATCCGCAAAGCCACTGATGCCAATGAGCATCGCGAGGGCAACTAGTAATTTACGCATATAAACTCCTTTTTAAGATTTTTAGTAATTTATTTTAGTGGACTAAAACTTCTTGTATAAACTTTTTGGCTCTATCGGTCTTTGGTGAAGCAAAAAAGCTCTCTGGGTTATTCTCTTCTAAAATCATTCCTTCATCCATGAAAACAACCCGGTTTGAAACCTCTTTTGCAAATCCCATTTCATGGGTTACACATACGATTGTATAATTCTCTTTAGCAAGTTCGCGCATAACATCCAAAACTCCACCAATCATTTCAGGATCAAGTGCTGAAGTTGGCTCATCAAAAAGGAGGATTTTTGGCTTCATTGCCAAAGTTCTAGCAATTGCTATACGTTGCTTTTGACCGCCTGAGAGTTCGTTTGGATAGCCATTAGCTTTGTGGGCTAATCCAACCCTTTCTAAAAGTTTTTTAGCAATTTCAATAGCCTCTTTTTTAGGTGTCTTTTTTACCTTTTGTTGTGCAATTGTAATGTTTTCAATAATAGTTAAATGGGGAAATAGGTTAAAGTGCTGGAAAACCATTCCTGCTTCTGCTCGAACTTGGTTGATGTTGGTCTTTTTATCATAGATATTGTGTCCATCTAGGATAATTTCACCCTCATCAATCTCTTCAAGTCTATTAATACAGCGAATCAGCGTTGATTTGCCACTCCCACTTGGTCCGCAAATTACCACAATTTCACCGCGTTCGACGCTAAAATTGATCGATTTTAGGGCGTGGAAATCGCCAAAATACTTCTCTACATTATGCATTTGGATAATGGATTCGCTCATAACTACCTTTCGACACATTATTGCCACAATTTTTAGGCCTAGCGTAAATTCTACCTAAAATTTCTAAAACTAAGCCAATATCCCTTGCTCGGTTTTTAAACATTTTGGCTACAATTGTGTTTTTGAAACAGATACTAAAGTTACAAAAAGGAAGGTGTGTGGTCCGGTCAAAGTTAAAAGAGTACGGCGCTGACGGGGCGCTTTTGTTGGTTGCAATAGCATGGGGATTAACATTCTATCCAGTTCAACAAGCCGTTGAAGAGACTCCAGTTTATGTTTTTTTATTTTGGCGTTTTTTGTGTGCCACTTTTCTTATGGGTATACTTGCGTGGAAAAATTGGCGATATATTGATGCAAAAAGTGTACGCGGAGGAGTTTTTTTAGGCCTCTTTTTATTTTTGGGTTTTGCCTTTCAAACCTTTGGGCTCACCTATGCATACTCATCAACCGTTGCATTTATTACAGGGCTTAATGTGGTTATTGTTCCTTTCATTGTCTTTATCTTTTTTAAAAAAAGAGCAACTATGTATTCAAGTATTGGGGCAATGCTTGCTGCAATTGGGCTTTATATGCTCTCTGCAAAGGGTGAGATTGGAGCCGGTCTTGGCGAGTTTTATGCCCTAGTGTGCGCTTTTATGTTTGCTTTGCAAATCTCTTTTACAGCCTATTATGTTAAAAAGTGCAATATTTACGTGCTTGTACTTGTTCAATTTGCTACGGTAACACTCCTTTCTTTGCTAGGGGCAATCGCATTAGATAAAGTGATAATGCCAAAAAGCTTTGATGGAATCTTTTTAGAAGCAATCATAATAACAGCAGTTTTTGCCACTGTATTTGCCTTCTTTGTTCAAACTGCAATGCAGCGATTTACCACTCCTGCAAAAACAGCAATCATCTTTACAATGGAGCCAGTAAGTGCTGGAATTGTCGGTTATTTTTGGGCGGGTGAAGCTTTAAATACAGCCCAGCTACTTGGAGCTGGACTCATTTTAAGCGGTATTTTAATAGCAGAGCTTGGAACCTATTGGCGAACAAAGAGTGAAACTAAAAAAGCGATGGTTTAATCCCTGTTTTTTGTAAAATATAAGGATAGAAAAAAGCCAAGTGATGCAACCATAATGATTGCAGCGCCCGATGTAATATCATACATGTAAGCTAGCGTAAGTCCGCAAAGTACAAAAAAAGTTCCAATAAGTGTTGATAGAATCATCATATGGCTCAATCTTGCACTAATGCGCTCTGCAATATAAGGCGGAATGCTTAGCAGAGCAATAACAAGCACCAATCCAACAACCCGAATAGTAGCTACTACACAAAGGGCAATGAGGGTGATTAAGATGTAGTGTAAAAGCTTTACATGTACACCGCGCAAAGCGGAAAACTCTGGATCAAAAATCATTGCTTGAAAGGCTCTAAATCCAATGGTTACTAAGGTGATGATGATTGCAGCAATGGCGCCCATAATCCATAAATCTTGGTCTGGAACACTTAAAATACTTCCAAAAAGGTAGCTCATCAAATCCACATTATATCCAGGCGTTAAATCGGTTAAAATAATTCCAAGAGCCATTCCAAAAGCCCACAATGTGCCGATAATTGAATCGATTCGCCCCTTATCTTTAAGGGTTAGGTACGCAATGATTAATCCAAGCAAAAGGGCAAAAAGAGTTGCTCCAAAAAGCGGTGCAAATCCTAAATAAAAGGCAATTCCAATTCCGCCGTATGCACCATGGGCAATTCCTCCGGCAATAAAAACCATACGGTTTACAACCACTAAAGTGCCAACGATTCCACAAATTATACTTACTAAAATCCCAGCAAAAAGAGCATTTTGCATAAAATTATAAGAGAGTGCTTCAATCATAACTCTTCCTCGTGGTTTTGGTTGCAAGTTTGGGCGTGGACTAGTTCAACGGGACAAAGGTGACCGTGCGCGCTATTGAGCGTTGATAAGATTGCCTCTTTAGTCGTTTTACAAGGCGCTTCGTGCATATAAAGTTTTCGATTTATATGGGCAATCTTGTTTGCATATCCTAAAACAACATTAATATCATGACTAACTACTACAATTCCCATATGGGAGTTGAGCTGATGTAAAAGTTCAAAAATCTGTCGTTGACCATCAATATCAATGCTGGCTGTTGGCTCATCTAAAAGGAGGATTTTTGCATTCATACAAAGAGCCCTTGCTATAAAAACCCGCTGCCTTTGCCCACCAGAAAGACGGCTTAATTTTGCATTAGCAAGTTTATCCATCCCAACTTTTCTTAAAGCCTCATATGCACTTTCATAATCTTTTTTAGTGTACCTACCAAGCCAGTTTTGATTTAATCTTCCCATTAAAACAACTTCTAAAACGGTGATGGGAAAATCAGAATTTGAATGAACATGCTGAGGTACATAAGCTAATAGGTGAGCACTTTGTTTTGGAGATTTTCCAAAAATTTTAATTGATCCCTTTTGCGGAGTAAGCAGACCAAGAATAAGTTTTACAAGGGTGCTTTTACCCCCACCATTTGGACCAATAATGGCTAAAAAATCCTTTAAGTCTGTGCTAAAACTAACCGAGTCTAGAACCACCTGTTTATGGTAAGCAAAACTTAAATTATTTACTTCTATGGCTTTCATGGGTAAATTATATCAATTTGCAACTAAATTGCATTTAAAACTACAATGTGTTTACATGTAAAGAAGTTACAAAGAGCCAAAAAGCATCACAAAGCCTAGGAGCAAAAGGAGTAAAATAGCAAATAGGCTAAAAGTGCGGTTTGCTTTTGCAAGAAGATTTGACTGGCCCAATTTTTGCCCTAAAATGGCGGCTAAAAAAATGACCCCGCTCATTCCAGCAGCCCTGCCCATTGCACCTAAAATTCCTGCCAAGTAGCTTCCTAGACTAAAAGTGAGTATAAAAATTACTACAGTTCCAGGGCAAGGAACCAAGCCAGCAGCTAGAGCAATTGCAAAATTTGTTTTTGGTTTGCAGCATGAGCATCCGCAAT
>DDHL01000023.1:34415-43427 GCA_002352945.1 Campylobacteraceae bacterium UBA1877 | reverse complement strand
TGCGGTAAACACCAAGGGAGAGCAAAAGAGCAATCTCTTGACGCCGATTCATCACTGTCATTAAAAGGGAGCTTACAATATTTAAAGCAGCCACTAAAATTATGAGCATTAATACAATAAAAAGTGCTCTTTTTTCCAACGCAAGAGCTGAAAAAAAGTTTCCATTTTGCTGCCACCAGCCAATCACTCGCAAATTTGGAGGCAAGAGAGCCTGGAGGGTTTTTATATCTTTAAATGGATCTTTACTATACAGATGGACCCCATCATACATTGACTCTTTGTAGCCCAAAACCTTTCTTAGTGATGTAACATCTGTATACATGTAAGCCTTATCGTAAGCAATGAGTCCAGATTGAAAGGTTTGCAAAACGCTAAATCGCTTCAATTTTGGCATCAACCCTAAACCGCCAGGCTGGGTATTGGTAAACATAATGGTTACTTTTTCATTGGGCTTTAAAAAAAAGGCATCATAAATACCCTTGCCCATTAAAAGCTCAAACCCCTCTAATGGCTTATCATTTAAACCCTGGGCAAATACGCTATTTATCTCTCTTTCGCGTTTATAATCAACCCCAAAAAGCAAACCAGCTTCCATGCGTTGAGCTTTTCTTATGAGCACTTGAGCATGGATATATGGGCTTGCTTTTAAATGGGGCATCGCTTTAGTAATTGCATCAACATCATCTTCACTTACACCCCCTGGTGCAAAAGAGGTGACAGTTAATGGATAGTTCATTGTAAAGAGTTTTCTTTGAAACTCCTTATCAAATCCATTCATTATTGCCATTGCAATTATGAGAACCATTACTCCAATAGCGACCCCAAAAAAGGCCAAAAAAGCACTCACAGTGATAAAAGGTTGACTCTTATCAAATCGTAAATACTTTTTTACAAGAAATTGAAAAACAGTTTGCAATGGCTTTCTCTTTATGCTAATAATCCACGTTTTGGACCGCTTTTTCCGCAGCACTGTTTATATTTTTTGCCACTCCCACATGGGCATGGGTCATTTCTTGGAATCTTCTTTTGGGTTGTTTGAACCTTAGATGGTTTTGAATCAGACCTATTTAAAGTAGTCTCTTGGGCTTGCTGGGCTTGCATTTTGCGCACCATCTCTTCCATAGCAGCTCTTTCTTCTTCAGCCTTTTCATCTCGCAATCGAATACGCTGCAAGGTTTTAATACTCTCAAATTTAATTCTCTCCACAAGTTCCACAAAAAGATTATAACTCTCTTTTTTATACTCGGTTAGCGGATCTTTTTGATTATAGCCTCGAAGTCCAATTCCTGTTTTCAAAATATCCATTTGATAAAGATGCTCTCTCCACGCATTATCAAGCACTTGAAGGTATAAAATCCTCTCAATTTCATTGCGCCCTTTGGCATCAACAATGCTCATTTTAGCCTCATACTCATCTTTGAGTATACTCTCAACTTTATCGGCTAAAGGCTCATAATCAAGACCTTTTAATGTTTTTGGATCTATTTGAGTGCCCATCTCATTTGCAATGAGTTGGCATAGTCTTTCTAAATCAAACTCCTCTTTAAGCGCACCTTCTAAAATTTCACTTCTTAAAAGCGCTCCTAAGACATACTCACGTCTTATTTCATCAATCTTGCTATTCATATCATATTCAGGATTTAATAAGTCGTTGCGGAATCGATAGATTGTCTTTCGCTGCTGATTTGCCACATCATCATACTCTAAAAGATGCTTACGGCTCTCAAAATGGAGGCTTTCAACTTTCTTTTGAGCGTTTTCAACAGCCCTTGTTACCATTCTTGATTCAATACTCTCACCCTCTTCGATTCCCAGTCTTTCCATGATAGATTTGATTCTATCGCTCCCAAAAATACGCAAAAGGCTATCTTCAAGACTCAAATAGAACCTGCTTTGTCCAGGATCGCCCTGTCTTCCTGCACGTCCTCGCAACTGGTTGTCAATGCGGCGGCTCTCGTGGCGCTCGGGACCTATAATATAAAGACCACCTAGAGATTTTACCTCATCATCAATTTTAATATCAACACCCCGTCCGGCCATATTTGTAGCAATTGTAACAGCCCCTTTTGCTCCAGCATTTTGGATAATTTGCGCCTCTTTTTCATGTTTTTTTGCATTTAAAACCTCATGGGGAATCTTCTCTTTTTTTAGCAATTCATGCAAATACTCACTTTTTTCAATTGAAGCGGTTCCAACAAGGACCGGCTGACCCTTTTTATGGGCAGCTTTTATCTCTTTAATAACTGCATCAAACTTCTCTTTTTCAGTTTTATAAATCAAATCATCTTTATCTATACGGATAACTGGAACATTGGTAGGAATAGAAATAACATCAAGGTTATAAATTTGAGCAAACTCGGTCGCTTCAGTTTGAGCAGTTCCTGTCATACCCGCTAATTTTTCATACATTCTAAAGTAGTTTTGAAATGTTATGTCAGCTAGAGTTTGAGACTCTTCTTGAATATTTACTCCCTCTTTTGCTTCAAGGGCTTGGTGGAGTCCTTCGCTAAAGCGGCGCCCTTCACTTAAACGTCCCGTAAACTCATCTACGATGATAACCTCTCCATCTTTGACAACATAGTGAACATCTTTTTCAAAAAGATGGAGTGCTTTTAGGGCTTGGTCTAAATGGTGTGAAAGTACGGCATTTTCAAGACTGTAAAGATTATCAACCCCAAAAAGTTTTTCAGCCTTGCTAATTCCAGCCTCAGTTAACATTACCGTGCGATTTTTTTCATCGACTATAAAATCACCCGTTGGAGCAGCATTTTCACCCTCTTGAATCTCACCTTTTATAAGTTTTTTAGCAACTTCATTAGCCCGCTTATAACTATCTAGTGTTCGATTAGTTGGACCAGAAATAATAAGAGGGGTTCTAGCCTCATCGATTAAAATCGAATCCACCTCATCTACAATAACATAATGGTGCTCTCTTTGAACCTTCTCTTCTTCGCTATATTTCATATTATCTCGCAAATAATCAAACCCAAATTCATTATTTGTTCCATATGTAATATCGGCTGCATATTGGGCTTTGCGCTCTTGGTCACTTTGCATTCCTCCAAGTATTACACCTACGCTAAAGCCTAAAAACTCGTAAATTCTTCCCATGTCTGTCGCATCACGCTTCGCCAAATAGTCATTTACCGTTACTACATGTACACCTTTTCCAGTCATTGCATTTAAAACAACAGGAAGCGTAGCAACAAGGGTTTTACCCTCCCCTGTTTTCATCTCAGCAATCTTGCCTTCATGCAGCACAAGTCCACCAATAAGCTGTACATCAAAGTGACGCATGCCAGTAGTTCGCTTACTAACTTCCCTAACAATTGCAAAGACATCACTTAAAACATCTTCTAAAGTTTTTTGATTGGATTGAACCTCTTTTTTTAATGACTCAAAAGCGCTCTTTAGCGCTTCATCGCTCATAGCTTCATAGTGGGATTCAAGAGCATTAATTGCTTCAATTCGTTTTCGATAGCGTTTGATTTCACGGTCATTTTTTGTACCAAAAATTTTTTGGGCAATAGTAGTTAACATAGGCTGCCTTAATCGTTTTTTAGGGGAGATTGTAACACATTTTTACTTGCACAAATCTTCGTTTATAAAAACTTGTTACAATGATGAAAATTTTTCAAGGAGTGTGGATGCGAATATTTTTTGCCGCCATTTTTTTAATCACTTTCATAAATGCTAACAGTTTAGAGAATTTTCAAGCCTTTTTTATTCAAACAGTCACTTCACAAGAGGGTGATGCGGTAAATTATGAGGGAGAGGTTTTTTTTAGTAAGAATAGAGCTTTATGGCACTATAAAAGCCCAAATGAAAAACTAATCTATATTAACCAAGAGAGCGTTACAATTATTGAGCCCCTTCTTGAACAAGCTGTTATTTCAGAGCACAATGAGATGGATAAAATCCAATCCCTTCTTCAAGAGTGGATTGAATCTGGCCAAAAAAACATTGAATATGATGGAATCACTTACCAAGTAGTATTTAAAAATAAACTTCCAGTAAGTATAGAGTACAAAGATGCGCTAGAAAATAAGGTTACAATAAAGCTAAGCAATATCCAAACAGATAACCCAATCAAACACTCTATTTTTATTCCAAATATTCCCCAAGAGTATGATATTGTAAGATACTAATTTACATGTAAAGATTAAGGATTGCAGCAACCCGCCTCTTTTAGGGCTTTTACAATCTCATCTGTGGCTGCAGTATCTACCAATTTAAGGCTTAGAATATAGACTGTGTCAATATCGATTCCATACTCTTTTGAGCTAAAAGTCTGTAGTGTCTCTTTAAGTGCACTCTTTCCTTTTGAAGTAAGAAGGTCTTCGGCATAAAAGCTTCCAATAACAATATTAAGTGCATCCACAATTTTAAAACTCTCATCTTCAACGTGCCTGCCCTCGATGCGCAAATCAAGTTTGACTTTGCGAATCTCAAAATTGGCTTTTTTACTATACAAGTCACTCTCAAAATTTTCTAAAAATAGGGTTTGAGCACACAATAAATTTCCTAAAAAAAGTAAGATAAATAGTTTAGCTTTCACACTCTTCCTCCTCATAATGCAAGTTTGCATAAAATTCTTGGACTCGCTTATCTACTCGGATACAGCGACTTAAATGCTCTTTTACGTTAGCATACCTTGTTTGAAGCAATAAGTGATCCGGTCTTTTTGCTCTGCTTATTGCAACATAAAATTGGCTCGATTCAAAGATATTATCAATATTGCAAACAAGAGCATCAATGCTCATTCCTTGGGACTTGTGGATTGTTATTGCATATGCAAGTTTTAGTGGAAATTGCTCAACGGTTGCTAGTGAAACATCTTCAATCTTATCGCCATGTGTTTCAATGGAGGGAAAATCAAAACTATGCCTTTGAACCTCTACAGTATCATCTTCTTTTTCAACCCAAATAGCATCTTCTTCAATTTTTCGAACAACCCCTTGTTCGCCATTCATATATTTACCCCATTTATTGGTACAAAAAAGCACCCTTGCTCCAACTTTTAAAACCATCTCTTCACTTACTGGCAAAGAGCGTTTCCACTTCTCAAAACGCTTTACATGTAAAGATGGATCATGAATGGTTATCTTTGCATTAAGAGTAATTTGTGGCGCATCGATTGAGTTTAATCTTAGTTTATTAAGTGCATCTGCCTCTTGGTTTCTACCGTATAAAACCGTTGGAGACATTGTTAAAACATGGGTATTTTTAGTCAACTTTAAAAGATAATCAACTATCTTTGCATCGTTTTTGCCTTCTCTGATTGCATTTAAAATATAAAAAAATTCTTTATCTTGGGTTCTTTTAGGCAAGTTTAGCCGGATAACTTTTGGGTTTAATATCTTCCAAGCGCTGCTTTGAAAGGCATAAACTCCCTCCTCAAAAAGAGAGCTTTGTTTCTCTTTTTTTGTTGATTGAACAGGAGGAAGCTGGAAAAAATCTCCCACAAAGAGGATTTTTCCTGAAAAATTTGATTGAACCAATCGATAATAAACCATCTCCATCACATGAGCGCTTACCATTGAAATTTCATCAATTACCAACAAATCGCAGCGCTGCAAAATTTGATAAAGCTCTTCAAGGCGGTGTTTAATGCGGCGATCGTTTCGCAACATGGCCTCTTTTGTATCGGCAATTCCTAAAATAAAAAAGCTATGCAGCGTCTGACCGCCTACGTGAACAGCACTTATTCCTGTGCTTCCTAAAACTATCACGCTCTTATTATCTTCACGACAGCTTCTAATTAGTTTTGACGTAAGATAGCTTTTGCCGACCCCTCCACCGCCAGTTAAAAACAGGTGGTGTTTTTCTAAGTGGTCTTGTAGTTTTTTGATCACACACACTCCAAATATATTAATTCTTTTTTGCTATTATACGCAAAAGGTTAAAAAAAGGAAATTGGATGCACTGGATTTATACTCTCCTTTTTATACTGCTATTTAATGGGTGCGCCCTAAAAAATGAATTTGTTTTAAAAACTTATGAACAATCATTGCCCAAGCTAACACTTCAAACACCTTTTTTAAATAAGCCAAATCCACAAGATTATACAAAACACTACTTTAGCCCATGGAATAAAGCTTTACATGTAAATAAGTTTGAGGCTATGTGGCCTTGGAGGGTTTACAAACCTTCTAACAAGTATTTTGGTGAAACCCTTTTGCCAAGAACTAATAAATGGTTTAAAAAGCAGCTCCAAAATGCCCAATTAGATAAGATTGGCTCGGTTGGAAAAAATGCAATTATTTTAAAGCAGACCGATGTTAAAGTTTTTCCAACCAATCTTCCACTATTTGCCAATCCAAAAGATGCAGGCGAAGGCTTTCCATTTGACTATAACCAAAATAGCCAAATCAAAGCCTTTAGTCCCGTTTGGCTCTCTCATTACTCCCTTGATGGAATGTGGGCCTTTATTGAAGCAGATAGTTTTTTTGGATGGGTTGAGACACAAAGCGTAACTACTCTTACAAAAGAGAGTGAAAACAAAATTGTAAATGCACCAAAGGTTGTAGCTGTAAAACCCTCATTTTTAACCGATCCAAGGGGAATTTATACAAAGATTTCAGTTGGAACTATTATGCCTTTAGAAAATGGGAGTGTTTTTACTTTTTTGCCCAATAATTCAAAAATTACATTCCCTTTAGATAATTTTAGCACTAAAGCTTGGCCAATTCCTTTTAATAAAAACAGCATTGATGAAATTGGTTCGCTTTTTATCAATGAGCCTTATGGTTGGGGCGGTCTTTTTGGCCATAGAGACTGCTCTTCTATGACAAAGGATTTTTTCGCCCCCTTTGGTATTTGGCTTCCTCGAAACTCTAAAGCCCAGTTTGAGCAAGGCTCTAAACTCTATCTAAAAGGGTTATCCATAAAGGAGAAAGAGAAAATGATAGCTCAATTTGCTACCCCGTTTTTAAGCCTCATTTACCTTCCAGGCCACATAATGCTCTATACTGGAAATTTAGATAAAACTCCTACTGCTATGCACAATACATGGGGGATTAAAACGGTTTCAAACAATAAAGAGGGGCGCTTCATTATAGGAAAAACAATTTTATCTGACCTTCATTTAGGCAGCAATCATCCTCAAGCTGACAAAAAAGCCACCTTACTCTCAAGGATTGAGGGCATAAGCACTATTGATCCACTTTTACCAAAAGAGAGGTTATTGCAAGCTTATCCAAAGGGAATTAAAGATATTTCGGATAATGTGGTTACATTTTACAATGGAAAAACTCTGCCCTTTTCAACCCAAAAAAGCTACAACATTGATAATATTTTAGATAAAGTAGATATTCAAGGCCAATTTATCTTTACTTATCCCACGTTAGCTCCCCTAACAACTCCAACCCAAGATCCTGGAAGATTGCGCAATGATGAATTTTTCAAAGCCCTTTATGGCGAGACTAAAGAGGAGATTGAAAAGCAGTTAGTTCCTGTTAAATGGCTTCCTAGCCACACTAACAAAACACTTCTATTTCACAGCAAGCATGGTGCAGCCAAAGCTTTAGAGCGAGTTTCAAACCAGCTCGATAAGCTTCCTCCTAAGTTACTTGATTATGTGTTAAATCCAGCAGGAACTTACAATTATCGAAAAATCGCTGGAACTTCAAGGCTAAGCATGCACAGCTATGGCATTGCAATTGATATTAGTACCAAATATGGTGATTATTGGCGCTGGAGCAAGGATAAAAAATATAAAAACCAAATTCCAAAAGAGATAGTTGATATATTTGAATCCAATGGATTTATTTGGGGCGGGAGATGGAAACATTTTGATACTTTTCACTTTGAATATCGCCCTGAACTTACACTTCCATAAGAAAGCATATGTTAGAATGGAGAGTTAAAATGGCAGTTAAATTTTGGAGGAATAATGAAATTTTTAGAGAGCCTTAAAGAAAAGATTTTAAAACACACCTTTACTGTCTCTGAACAACCTGTTTTGTATAAGGATTTATTGCGAGCAAATGCTTTGTATAATGAAGGGATGCATGTAGATCCTGCAATCCTTAATTTTCGTCTTATTTTAAGCAATGCATATCTCATTTATGCCCTCATTTGCGCAGCAATCCTAATCCCTATTATTGCTGTTGCCCATGTTGTTTTTGTAAATGTTGATTTTCATATTTCCATTTTGGGAACTATCTTTGCCACTTCATCTGTCTTTGTCGGCTTTCACATCTTTCAAGAGTGGCTGCGAGATACTATGACTTTACGCTTAATTAAAAGAGCATGGAAGCTCCACTTTCCCCACTTCTCTTATGAAAAAAATAACCATAAAGTCGAAGCAATCTACCATGAGCTTATCAAAAAAGAGATTCCAAAAAAGGAGTGGGAGAGATACGTTTTAGATCGTTTATCTAATCTTACTTAATCGATTGATAAAACATCTAAAACTTGATTTTTAAATCGGATTGATTCGATTTTTAGTTTCAAATCGCGATTCTCTTCAAGCAAGAGCTCGTATTGCCCATAAAGTTTTGTCATTTCACGGCTTGTATAGTAAATTTGGTTTTTTATATACACCATTGGTAAGAATATAGCCATAACTAAAAGCATTGTTAAATAGACCATAATTAAGGTGCGAAAAGTAAGATTTTTTTCTTTTTTTTGTTCTAAATCGTAGTCATTTAATAGCTTTTGGCGATCTTGCATTCTCTTCCTAAAAAATGTCAAATAAGCGCATTTTAGCGCTGCTTGCTCGTGAATTTCTTTTTAACTCAGCCTCACTGGCAACTATGGGCTTTTTTGTCTTTATCTTTCCTAAAGCATGGTTGTTTCCACACTCACAGCGCATAACAAAAGGCGGGCAAATACACGATTCTTGCCACGCCCTAAAGGCTCTTTTTACCATCCTGTCTTCTAGTGAATGAAAAGTTATTATACCAACTCTGCACTGCTTTAAGCCTATATTTTCAATTTGTCGAAGCAGCTTAGAGAGCTCTCCAAGTTCATCATTTACCTCGATTCTAATAGCTTGAAATACTAGTT
>DDHL01000023.1:26135-34232 GCA_002352945.1 Campylobacteraceae bacterium UBA1877 | reverse complement strand
ATAGCTTGAAATACTAGTGTTGCAGTTGAAACTTTTCGGCCATGGCGCGGTTTTGTCCCAACTAGTTGCGCCAACTCTTTTGCACTTTTAATTTCTCCAAATTCTCTAGCTTGAATAATTTTTTGAGTAATGCTCTTCCACTCCTTTAACTCCCCATACTCACGCAAAACCTCTCCTAGAGCTTCAAATGAGTATGAATTGACAACATCATATGCACTAAGCGAAGCGCTTTTATCCATCCTCATATCCAAAACTGGCGAATCTAATCCAAATCCTCTGGAAGGTTTATCGATTTGCAAAGAAGATAATCCAATATCTGCCAAAATCCCACGAACCTCGCTTGGATCAATTTGCTCTAGAAGGGTTGAAAATGGACCATGAATAATTTGCACTCTATTGCCAAATTTTTCAAGACGTTTTTTGCTAAAAGCTATCGCTTCGCTATCTCGGTCACATCCTATAAGTTTTAAGTTAGGATTCGCTTCCAAAAGTGCTTGAGAGTGTCCGCCATAACCTAAAGTACAATCAACCATTAGGCCATCACACCCCTTAAATGCATCTACAACTGCATCAAGCAAGACAGGTATATGAGGTGATTCCAAAAACAATCCTTTACATGTAAGACGGTGGTGGTATAATACCCAAACAGAGTTTGAAAAAGGTTGAAAATGATTGAAGATTATCTTGTAAGCCAATTAAAAGAGATCTCTTTGTCTATGTTTAGAAAGAACTTTTTTGGCATATTCCACGGTGCAATCTCAGCTAGGGTTGAATCCAATCGTTTTATCATAAATAAAAAAGATGCCATTTTTGATGGTATCAAAAGTTCAGATTTGATTGAACTCTATTTTACAAAAGATTACCGGTGGAATGAGGCAAGTTTAGATGCTGGAATCCATCTAAATATTTACAAAAACATACCCGAAGCAAAATATATTTGCTACGCTATGCCTCCTTTTACTACGGCTTATAGCATTACGCATGATTTAATCATTCCAAAAGACTATTTTGGAGTAATCCATTTTGGAAATGTTGAAATTTACAATCCTCGTCAATTTGAAGATTGGTACGAAAGAGCCGAGGTTGAAATTTATAGATACATGAAAGAGAAGAAGACAAATATTATGGTTATAAAAGGGTATGGAGTTTACGCCTATGGGCGGGATATTCACAAAATTGCAAAAAATATTGCTTTATTGGATAATAGTTGCAGACTACTTCACCGTGCCAATGAGCACGAGATGGGAAAACATCACTAACAAACATAACAAATGTTTGTTAACTTTTTGTAAAAAGTGTCGATTTTAAAGTAGTTTAAACACAAACAAGGTACAATCGTGTGTTTTAATATTTTTCGAAAAAAGGAAGGTGCATGATTACTTGGATGCAGCGCCATAAGAAATATTTGGTTATTACAATTTGGATTAGTGTTATTGCATTTGTTGGCGCTGGTTTTGTTGGATGGGGTGCATATGATTTTAATACCGACCGCTCATCTGCCATAGCAAAGGTTGGAGACCGCAAAATTAGCGTAAGCGAATTTCAAATGATGTATGGCAACTACTACTCCTATTACAACTCCTTGTTTGGCGGTGAACTAACCCAAGAGAAAGCCAAAGAGCTAGGATTAGAAAAGATTGTTTTAGAAGCTCTTGTAAATGAGGCATTAAAGCTTAATTATGCAGCTGACTTAGGCTTAAGTGTGCTTGATGAAGAGTTAAAAGTTGCATTAAGCAAAGATACAACCTTCCATAATGACTCAGGAAAATTTGATAAAGAGCTTTACTATCAGCTTTTGCGAACTTGGGGAATAGATGCTAAAACTTATGAAGAGCATTTAAGAAAACAGATTCTATTGCAAAAACTTCAAGATGTTTTAAATCTTGAGCCTTTAGATAGGGAAAAAGATATTATTGCATCAGCTCTTTTTATGCAAGATAGATTAGCCATTAGAACTATAACAATGCAAGAAGATGAGGTTGAAGTTGACGAGGAGAGGCTTCGCACCTTCTGGGAATCTCAAAAATCATCATACCTAACTCCTCAAACCTACACAATCGCAACAATTTTAACTCCTCCAGATACCCAAACAGTTCCAACTAAAGAGGAGCTAGAGGCATTTTACAAAGAGACCTCTTTTAATTATCGCCATGAAGATGGAAAACTAAAAACCTTTGAAGAGGCAAAAGAGGACATTGCTAAAGCGTATGCCATGGAGTTGGCTCGCAAAGAGTCTTTAAAGAGTTATTTAGCCTTTAAAAAGGGTGAGATTCAAGCTCAAGAGACAAATACATATACTCAAGATGAGCTGCCATTTTCAATCGATGTTATAAAAGATTTAAAAGATGGTGAAGTAAGCAAACCAATCGAGACAGATAATGGATATTTAACTATTAAACTTGTTAAAACAAATTTGCCTGAGCCTATGAGCTTTGAGCAAGCCCGCGCTGAAGTACTAAAAAGCTACGTTTCTGAAGCTTTAAAAGAGGCTCTTGATAAAAAAGCTTCAGCACAACTTGAGCTATTTAAAGGGCAAGACATTGGATTTGTTAGCCGTGATGCAGTTCCAAAAATTCCAGGATTAAATACCCAAGAAGTTAGTTTGCTATTAGCTCACGTGTTTGATAACAAAGATCAACGTGGTTATCTCGTTTTAGACAATAAGGCTGTTCTCTACGAGGTTTTGGAACAAAACTTGCTTGATAAAACTAAGTTAGACAAGTATAATGATATGATAACAGACAATTTAAATCAGATTAAAAGCGCAGAAGTTGAACAAGCCTTGCTAAATAATCTTAAAAAACGTTATGTTACTGAATACTACTATAAAGGAAATTAGTTGAGCACCACATTTCTGGGAATCGATATCGGCTCTACACAAATTTGTGCCGTCATCGCGGAAAAAGACGATGTGGGCATGAAAGTTCTAGGAGCAGGCGTAGCAAAATCGCATGGACTTAAAAAGGGTGTAATTACCAATATCGAACAAGCTTCTAAATCGATTAAGAGTGCAATTGCCGATGCTAAGCGTGTTGCTGGCACACAGTATGAAAAAACAATTATCTCAATATCTGGCGCTTATACAAAAAGCGTAGATAGCAATGGGGTTGTAAATATTCCAAATCACGATATAGGCATACGTGAGATTAACCGTGCTATGCAAATGGCTGATCACAATGCCAATATCCCCAACGAGTATGAAAAACTCCACGTGCTTCCATACAATTTTAAAGTTGATGAGCAAGAGTTTATCGAAGACCCTCTTGGCATGAATGGCTCTAGGCTTGAAGTGCAAGTTCACATCATAACAGCTCAAAAATCATCTTTGAGCAATTTAAGAAAAGCTGTCAAATCGGCTGGGGTTGAAATTGATAATATTGTTTTAGCAGGTTACGCCTCAGCAATCGCAACTATCAATGCTGATGAAAAAGAGCTTGGTGTTGCTGTTATTGATATGGGTGGAGCTACATGTAACATGGTTATCCACTCGGGAAACTCAATACGCTATAACGATTTTTTAGGCGTTGGTTCAAGTAATATCACAAACGACCTTTCAATGGCTTTGCACACTCCATTGCCAGCAGCTGAAAAGGTAAAAATCAATTATGGATCTTTACATGTAAGCTCTAGTGATCTTATCGAACTTCCTGTTTTAGGAGATGAGCACGTAACTCATGAGGTAAGTCTAGATATTATCTCAAATGTCATTTATGCTAGAACTGAAGAGACACTCATGATTTTAGCAAAGGCTTTAGAAGATAGCGGATATAAAGATCAAATTGGTGCAGGAGTCGTTCTTACTGGAGGAATGACAAAGCTTGAAGGCATCCGAGAGTTGGCTACTGCAATTTTTGACAATATGCCCATCCGTTTAGCTAAACCAAAAGAGATGGAGGGGCTTTTTGAAACTTTGCGTGATCCTGGCTACTCCACAGCCATTGGACTTATTATGTATGGAGGAGGCGCATTTACACCTTATGAGATAGACTCAAACAAGAAAATGCGCTATAAAGATGAGGCTATTGAAGCTTCAAGAAATACAATCAATCTTCAACCAAATGATGATGAAGATATTAAACTAGAAAAAGCTGAAGAGCTTGAATCACCTAAAGACAAGTTAGCACGTATCACAGATTTGAATCGCCAAAGCAAAGGTGAAAGTGCATTAGTAAAATTTTGGCATCGATTAACACAACTATTTTAAGAGGAGAATTGGCATGAGCGGGTTTACCATAGAGGAAGCCAAAAGCATCTACGGCGCTAAGATTAAAGTCGTAGGTGTCGGCGGTGGTGGTGGCAACATGATTAACCACATGGTTCGTGAAGGTATAACAGGTATTGATTTAATTGCAGCCAACACAGATGCGCAAGCTCTTGATCACTCATTGGCATACACTAAAATTCAATTGGGAGAAAAGCGCACTAAAGGACTTGGGGCTGGAATGATTCCTCAAGTTGGCAAAGAGGCGGCTGAAGAGAGTTACGAAGAGATAAAAAGCGCTCTTGAGCATGCTGATATTGTCTTTATAGCCTCTGGATTTGGGGGAGGCACTGGAACAGGTGCGGCTCCAGTTGTTGCGCAAGCAGCTAAAGAGATTGGAGCTTTGACAGTATCTGTAGTAACCCGCCCTTTTATGTTTGAAGGACGCAAACGTCAAAAGCTTGCCGAAGCCGGCCTTGTTGAGCTTAAAAAAGAGAGTGATTCGATTGTAGTAATCCCTAATGATAAGCTTCTAACACTCGTTGATAAAAAACTTGGAATTAAAGATAGTTTTAAAATTGTAGACGATGTGCTCTCTCGAGCTGTAGGAGGAATGAGCTCTGTTGTCCTCTCATCTGGAAATAGCGATATCAACTTAGACTTTGCTGATGTTCAAACCGTAATGAGTCATCGTGGAATGGCACTTATGGGTGTTGGACAAAGTGAAGGTGAAGGCGCAGCAATTGAAGCTATTAAAAATGCTATTGAGTCTCCGCTACTTGATAATATGACAATTAATGGCGCCCTTGGCGTTTTGGTTCATTTTCATATCCATCCAGATTGCCCGCTTACAGATATTAGCGAAGCAATGGGTGTTGTTGAGGATGCAGCTGATGAAAATGCCCATGTGATTTTTGGCACAACTACCGATGAAGCTGTTGAAAACAACCGAGTACGCGTAACTATTGTAGCTACTGGTTTTGAAAGCAAAAAAGAGGAAGAAAAAGAGCTTAAAAAGCTCGATAAAACGCAAGAGCTTATGAAGCAAGAGCGAATCTTGCGCATGAAAAAAGTAAGCGGTGGCTATGAAGGCCAAGAAGATTACCTTGACATTCCTACCTACTTACGCCACCAAATGGATTAACTCCTAAGCAGCAAGCTCTCCTCCTTGCTGCTTACTTTTTTTGTAATATCCAAATTCGTCTTCCAAAAAGTATTGATTGAGCAATTAAAATTACCTTCATTATCCATTCGCTTTGCTTGTGCATAGAAGCAAACATATCGGTTGTTGTAGCGCCAGCGCCTTGAGCTTGGGCCTCAACAATGTATGGTGTATAGTAAAAAACAAAAAGAATCATTCCGGCAAAACCTACAATACTCATTGCCCACGCCCAAATATCACCACTTTTTTTATAGTACATGTAAAGCTCATAAAGCACGCAAGCAGTGCTTATAGCCAATAAAATCATGTTGTAACGTAAAAAGATATTTGTCATCAAAAGACCACTTTGATAGTGACTTAAAACACCTTCACCTAATATTGATGCAGGAAAAAATATAACAGGTGCAACAAGTATCCCCACAGCAAGCTCAACTCCAATTACAGCTCCAAGAGCCCAAAGATAGATAATTTTTGACATATTACTCCCTTAATTTTGCGCTAAAACCGCGATCCAATCCGGCTAAATCCTTATAAAAATGAATCTCTTTTGCCCCAATAGCCTCAAGTGCTAAACGCATAAACTCTTTTTGGTCATAACCCATTTCACAAGCTATTGCTTTAACAAAAGCTTTATTAGCCTTTTGTATGAGTGTACAAAGTACTTCTGTGCCAATTTTCCCACCAAACAAAGCTTCATGAGGCTCACGCAATACATGCTCCTCTAAAACTGCCCTACTTGAGATATAAGGCGGATTTGAGACTAAAAGATCAAAATTTCCAACAACCGAATCTAAATATTCACAGTGCACAAAGGTAATTTTATCTTGCACATTATGTAAAATTGCATTCTCTTTAGCATTAGCTAAGGCCTTTATACTAATATCAGTTGCAACAATTTTTGCATCCGGTTTTAAAAGAGCAAGCATGATAGCTATCACTCCGCTGCCGGTACCAACTTCAACAATATTTGGATTTTGAATCGATTGTACTATTTTTAAAGCCTCATCTACCAAAAGCTCCGTTTCGGGCCTTGGAATAAGCACTCCTTTGTTTATTTTAAAACTTTTTGAATAGAAACTCACCTCTTGCAAAATATACTCTAAAGGCTCACCGCCTACTCGCTTTTTTACAAGTTCAAAAAACTTTACATCTTCTTTTAAAAGCTCATTTTCATTTAAAAGAAGCCACTTGCGATCTTTTTTTAACAAAAATCCTAGCAGCAAAGCAGCCTCTTTTCGTGGATTTGGATACTTTTTTAACTGCTTTGCACCAAAATCTAAAGCCTCTTTAATACGCACGCTAAAGCCTTTTTAAACGCTCAGTAAGAGGTGGATGGGTGTGATAAAAGATGATTGAAAGAGGATGGGAGAGAGGAAAGCTGCTATTTGCATCTGCTAGTTTTAAAAGTGCCTCTTTAAGGGCCTCTTTGCTTTCGCATTTTGCTCCATATTCATCGGCTCTATATTCATTATATCGGCTTATAAACCCAAATAGAGGCATCCACAAAAATGAAACTAAAGGCGAAAGAAGCAAAAAAAGAACTATGATGCCATGAGGCGATTGGCTTATATTTATAGCTTCAAAAAGAGAAGATGGTAAATTTCCAAAAATTCCAAACATCAATGCAAGCAATGCAGCGCTAGCGCCAATATTTTTTAAAATATCTTTATGTTTAAAGTGCCCAAGCTCATGACCCAAAACAGCCAAAAGTTCATTTTTACTCAATTTTTCTACTAAAGTATCATACAAAACAACACGCTTTGATTTTCCAAGCCCTCCAAAATAGGCATTTAAACGCTTATCTCTTTTGCTAGCATCTACCACAAAAACACCATCGCTTTTTAATCCAGCTTTTTGCAGTAAGCCCTCGATACTAGCTTTTAAATCCTCATCATCAAGTGGAGAAAATTTATTAAAAATTGGGGCAATATACGTTGGATAGAGCATGTTTATTGAAAGGATTACAACAAAAATTGCTAAAAATCCCCAAAACCACCATGCTGGCAGACTATTTATAATCCATGCAACCATTGCAATTACTCCGCCACCTGCTACAATTAAAAGAAGTCCACTCTTAATTTGATCTAAAATATATGTTTTAGCATCTATCGTACTAAACTCCCTATCTTTTACAAAAGTGGAGTATAAATCAAATGGAAGTGTTAAAAGGTAATTAATAATGATAAAACTTAGCACATACAAAGTGCTAGATAAAACTTCCACGTCAAAAACAAAAAACTCCTCAAGCCAAGCAAGCCCGCCACCTATCCAAATTAAAAATAGAGCATACTCATATAGAGTTTTTACCATTCCAAAACGCTCATTTTTAATCTTATAACCACCGGCTTTAACATACGCACTTGGCTCTAAAACAACAGCATCTTTTTGCATGGCATTTCGCACAAAACCAATCTCCATAGTAGCAATATAGAGCTTTATAAGCACATATGCAAAATAGAGTGATCCAATAAAAATCAACATATTATTCCTTACATGTAAACAGTTATTTGGCGGCTATTGTATCAAATCTTAGTAAATGATTTTTTTTCATTCTATATACAGCCCATCCATGATAAAATTTTCAACTTTACATGTAAAGGAGAGTTGTGGCTTTATTAGATCTTTTAGAAATTAGCAAACAGTATGAAACAAAACCCATTTTAAAAGAGGTTGATCTATTTATAAATAAAAACGAGCGCATTGCAATTATTGGTAAAAATGGCGGAGGAAAATC
>DDHL01000023.1:19297-25907 GCA_002352945.1 Campylobacteraceae bacterium UBA1877 | reverse complement strand
TTAATGAAAATTATCAATGGCTCACTTGAGCCAGATAGTGGTCGAAGAATCGTGCAAAGCAACATTAGCGTTGAGATGCTAGATCAAGTTCCAAAATTTCAGCACCACCACAGTGTTCGCCAAGCCATCAAAAGTGAGCTTACCCACATCCTAGAGGCTCAAAAAGAGTACAATTTTATCTCTTCTAAACTTGCACAAGATTTTGACAACCCACAACTTCAATCAAGACAAAATGAACTAGCAAGCTTTTTAGATGCCCACGATGGATGGAATTTAGATGATAAAATTGAACGTATTTTGCAAGAATTTGCCCTAAAAGAGTATGAAAATAGCCCCGTTTCAATGTTAAGCGGGGGTGAGCAAAGAAGGGTTGCTCTAGCTGGTTTAATTTTAAAAAAACCAGATATTTTACTCTTAGATGAGCCAACAAACCATCTAGATGTTTACATGGTCTCTTTTTTAGAAGAGATGCTCTTAAAGGGTAATTTTACCCTCGTCTTTATCTCTCACGATCGTTACTTTATCGACCATATTGCCACAAGAAGCGTTGAGATTGATAACTGCAAACTGCGAAGCTTCAAAGGCGGTTATGAAAACTACCTCAAATCCAAAGAGGAGCTTTTGCGTGCAATGCAAAAACAGCATGAGAGCCTTTTAAAGCAGTTAAAAAGTGAAGAAGAGTGGCTTCAAAAGGGAGTTAAAGCAAGATTAAAGCGAAATGAAGGGCGCAAACAAAGAGTGCTTGCTATGCGAGAGGCCGCTAAAAAAAATCCAAGCCAATTAAATCGCATAAAACTTGAGCTTGAGAGAGCAAAACACAATTTTAACCAAGAAAAGTCCGTCAATAAAAAAAGGATGCTTTTTGAGCTTAAAGATGTATCAAAAACTTTGGGAGATAAGTGCTTAATCAAACAATTTAACGCAAGAATTTTACAAAATGATCGCATAGCCATTGTTGGCAAGAATGGATCTGGCAAATCAACTCTTTTGCGACTGCTTATTGGATCACTTAAACCAGATAGTGGAGTGATAAAAAGGGGAGATTTTTCAATAGGATACTTTGACCAACAACGCCAAATGCTTGATGATGATAAAGATTTAATCGAAACCTTTTGTCCAAATGGTGGCGATAGAGTTGATGTTAGAGGCTCAAGCATGCATGTTTATGGTTATTTGAAGCAATTTTTATTTCCAAAAGAGGATTTAAATAAAAAGATTGGTCTTTTAAGTGGCGGTGAAAAAAACCGCGTTGCACTAGCTCTACTTTTTACAAAAAAGGTGGAATGTTTAATTTTAGATGAGCCTACAAACGATCTTGATATTCCAACAATCAATATTCTTGAAGAGGCTATCCAAAAGTTTGCTGGTGCAGTAATCTTTGTAAGCCATGATAGATACTTTGTTGACAAAATCGCTAAAAAACTGCTTATTTTTACAGGCAATGGAAAAATTGAAGAGAGTTATCAAAGCTATAGTGAGTTTTTAGAGATTGAAAAAGAGATGGCAGAACTTGATGCATACTGCAAACTTCAAACAAAACAGGCAAGTAGTGAAACAAAAAAGGCAAAAACCAAATCAGCTAAACTAAGCTACAAAGAGCAAAAAGAGTATGAAAGCCTGCCTAAAGAGATATCCCGTTTAGAAGATGAAATTCAAAGATTAAAAGAGTGTTTGGCAAATCCAGAGTGCTACCAAAAGGAGGGAATTGCTGCCCTAACAGAACAACTAGAAGCAAAAGAGGCTCAGTTAGAGCCTCTAATCGATCGGTTTTTAGAGATTGAAGAGAAGCGTGAAGCCCTAGGCCTTGAAACTTGATAGATCCTCTTCTAGTTGATCTGAAACATCTTCAAGTTCTTTGGAAATTTCAAGTAGCTCTTGTGCAACTTTTTCATTATCTTCGGATGAACTTAATGTTGCATGCATCTTATCCATCAAAACCTTTGTAAGTTTGGCAATTTCAACAGCTTTTTGGGATGCATCTTTTGATACTTGAATAGATTTGTGGGTGCGGTCTTTTGTTTGAGAAGCTTTGTTAGCTAACTCTTGGGCTCCATTGGCCAATGAAGCGATTTTTTGAGCATTTTGATTCATTGCTTCACTCAAATCAGTAACTCCTTGCACAATTACTCCAATAGTTACATCAATCTCACTTAGGCTTTTTTGAGTTCGCTCAGCTAGTTTTCTTACCTCATCAGCTACAACCGCAAAACCCCTTCCATGCTCACCAGCCCGAGCTGCTTCAATAGCTGCATTTAAAGCAAGCAGGTTGGTTTGATCAGCAATATCTTTTATCATTCCAAGAACGCCTTTTATCTGATCAGTTTGGGCTGCAACTGTGCCAATTTTTTGCGCCATCTCTTGCTCACTTGCACTTGAATCGGTGATATGATCTACAACTTTACCCAAAGAGCTTGTCATATCATTTAGCACCTCATATGAAGCCATATTATCCTCTGCTGTTTTAATAGCAAGATCTTCTGAAACTTCAAGCTCATGCTCAACTTTTTGCGTCAGCTTATAAGACTCTTCTACTTGATGTTTTTGATTTTTTGCACTCTCTAATAGCTTTGAAGCATTAGTATTAAGCACCCCGCTTGTGCTTCCAACTCTATTTGCAATTTTTTGACTATCAGTAACCGTTTTTTGAATTTTTTCAATAAAGATATTAATATTATGACCAACTTCACCAATTTCATCATCGCTTTTAATATTAACCCGAGCTGTTAAATCTCCATCGCCACTTGCTAAATCTCTAGCGCGTTCCAAAAGATCGCTCAATGGATTTCCAACAATATATTTAAGTGCATAAAATAGCAGCGCCGCAATTACCACTAAAAAAGCGATAAAAATAAATATAAATTTTTTACTGCGCTCAAAAAGATCCTTATCAACAGCTTCAAAGGAGTAATCCATATCAATCACGCCTAAAACATCCCCTTCTTTAGATGTTACATGGCATGCCAAACAGTCAGCTTCGGCAATAACAGGCTGTATGGATCGTAAAATATGTTTTTTATCTGATTCAATCTCAATATTTAAATTTTTTGGATTTAAAAATTGCTCTTGAATGATTGGATCTTCTGAAATAGTAGCATTTAAGCCAAAGGCATTTATCACTTCTTGGGATTTGTGAACAACAATATTTTCAATCCCCTTAATCTTTGATGCATCCTCAATAACTTTCTCAATCATCGATGAGTCGCCAAAATTCATAGCAGTTTTAAGAGTTTGAGAAATTGATTTATTAAGCATGGTAAGATTATTTTGGGTCTGCTGAAAAGTCGCGCCCTTAAATTCGCCAATAATAACATATTGCATAAGAGCAAAACTGATAACTAAAACCGGTACAATTGCCAAGGAGATTTTAAATCGTATACTCTTTTTCATCGCTTAGCCTTTATTGCACAATAAAGACAGGCAGCATCTAATAAATTTGCTTTAGAATAAACCACCTTTGCTAAATCACTTAAACAAAAAGCATTTGCACCTATACTACCCGCCCAAAGTTTTTGTACAATAAAATCGCCAACGATCACAGCACATCCTTATAGCATTGTATCAATAATGTTTCATTTTAATACATATTATTTTAGGAATATCTTTAATTTAAAATTCAAATTGTTATTTTAGTGCTTTTTTTACTTCATCGCTCGCCATTGTAACATTCCATGCAGGCTCCCACACAATATTTATATGACAGTTTTGCACATTTGGCAGGTTTTTAACTGCATCCTTGGCCCACTGTTTTAAAAGTTCATGCAAAGGACAACCCCTTGTTGATAAGGTCATATCTACATTTACACAATCATCTTCAATTTTGACATCATAAATCAATCCTAGATTTACTATATCAAAACCAACCTCAGGGTCAATTACAGTTTTTAACGCTTCATATACCTCTTTTTTAGTAACCATCACTTTTCTCCTAAATTTTTAAATTTATATATTTCATAAACTACATAGAATAAAACCAAAGATGCTAAAAATAAAAAGATTGATCCAAAAATAAAAAGAGCTTTTGTCCCTAAAATAAGCCCTATTCCATACAAAATGGTACCAAGCGAGCTTAAAACAAGTTGCAAATAAGCCCCTTTTTCTTTTATCATTTCATGGAGCATAGGAACTTTTTGTTTGCCAACAAGAGGAGATATAAACTCATACCAAATCAAAAAAGGTAAAATTTTATATAAATGCCCCACAATAAAATGAAACCCAAAGCCAACCAAAACCAGCCAAAGAGCAAATTTATACAATACATCAATCCCATACAAAAAGCCAACAAACCCAGATATAATTGCAGCAAAAAGGGCTAAAAAAGCAAAGCTAAGATGGTAAAACCAATACTCTCTTTTTTTACGCAGCCTATTTTTTAATATAAGAAAGCTTTGAAGAAGATAGAGTAAAAGTCCAGCCCCAAGCAGGCTGATTAAAATTTGAAAATTCTCAAACAGTCCTGCAATAAGTGCAATATTCATTAAAACAAAAGCGATTTTTGAATAGATTGTACTTACTCCATGAGAAAGGGCAAACATAGGCAAAAGAACAAGACTTACACCTAAAACTATAAAAAATACAAAGCCACCAAGACTTACTGCCCCATGGCGAACCACAAGAGAGATTACATCAAGCCCAAAACCTGCCCCATTCATCTCTAAAAGCAAAATGAAACCTAAACTTACTCCAATTAAGAGCCAAACCCCAGCACTGAGCAAAAAGAGCGTTACAATACTCCATCTTTTGACTCTTAAAAAACTTAGTAAAAAAAGAAGGCTAAAAACCACTAGTGACAAATAGAGTAATCCTGCACCAATGTGCATCAATAAGCTCACACTTGCAATCATTCCAAAACTAAGACAAATCAGCCCTAGTGCAAAAATTACAAAAAGAAGTTTAGAGCCTTTGAGTGAATAAAAAGGAGTTTCTAAAATAACGGGTGTGAGTTGATAAAGAGCTCCTATAATAACGCTCATCACAAAGCCCAAAACATACAAGTGAGCTGCTCCTGCAACTCTAAAATCTAAAAGTGCTAAGGAGCTATCTGCCATAAGCAAAATAGCAAAACTTACAATCATGCAAAAAAGGGCAAAAAAGAAGTATCTTGAAACCGTTGCAAAAGGAGGCGCCATATCGATGGCGCTTTGAGTAAGCTGCATTTTTTATCCTTTGCAGCTTGCATCAGATAAATCTAAAGCTGCTCCTTTTTTGTAGGTAAAAGTTAACCTAAAAAGATTTTCACCCAACTCTTTCGTTTCAATATGAAAAGAGTCTTTAACTTTTGCTAACAATCCAACTGGATTTTTATGGTTTATCATAACCACCTTTGTCTTTTCATCTTTAATGAATCCAAGTGCTAACATTGCATTTACCATGGGCTCTGGCGGAACGCAGCTGCTTGAATCAAAACCAATAACCCTAACACCTTCTTGCATGTATGTTACAAAATCTACACTTGAGCCTTCTACTTCAAAACGCTTTGCATCTTTAGGCCAAAATGATTGCATAGAAAATCCTTTTTTTAAAATGGATTGTATAGATTTTGATAATTGATGTCATTGATATATATCAACGCAGCATTTAAAGGTTAAATTGCGATAAAAGAGGGGTTGTGCAAGTCTGGTTTATTATATGCAATAGGGGTTAAATTTAAATCTTTTTTGAGGTATAAAAGAGGATCAATTGTAGAATCAAAATAATAAATTCCCTTGCCACTCTCAAGCAAAATTGCATGAGCTGCAGCAGTATCCCACTCCATTGTCGGCGCAACTCTTGGATAAGTTTTTACACTTCCTTCAGCTACCATGCAAAGCTTTAGGCTAGATCCTCGAGAATCAATTTTTAAATTTGGATAGAAATTTTTAAGTCTATCGATAAATTTGTCAGTCAAAGGTGAACGGTGGGTTTTTGAAACAGCTACAACCATAGAGTCTTTTACATGTAAAGGAAGGAAAACCTTTTTTGAAAGCTGGTTATTAATTAGCTCTTGTTTGTAAGCGCCCTCTTCTTTTTTAGCCGCGTATAAAAGATTAAAAGCAGGCGCAAAAACAACTCCTAAAACTGGAGTGCTTTTATAAATAAGCGCTATATTGATGGTAAATTGACCATTTTTTTCGATAAATTCCTTTGTTCCATCAATTGGGTCAATACACCAATAATAGTCCCAATCTTTTCTCTTCGCATATGAGACATTCTCAATCTCTTCTGAGAGAATCGGCAAAGTTTTATCATACGCATTTAATCCATCGCATATTATCTTATTTGCCATCAAATCAGCCTCCGTTAATGGAGAGCTGTCTTTTTTATAGCTAATTTGAAAATCTCTTTGATAAATTTCCATCACTTTTTTGCCAGCCTCTAAAGCAAGCCCGACTACAAAATCCAAAGATATATTCTTTAACATACAAACTCCATCATGGGTCTTTTTACTATTGTACGACACTACTTATTTCATGCAACTTAATATCAAAATCATATTTACACCAATTTTAATATTTTTTGGCTAGAATAGTGGGTAATTTAATTTTTCAAATCTTTTTACAAAAAAGGAAGCGTTATGGCGGACAAAGAAAACGAAGAGACTACAAAAAAAAGTGGTGGAAACACAATACTGATA
>DDHL01000023.1:6705-19090 GCA_002352945.1 Campylobacteraceae bacterium UBA1877 | reverse complement strand
CTGATAATTATAATTGCTTTGCTTGTTCTACTTTTAATCGGTGGTGGTTTGGCAGCCTTTTTGCTTTTAGACTCTGATGATGAAATTGCTGCTCCTGCCCCAACACAGGGAATGACTACCCAAGCTAGCGCTAGGTCATCAAATATGCTCTCAATCGGACCAGTCTATCCCATGGAGCAGTTTATTGTAAACCTTCTTAGCGAAAGCGGCAGTCGCTACTTAAAAGTCACCCTTGATATTGAATTAGATAGCGAAAAACTGGCTGCTGAAATGGATGCTAAACATTCGGCAATAAGAGATATTATAATCCGAACCCTCTCTGCAAAAACATATGAGGAGATTAGTACTCTCAAAGGAAAAGATCGTCTCAAAGATGAGATCGTTTCAAAAATCAATGAGATTTTAACTGATGGAAGAGTTCGAAATATATTCTTTACAGATTTTGTTATCCAATAATGCTAGGAGTTGATATTGTCTCAATTGGAAGAATTGAGGCTTTTTATAAAAAGTATGGTCAAAATGCCCTAAAAAGATACCTTCATCCTCAAGAGATTGCTATTGCCAAAAGCGATGCCACAAGGGCTGGTTTTTGGGCTGCAAAAGAGGCTGTTGCTAAAGCTCTAGGGTGTGGGATTGGACAAGTGTGCAGTTTTCATGATATTACAATTTTTAAAGACAAAAAGGGAGCTCCCCACTGCAAGCTCTCTTCAAAACTAATAGAGGAGTTTTGCATCAAAGAGTGTGCTATTAGCATATCTCATGATGGAGGTTTTGCTATTGCAGTTGCTGCTATTACAACATCATCCTCCACCGACAAATTGTAAAAATTCAATCCTATCACCCTCTTTGATTGCAGCTGTTTTCCAATTCTCTTTTTTTACAATCTCCATATTGATTGCAGCTGCCATAGTTTTTTGGAAGATGTTTAACTCTTTTAATAACGCTTCAATAGTCTTAGCCTCAGTTTGAATAGTATCTCCATTAACTACAATTTGCATCACCTCTCCTTTAAACACTCAATCATCTTAAACCGCTCGCCAAAAAAAGATGGCAAAATAAGCTGCTTTGCCTTTTGAGCTTCATTAAAATAGGTTCTCTCATCTACTTTTTCTTGAAGCATTGCTAGTAAGTAATCAATCCCAAAATCAACTAGGGCTTGCATTTGACTTACAATGCGCAAAGTTTCAAATCCTCCCATCTCAAAAGCCTTTTTTACATGGGCAAAATTAACATCACAAGTTAAATCACTCTTTTGAAAAAATTGAGATAACTGCTCTTTATCTCCTGCTTTGCTTGTAAGAGAAAAAAATGGATATACTTGATGGTTTTTATATACTCTTAATGAAAAATCATTCCTTGGATACTCTTGTCCATAATCAAAACTAATAAATCTGCATCTTTTGCAAGTTTTAGCCAAACTATCGCTTAAGGCTTCAAAGCCTAAAGATATCTCACCCTTATAAACTCCTAGGTTTTTAGCTTTAGCTTTTAACTCTTTATCAATCTTTTCAAAATAGACTTGATGCTCTTTTATATAAAGCAAATTATCTTCATAAACCACTTCACACAAAAATGCGTCTAAAAGCTCATTTGAAACTACAACTGCATCTTTACATGTAAAGCCTTCAAATGATGGAAGAAATTTTATATCCAAAGCATCTTTGAAAGATGCTTTTAAATACTCTTCTTGAGCTTTTCTCGCACTTGCAATTGGTTCAATTATGACAAATTGAAGGCTCCCAATAAGCTCTGGCCAAAGGGTGTAGATAAATTGGATTATATCTGCTAGCATATACCCTTGATGGGCACCAATTTCTATAACTGTGCCATTTTTACTAAATTTGTCCTCTTTGATTAAATCGACTATATATTTACCAATGCTTCCCCCAAAAAAAATGGAGGTGCTCACTGAGGTATAAAAATCGCCCTCTTTTCCAACTTTTGGAAATGAGCTATAGTATCCATCTGGCCCATATAGCCACGCATTCATATATTGACTAAATTTCACCTTGCATCTTTGCATATAAATCTAATAGAGCCAATTGGGCATCAATAGAGTAAATTTGCGCATCAACTTGCATAGTATCTCGAGAATTTTCTAAGGTTTGAACATCAAAAATTGTCTTCTCACCAGCCTCAAGCAGATCGCGCGCTGATGCTACAAGCTCTTCATAAAGCTCATAATTTTCAAGGGCGATTTTGCGTTTTTGCTTTAAATACTCAACCTCTTTATAAACTCTGGCATAAAGTTTTTGCTCACTTCTTTTTACATCTTGGAGCTTAAGCCCCGATTTTATTGTTTCAATCCGCTTTAATTCAATATTTCGCCCTCTATTTACATCATATAAAGGCATTGAAATTTTTATGCCATAAGAGTAGTATCCATCATCATACTCATAAGCACTAGTAGAGTCCATTTTAGGCTCATACCGTTTATCATAGTATGTTCCATTTATAGATATAGTAGGCAAATAGTCCGATATAGTTGCTTTTTGGAGCCATTGATTGCTTAAATACTCCCCTTTTTGTTTTTTAACTTCTAGCGAAGATTGAACAAACTCCTCTTTACTCATCATGCTAAACTGAGGCAACTGCAAAGTGGTAATATCTGCATCACTTATAGCCTCAAAAGAGCGCTTTAAGCTCTCTTGTGTGATTTGAAGCTCCAATAAAGTGTGCTCAAGCGTATTTTTTGCCAAAACTGCCTGATCTAGGTCGCTACTATCCACAAAACCACTCTCAAACTGCTCTTTTTTACGCTTAATATCAATAATTGCATTATCAATTTGCAGCTGTGTACGCTTGATTTGAAGAGCATTTTTTTGATAATTTAACACTAAATCCATCGCCTCTTTAATGAGGTTTTGTTCCTCAAGTTGTGTGCTTAAGTGCAAAAATTCTCTATTTGCATCAGCATACTTCATAGCAAAATAAATTCCACCACTTTTAAAAATAGGCTGATCAAGCGCAATCGAAAAGGTTCCAGTTTCACTATCGCTGCTTATAGATTTATCAATCTTTGTCCAGCTCCAAGCTCCAGTTATTGGATTGAGCCAATCAAACTTTAGCTTATCGCTATTAATTTCATTGTATTTATATTGCAAATCAAACTGCTCTTGCTTTAAGCTTGAAAGCAGTGAATCACTATTTTTACCTTCTGTGGCCAATAAAATTGAAGCACATAAGCTAGCTAAGAGAATTGATCGCATTTTTTAGTCTCCTCATGCCCTCATCAATTTCATCTTTTGAAATTGTCAGTGGTGGTAAGAATCGCAATGTATTTCGGCCAGATCGGAGCACCAAAACACCTTCGTTAAAACCTGCTTTTATAATTTTAGCCAAAGTATCATCCCCTTTGCACCTTAACCCCCTCATAAGTCCCAATCCCAAATTTTCAACAAATAGATTAGGATAGGATTGGACTATATCTTCAAGGGCTTTTTGGAAATAGACATAGGCTTCATCTAAGGCTCCGCTTTGCTTGTATGCTTCTAATATATCAAGGGTTTCAAGCCCTGCTCTAGTTGACAAGAAGTTTCCCCCAAAGGTGCTTCCATGATCACCCACTTGAAATACATCTTTATGAGGAGTTACAACAGCCCCAATTGGCACTCCGCCAGCCAATCCTTTTGCTAGAGTAATAACATCTGGTTCAATCTCATAAAGCTGGGTTGCTAAAAACTCTCCGCTTCTATAAATCCCAGTTTGCACCTCATCCACAATGAGCAAAATCTCTTTTTCTTTTAAAACCTTCGCCAATTTTTGAACAGACTCTTTATTAAGCGGCTGTACTCCGCCCTCTCCTTGGATAAGCTCAATCATAACAGCCACTGTTTCATCATCAATCGCATCTAAAAGCGCATTAATTTGATCATGATAGCTAAAACCCTCTGGATAAGGAGCAAAATCTTTTTTATGAAAATTTGCCTGGCCTGTTGCCTTTACTGTGGTTATTGTACGCCCATGAAACGAGTGCTCAAGAGTTAAAACTTTATATCGCTTATTTTTAAATTTATTGGCTCCATATTTTCGTGCTAATTTAATAGCCCCCTCATTTGCTTCGGCCCCGCTATTGGCAAAAAATACACCAATATCCTTGCCATATAGTTCGCTTATTCGTTTTGCAAGCTTTGCTTGTGGTTCAATGAGAAAAAGGTTTGAGGTGTGGATAAGATTGTAAGCTTGGTCGCTAATTGCGTCGGCTAAACGCTTATTGCCGTGTCCTACACTCACAACACCAATACCGCTTGTAAAATCGATATAATCCTTTCCCGACTCATCATAAAGGGTGGCATTTTGTCCCCTTTTAAAATTGACATAATTTCTTGGATAAGTTTGTAAAACGTAGGTTTTATCCATCTCTTCGTACATGTAAGACACCTTTTAAAAAAATAAGAGTTATTATAACGCAAGTGTGTTAATCAAAGCCTAATCACTTTAGTACAGGCAGATGCCAATTTTGATAATAGGCAAGCAAGCGTAATATAAGCCCTAAAATTGCACATATTAAAATTGTAAGAGGATTTAAAAAATCCACAATATTAAGCCAATAAAGCAGTGTTCCAATAAAAAGCGAAACTGTTCCATAAAGACCAGTGCTTAAAATAAGCGGAACCTTATTGAGCAAAATATCGCGCATAATTCCTCCACCAACGGCTGTAGTAAGTCCTAGCATTATAATCCCAAAAAAGTTAAAACCGCTTTGTAAAGCTACAAGCGAACCGGTAATTGAAAATGAAACTAGCCCCAAAGTATCACTTATAATAAAGATAAACTTTTGCTCAACTTGGTCATGCTTATGGAGTTTAAATATAATTGCAAAAAGCAAAACAACAACAACCAAGATTCCAGGTAGTATGTGAGTAAAGGTATATGGGGCTCGTCCTGCTATGGCATCACGGGTAATTCCGCCTCCAAGGGCGGTTAAAAAGGCCGCTATAAAAACGCCAAGCAAATCTAAACGATCTTTAGCTGCCACATAAAATCCACTAAGTGCAAATGCCATAGTGCCAATAACCTCTGCTATGAAAAGTGGTTCCATTAAACCCTTTGCTTTTGGAATTTAAAAGAGATATTATACCCTTTTTAGCTATAATCACCATTTTTTAGGAGAAAAATGGATTTTTATAGTTTTTTAAATAGTTGCCCATTCTTAGAACCGCCTTTTACATGTAAGCCTTTAAGTGGAGGCAATATGAATGAGGTCATCTTGGTTAAAGATTCTCAAAACAAAGAGATTGTCTGCAAGTACGCACCTCCATATTTACACATGCTTGGCCCCTCATTTCCCCTAGGACAAGAGCGAATTAGCATAGAGGCGCATGCACTCCAATACTTTCACTTAATTGCTCCAAATTTTATCCCTAAAGTTTTACATGTAAATGAGAGCAAACATACTATTGTGCTTGAATATAAAAAAGGTTTTTCCCTCTTAAGAGATAGGCATATTTTAGGGGAATTTAACCCCAAAATATATAAAAAAATTGGAGAGTTTCTAGCAAAGCTCTACTTAAACCGGCCAAAAAATTGTGCAAAAAAATATTATGAAAACCCCACCTTAAAATCAATCACAAATGAGTATGTTTTTAGTATCGCCTTTATAAAAAACTCTCCAAAAACTATGCCCCACCCTTGGTTTAAACCACTCAAAAAATCAAAACTTCTTTTAAAAAATCTCTCCTATTTAAAAGAGCTTTTTAATACGCCCCAACCCTATCTTATTCATGGCGATTTGCACACAGGATCTATTTTGATAAAAAATGATCAAATTGCAATCATCGATGCAGAATTTGCCCTTTTTGGACCAATTAGTTTTGATATAGGAAATGTATTTGCTCATACTATTATGGATAGTTATTTAAGAGATTTTCCCTTAAAATCAGCTCTAAAAATTTTTTGGGAGAGCTTTGTTTACAATATAAAAAAGCAAGATGATTTAGATGAAATTTTTAGCCAAAGCGTAGGATTTTGCGGGGTTGAGATTGCAAGACGCTTAGTAGTTCCGGCAAAGTCTATCTCTTTGGAGCTTTTAGAAGATAAAAAAGAGGCTTACAAAAAGATGGATCAATTCTCTTGCCATCTTATTGAAAACTTCAAACATATCACAACACTCCAAGATCTTTTGGATGGATTAAAATGAGAGCAATAATCTACTTTTGCAAATCACCCCAGAGAAATTATGCAAAAACCCGTCTTGCAGCCTCCATTGGAAATACAAATGCGCTTTTAATCTACAAATTCATTCTCAAGCAGCTCTTTGGTCAAAAAGTGCCAATGAAGGTTTTTATAGCATATAGTGGATGCAAAGATTTTATTCCTTCAAAATTTTCAAGCTTTCCGCAAACTGGCTCAAATTTAGCAAAACGGATGCAAAATGCTTTTTTACATCTTTTTCATTTAGGCTACAATGAAGTTATCTTAGTTGGGGCTGATATTCCTCGTTTAGACAAAGATGTCATAAACAAAGCTTTTCATCTATTAAAAAATGCAGATGCTGTAATTTCTCCAACAAAAGATAAGGGGTATTATCTTATTGGTTTTAAAAAGAAGCATTTTAGAGCAGAGGCTTTTGAGATTGATTTTAAAAACAAAAATGTCTTTAGCCTTACATGTAAAGCCTTAAAAGGTTTGCGAATAAAACATGGAAAACTACTTGAAGATATCGATACGGTGCAAGATTTACGCAGCTTTTATCAAAGCTATCCAAAAAATCCATTTAGCCTTTTTATCAAGCCAATTGTGCAAAATTTGCCAAAAATCAGCATCATTATGCCAGTTTATTATGAAGATACCAAAGCAGTTAAAACAGTGAATCTAGCTTACGAAAATGCTAAAAATAGAGATTTTGAGGTTATTGTAGTTGATACAAACGAGCGCACATCTATTGATAGATTGCAGTTTTCAAATCCTGTTCGCCTCATTTGTAGCACAAAAGGAAGGGCAAACCAGTTAAATGCAGGATTTGATGCTGCAAAGGGCGAAATTGTTCTTTTTTTACACGCAGATACACTCTTGCCAAAAAACTGGGATACTCTTATTCAAAAAGCTTTACAAACTAGTGATGCAGGCGCATTTAGTCTAAGCATTGATTCACCTTTAAAATGGCTGCAATTTGTCGCTTTTATGACAAATGTAAGAGCTAAAATCTTTAGCACACCCTATGGTGATCAAGCCCAATTTTTCAAAGCTGATGTTTTTAAAAAAATTGGCAAATTTCCATCTATTCCAATCATGGAAGATGTGGCAGTTATAAGGGCTTTAAAATCAAAAGGCTTTAAACTCATTATTTTAAATGAAAAAGTCATTACATCTGCTCGCAGGTGGCATGAAGAGGGGCTTTTTTATACAACCCTTAGAAATCGCATTTTAAGCACTCTTTATGCTCTTAAAGTTTCACCAGAAAAATTGGCAAACTTTTACAAAGCTTTACAGTATAAGTTAAGCCAGTAAAGGCTTAACTTGGAACTTTTTTAAATCTTTTATAGATAACTGGAATGAGTGCAACTAAGCCAAAAAGAGCTAGAGCAATTGCGATTTGTGGGGTAAAAATGTCGCCTACATCATTGATAAAAGAAAGCTGGCTTCCTGCATAAGTATAAGCAATTCCTCCTGGAATTATTCCAAAAAAAGTTGTAATAAAAAATGTTTTTAGGCTAATTTTTGTAAGCCCGCAAAAGAGGTTAACCAAAAAGAATGGAAAAATTGGAATAAGACGTAGTGCAAAAAGGTAGCTATAGCCATCTTTTTCCAAACCATCATTAAACTTTTTTAACTCTTTTTCATACTTTGTTTGCAAGCTTTGGCCTAAAACATATCTAGCCACATAAAAACTTGCAACTGCTCCTAACGTTGCCCCAGTAACTGCAAAAATGAGCCCAAAAAACGCTCCAAACATAAAGCCAGCCGCCAAAGAAAGCACCGTTGCAATTGGAAGCATAAGCGCAACGCTTAGTGCATATAGCACAACTAAAGCTAGTGCAGATAAAAAGTAGTGATCCTCAACAAAAAGCAAAAGTGTTTCTCGTTTTTGGATGAGCATATCATATGAGATATATTCATCCCATCCTAAAAGCCTCATGCCAACAATAAGCCCAACAAAAACAACCAATAGAGCTAATTTTTTATTCATTTTCATTCCTTAAAAAACGTACTGCACTCCAGTCAAGATCAACTCTTGCAAATTTGTCTGGAGCGTGTGTCCAAAATGTTCTTAAACCATTTGCAAATCGCACCAAAAACCGCCCATCAACATAATGGGTCTGTTCTACTTCCCATAAAACACCCTCTTTGTTATTAATAATTGCTCTTGGAGGGATGTAAGCATAACATGGTAGCTTCACATTTTTAAGCTTTAATCCAAAAAGATTATCTAAATCTTTACCTAATGCAACAAGCCCATGGGGCTCCATATATTTTGCTAAAGCAACTGTTTTTGGAGATTCATACAACTCCTTTGGCGAACCAATTTGTAAAACCCTGCCCTTTTCAAGGACCATCAATTTATCGCAAAGTTCAAAGGCTTCATCTCTATCGTGGGTTACAAATAAAACTGCAATATTACTTTTTTTAGCAAGCCCTCGAATCATCTCTTGCAAATCCCGTCTTAAGCTAGGATCAAGAGCACTAAAGGGCTCATCCATCAAAAGAACTTTTGGATCAAAAAGCAAAGATTGGGCAATACCAATTCGCTGACGCTCGCCCCCGCTTAGCCATGAAACTCTAGATTTTAAAAGATGGGATGCTTGAGCATTTTTAAGAGCTTTTTGAATGCGCTCATCCCACGTAGCTTTAGGGGCTTTTTTTACTTTCAACAAAAGTCGTAAATTCTCCTCAACACTCCAATCATCCATAAGCACTGGCGATTGAAAAACCATCCCAATCTCGCGCAAATGGGGTTTTAAATTATGCAAGGGCTTTTTATCTAGCCAAATTTCACCCTCACACTCACTAAGTCCCGCAATAGCGTGCAAAAGGGTGCTTTTTCCAGCTCCTGAAGCGCCTAAAACTCCTAAAAAATTCCCACTTTTTAAAGAGAAGTTTGAAACTTCTAATTGAAAATCTCCCTGAACTATCTTTAAATTCTTTACATGTAAGGACGCCACAACTCTCCTTTCATAGCCCATGCAATGACTAAAATTACAATTGGAGCTAACATCAAATAGATCACCCCATACCCAGCTGCACCACCTAACTGCCCGCTATGTAAAAGTGGAACCATCTGCGTCGATAAAGTTGAATGAGAACTCAGTAGAAGCGAGAGCATATATTGGGCTAAAGATACACTTATTCCATCAGCCGCTCCTGCACTAAGCGATGGAGCCATTACAGGTAGATAAAAATATCTAACTTGGTCTAAAAAATTGTTTGCATGCATCTTAGCTTGAGCCCTTAAGCTTGGAACAATTCTTTTGTATGAGAGGGTAAAGAAAAATAAAACATAAGGCAGTACGCTAAGAGCATGGGCAAAATAGAGTGCAATATTGCCAAGGTGCAAGCGGATACTTACCCATGTTAAACCCATTCCAAGTAAAAATGGCGGGGTTATTATCCCAAAAAAGGCTAAAAGCCATACTGTTTTTGGAATATAAATGGATAAAAAGCTTACTGCAAATGCCAAAACTACGCTTACAAACCCCAGCCACAAACTCCATAAAAGTGCATCCCAAAATGCTTTTTGAACAATAAGCTCACTTAGCCGAGCCTCTTTTAATAAAATCCCTAAAATTGTAATTAAAAGAATAAATAGTGCAGATAAAAAGATGTGTCCTTTCATGGTTTTAACCTCTTTAAGACAAACCGATAAATTCCAAAATAGATTGGAGCAAGCAAAAGCATAACGCCAATGAGCCAGCCACTCATCTCATAGGCTTTTTGAGCACTATCAAGGGCTAACTTGTTAAGTGTATCGTGGATGATGATTGCAGGCATGGGGTTTTGGCGCGAACCAATTAAATAAGGAATTTCATAAGCTGCTAAAACATAAGCATGGATTACATACATTCCAATTATCATAGATGTCCACAGTTTTGGGATAATAATATGGACAAAAAACCCAAATAAACTTCCATTATAAAGCCTATATTGTGCCCATGCATTGAGTTTGGTTGAAACTAAGGTTGGAATGCCAACAATGGTTAAAAAAGCTCCTGTTTTAATGCTATATGCAAGTACTAATGCAAGAGTTGAACCCATTAAAGAGGGTAGAATTGAACCAATGAATCCGCTAGGATAGAACCATAAAAAAAGCACTAAAGCCATGAGTGTATATGGGATAAAAAGAGGTATACTAAAGCCTAAAATCCAAAGGGGTATAAAGGCTGAATGCTTTACATGTAAAGATAAAAGGGCGTACAAAATTGCAAGAGAGACCATAGCAGCAACAAGGGAAACCAAAGCCCCAACCCATAAGCCATAGCCTACGGCTTGGATAAAATTCTCATCTAAGGACATGAGCCTCCCAAAGCTCTTCCATGAGCTCAATCAAAGGTGCGCTCATTTCACCAATGGCATCTTTTTTAAGCTCTTCTTGAGATAAAAGTGCTGGATGGGAAAAATGAAACGCTTTGCGCTCTTTTGGGTTTAGCCTATTTAAATCAAGCACCGTTTCATCTCCCCAGATTGATGGGTTTTGCTTGAGTGCTTGCGCAGTTGGCGATATAAGAAAATCGATCACCTCTTGAGCGAGCTTAGGTTTTGAAGATGTAATGGAAATAGCCATGTAGTGAGTATTTGCAATGGAAGCTTTTTTAAATGTTGTAATGCGGGTTGTTTTTGGAAAATCCCCTGAATTTATCTTATTTACTACACTTGATGGGTGATAAGTAAAGGTAAATGCAACATCCCCTTTGCCAAAAAGCACATCTTGCATTGCAATATTTGCAGGTTGGAATCCGCCATTGTACATGTAAGGCTTAAGGGATTTTAAACGCTCCCAAAATGATTTGCTCTCATTTTCAATAACACTCTTTTTAAATCCATCTTTACCCTTTACTTGCATCCAAAATGCTCTAACTAAAGCGCTTCCGGTAAAATCGGGTAGCAAAGGATAGGTAAACTTTCCTGGATTTTGCCGCACCCACGCTTCAAGCTCATCAAGACTTCTTGGTGGGTTGGGAGTTTTAGCACTATCGTAAACTAAAACTAGCTGAGCCCTTCCAAAAGGAGCTTCAAGCCCGTCAATTGGCTCAGTAAAGTCTACATGTAAGGTTTTATCATCTGGATTTATGAAATTTTTGTAATTTGACAAATTATCTAAAAATGGACCATACAAAAGCCCTAAATCTTTAGCTAGTTTAAAATTTTCACCATTTATCCAAAGCACATCAACATCCCCATTTCTATGGGCGTTTTTCTCCATTTGGATTCTGCGCAGTATCGTCTTTGGATCTTCAATGGGAACACGTTTTAAATCGATATTTTTCTCTTTTTTTATCAGTGGAATGATATGCTCGTCCATATAGGCATTAACTGCACTGCTGCCTCCCCACATATAGATTGAAACGCTTTGTGCAAAGCTAACAATTGGCAGTAGTAAAAAAAGTCCAAACATTCGCATTTTAGCCCTCTAATTTTGTTATCATCCGTTTTGTTTTATACCGATTCAACCATGACTTTATTGTCGTCATTTTTGGCTGAATTAAACTTGTTGACACCTCTTCATCAAAGAGTAAGTCCAAAATATGAACTCCCTTCTTACCGCCTCGTGTCATGGAGTTGCAGCACTCTTGGCAATAACTAACAATAGTATCACGCTGAGTTTGATTAGCTCTATTTACCATCTGTTCACGGGATAATTTGGGGTTCGTTAAAGCTAACATTCCACCACTTCCACAACATTGCGTCTTTGTACGATTAAACTTAAATTCTTCAAATTCAAGCTTCATTTGGTGCAAAATTTTTCGTACAGCTTCATGAAGGGACTTTTCGTAACGTGTTGGGCATGGATCATGCAGGGTAACCGGAGTCACATGGCTAAAATCACGCTCTGGAATGCCAACATCTGCTAAAACCTCATACAAAGAGACTGTTTTTACATGGGGTGAGAGATTTTTTAAGCTCATATAACAGTTTTCACAAGCAGTTACAACCGTATCTACCCCAAGTCGCTGGATATCACTTTCTAAATACCCATAGTACTTCTCAAAACGCTTCATATCTCCAACAATACGCATGGGCTTTCCACAGCACTGCATGAGTACATTTATACCAGGCAATTTTGAGCGAAGGTATTTAATTATGGATTTAACAAGTTCAGGAGAGTATGAGCTAAGAGCGCACCCTGGCATAAAAGCCATATTTGAATAATCATCTTGGCTAAACTTTTTAATGGTTGTAAAGGTTTTTGAAAAACTCAATACTTGATGAAAAAGCACCGAACGGTAGCCAT
>DDHL01000023.1:0-6490 GCA_002352945.1 Campylobacteraceae bacterium UBA1877 | reverse complement strand
TAGAACGGTAGCCATAATTTTTCAGCTCAGTTGGAGCTAGCTCCTTTTTTCGTTCAATAAAATACGCTTCAATACTAATATCTTTTGGACAAACGTGGGAGCAGTATCCACAAACTGCACAAGAAAAAGCCATGTCTGCTGGCGAATTTTTTATATTCTCAAGGAGTGTTTTAGGAGAGTCGGTAAACTCTCCCATCATTAAACACCCCTTCATGCACGCTTTACAGTCGATGCAATCAGTTGATGGATTCATTATTTTACCAAGACATCACTAATTTTCTCTCGCGGCCAACCCTCTTGACCTTTTTCGAGGATAAAGATTCTATCTTCACTAATGCCTTTTTCAACAAGGTGATCGTAAGCTCTTTTTGCTCCACCGCCACCTCGTGGACAAACGATAATAACTTTTTGATCAGCTTTAATAGCAGGAATTGCACTTTCTAGTTTTGCTTTATCAGCATCCGATTTGACTGGATATGAGTATGTATCAATTGCACCCTTTAAATGCTCTTTTTTAAAACCCTCTTCTACTTGAATATCAACAATTGCAGCCGACTCTGGAGCTGTTTTGATAATCTTTGCTGTCTCTTCAGGGGAGATGTAATTGTAACTACTAAAAAATCCAAACACAGCACTTTGAAATGCCACCAATAACCCAACTACAAAAGCAAAATTGCGTAAAATGTTCATTAGAACTCCTAAAAAATTTTACATGTAAAGAGGATTACAAGGGACGTGAAGCAAAGGAGTACATGCAACCGTATTGTACGCTCAATCCATGAGCCTGTACATGTTTTGGGAATTATAGGGCGCATTGGCTTAGAATTGCATTAATTGGTAAAGCATTGTTGATCACTAAATGGCGAAAAAAAATTCTTTGATTGATGTCAATCAACGGTTTTTTTCAAATTGAGTGATACGATTTGACAAATTTTTAAAAAAAGGAGAAATTTTGTCTATTTCAATGTTTTGTGATCAATGTTCGATGAGTGCCCTTATGGGTTGCGGCGCAAAGGGACAAACTAGAGGAACTTGCGGCAAAGATGCTAATTTAGCAAAGCTTCAAGATATTATGATTTACGGTCTTAAAGGATTAAGCGCCTATAGAACCCACGCAAATGAATTTGGCGCCGATACAAAAAAGGTTGATGATGTTATAGCTCAAACTCTATATTTTACACTTACAAATGTAAATTTTAATTTTGATGATCACATCAAACAGCTCATGAAAATCGGCTCAGCCGGCATTGAGATGATGAATATCTTAAGCGAATCACACACATCTAATCTTGGCATTCCAACGCCAGTTACAGTAAGTCAAAACAGAGCCGAAGGAAAAGGAATTTTAGTAAGCGGGCACAATTTAGATATGCTCCATGAACTTTTAAAACAGACTGAGGGCAAGGGGATTAACATCTACACCCACTCAGAAATGCTTCCGGCTCACGGATATCCAGAGCTTCGTAAATTCCCGCACTTAAAAGGAAATATTGGCAAAGCTTGGTTTGATCAAGATAAACTTTTTGAGGCTTGGAATGGAACTATCATAGTAAATACTAACTGCATTGTGCCTCCAAAAAAGAGCGCTACTTATGTAGATAGACTTTATACTTACGATATTGTAGGCGTTGAAGCGGGTAAAAAGATTGTTGGAAATGATTTTAGCGAAGTCATTGCCCAAACTCTTGAATTACCTGATATCACTGGTTTTGATGCCAAAGACACACTCCAAACCGGACACCATTACAAAACAATCCTTACCTTAGCGCCTCAAATTTTAGATGCAATCAACTCTGGCAAAATCAAACGATTTTTTGTTATAGCAGGATGCGACGCTCCTGGAAAAGGTGGAGAATACTATCGACAAATGGCTCAAAGCCTTCCAAATGATTGTGTCATTTTAACTTCAAGTTGTGGAAAATTTAGATTTAATGATATCGATTTTGGAACGGTAGCTGATACTGGCATTCCAAGATATCTTGATCTTGGACAGTGCAACGACAGTAATGGTGGCATTCATATTGCTCTTGCGCTAAGTGAAGCGCTCAATACACCAGTTAATGATTTGCCAATCTCAATTGTGCTTAGCTGGATGGAGCAAAAAGCAGTACTCATTTTACTATCTTTATTTAGCATTGGAATCCAAGATATTTACCTTGGACCAAAACCGCCCCAATTTGTAACAGATGATATTTTTAGTTTCTTGCAAGAACACTTCAATCTTCACTTAACTGGCGATGCAAACGAGGATTTAAAAACACTTTTAAATAGTTAATTATCTACATGTAAAGGAAGTTTTTTCCTTTACATGTAAAAAGTTTAGCCTTACATGTAAAGCTTGGGTTTTTGCTTTACATGTAAGCTTTAATTTTTAGTGTAAAAAGTGGCGAACACCTGTAAAATATAAAGCAATATTATGCTCATTAGCAGCCCCGATAACCTCTTCATCGCGAATACTGCCTCCAGGCTGGATGATAGCACTAACTCCAGCAGCAGCTGCGGCATCAACACTATCTCTAAAAGGAAAAAACGCCTCACTTGCCATAGCGCAACCTTTTACATCAAGCCCCATATCTTTAGCCTTTAAAAGTGCGCATTTTGCAGCATCAACGCGGCTTGTCATTCCCATGCCGATTCCAACCATTGCACTATCTTTGACATAAACAACACAGTTTGATTTGGTTAAACTTGCAACTTTATAGGCAATTTCAAGATCATTTAACTCTTTTTGAGACGCTTGGCGAAAGCTTACTTGTTTCGCATTTTTAACCTCATTTTCACCTACTTTATCACTCTCTTGAAATACAAACCCTCCATCAACATGCTTAAAATCAAATGGATCGTTACTTAAGATTAAATATGGGCTCTCTTGGGTGAAGATTTTAATCCTTTTTTTCTTTTCAAAAACTGCTAAAGCATCCTCATCCACATTTGCAGCAATAATTACCTCAATAAAAATCTCATTTATTTTTTCTGCTAAGGCTTTATCTAACTTTCCATTTATTGCCACAACTCCGCCAAATGCTGAGATTGGATCACATTTTAGCGCTTCTGTGTAGCTTTCAAGCAAATTGTCTTTAATGGCAAATCCACATGGATTAGCATGCTTAATAATTGAAACCGCCGGAGCTTTTCCAAAAGCAGCTGCAATTTTAACTGCCCCGTGGATATCGGTCATATTGTTAAAGCTAGCCTCACCTTTTAGAGCTTTAAAATTGTTTGAAAAGAAGTAGTCAAACTCATAAAGCGCTCCTTTTTGATGCGGATTTTCTCCATATCTTGTATCAAACGCCTTGCTTCCAACAATAAACTGCTTTTGACCAAAACCGTTGTTAAAACGCTTATTCATATAGTTTGCAATCATAGCATCATACGCACCTGTATGCTCAAACGCCTTTATCATCAAATCGCGTCTAAATTCAATGGAGTCTTTTTTATTTTTTAGTGCATCTAAAACCTTATCATAATCATTTACATCCGTTACAATGAGTACATCTTGGAAATTTTTAGCCGCACTTCGAACCATGGCTGGTCCGCCAATATCAATATTTTCAATGATAGTATCAAAATCATCTGTTTTTGCAATAGTCTCTTTAAATGGATAGAGATTGACACAAACCAAATCAATTCCAACAATGCTATGCTCTTTGGCAGTCTTTACATGTAAAGGATTGTCGCGCTTGTGTAAAATGCCGCCATGGATGTAAGGGTTTAGTGTTTTGACTCTTCCGTCAAACATTTCTGGAAATTTTGTAACTTCACTTATTTCAACAGCTTTTATTCCCGCATCTTGAAGCTGCTTAAATGTACCACCTGTGGATACAATCTCCCAGCCAAGTGCAGCCAAACCTTGAGCAAATTCAACAATGCCCGTTTTGTCGCTTACGCTAATTAATGCTCTCACAATCTGTCCTTGAGTATATATTTTTAGCTAGAAATTTTACCTAAAGCTTCTTTTAAGGCTGGTTAAAAACTTTTAAAGATTTGTATCTATGTTCATTTCATACCAAGCTTGGGGCAGTTTTGCGCTAGGATGAGCCGCTTTGAAAATAGTTGCTGCTGCCATTCCTCTTGCACTTGAATCTCCTCCGGCTTTTGCATTTTCAATGAGCATAGTCTTTAAATCATCATATTTTACAAGAAGATGCACCGTAGCGCTCAAACCTTCATTGATTGAACAAGCCGGACCAAAATCACGAATCGCTTTGAATGTATCTTTATCTTTTGAATCAATTCCTTTTTGAACCATTTGCCAAAACTCAGGGCTAAAATCTTTTTTTAAATTTGTTATCGAATCTAAATTCAAACCCTCATTAAGCACGTTTATAAGAAGTTTTGCAAAAAATTGACCACATGTTACTGCTAGCTGACTATTGTGGGTAATTTTTATAAAATTTTCTACATTTTTGTAAAACTCCTCCTTTGTTTTAGAAACCAAAAGAAGCGGAGCAATGCGACCAACAATAGACAAATCAGAAGAGTCTGCCCCACTTGGAGTAAGTTTGTTTTTAATATTTTCCATCGTTGTACGAGATGAGCCATCAATGTAACCATCATATTTTTGCATCTTTTGAAACCAAAAACTTTGGTATAACTTTCCATCAAAGTCTGTTTTATTTTGCAAAAATTGGTAAAGCCAAACAAGCTGATCACCATAATGGGTAAAATCTCCCGCTTTTTTTCCTCGGTGAAATATTGACTGCGGGGCATTGAGTCTGCTCCAGTTAATTGGAAGATTTTTTAACTGCTCTTCATCATAAACCCAGTGAGCGCCTAAGCTGTAAGCATCGGCTACTAAAGCCGTAAGGGTTAAATCTTTAACTCTATCTTCATACATCTTTGACTCCTTGTTTTTACATGTAAATGCTATACTTCCAAAAAAGGAGTTTTATGCATTCATATTGTTTTCAAAGTCCATTAGGACCAATTACAATTTGTAGCCATGATGGCGCCATAACATCTTTGGAGTTTAAAGCTTCGGACTCAAAAGACCAAACCCCCGAACTGCTCCAAGCCGTTGATGAGCTAGAGGCTTACTTCAAGGGGAAATTAAAAGATTTTTCTCTTAAAATCAAACCAGAAGGCACCCCTTTTCAGTTAAAGGTTTGGAAGGCATTGCAAACCATCCCATATGGAACTTGCGTAAGCTACAAAGATATAGCACAATTGATTGGCAACCCAAAAGCAGTGCGTGCTGTTGGTGGCGCAAATAATAAAAATCCCATTTCAATCATTATACCTTGCCATCGAGTAATTGGATCAGATGGCAAGATGGTAGGCTATGGAAGCGGGATTGATAAAAAGATCGCCCTATTAAAACTAGAGGGTTACTCGTTTTTAGACAAATCAATTTGACGCGCTATTGTTAGACCAAAGCCGCTAATGCCTACAAACTCTTTGTTTTTTGTAGTAGTTAAAAGATCAATCTCTTCAATTCCTAAAAATTTAACTATTTGGGCCCCAATTCCATATTCGCGCATCTGAATATTTGGGGTCTCTTGGGAGCCTAAAAATATGAGTGCTCCTCCATTTTGTTTTAAATACTCAATCGAATCCATAAGTGCATTAAATTTTAGCGACGATGCAAGAAGTTCGCTATCTGGAATAATATTGTGAAACTTTACCGCTGCATTTGTCTTTGGTTTTCCAAATACATAAGCAATATGGTGGTTATCTCTATGGTCAACCAAATCGTATCGGCGGGCTTGCGCTCCTTGAAAAGTTGTGTTTGATTCTGTAATTACTCTAATGAGCGATTCGTGAAGCATTCTATACTCAACTAAATCAGAGATATAAACCATAGGAATTGTGTATTTTTTGCAAAACTTATCCAAATCTGGACGTCTTGCCATTGTTCCATCATCTTTCATAACTTCACAAATAACGGCACTCTCTTTGAGTCCTGCTAACCGACAAAGATCAACTGAGCCTTCAGTATGGCCTGTTCGGACAAGCACGCCGCCCTCTTTTGCAATGAGTGGAAAAATATGGCCAGGTTTAACTAAATCTGAAGGTTTTGAGGTACAGTCTGCTAAGATTTTAATTGTCATATCACGTTCAAACGCTGAAATTCCAGTGGTTGCCTCTCTTGCGTCAACAGAGATTGTAAAAGCAGTTTCATATGAAGAGTCATTGTTTTGAACCATTGGAACAAGATTGAGCCTATTTGCGATTTTTTTTGTCACTGCCACACAGATCAAACCTTTAGCGTGGCTAGCCATAAAATTTACTTTCTCTGGGGTCGAAAAGACTGATGCGTAAACTAAATCTCCCTCGTTTTCTCTATCTTCATCATCAACCATCATAACCATTTTACCCTCTCTTAGGGCGACTATTGCCTCTTTAACGCGTTCTAACGGTGTCATTTTATCCCTTTATTTACAAATTGCAATTATTATATCCAAAACTCCTTGACAAACAAATCGAAAATCACTATAATTTCACCCTCATTACAAAGCGTTGCTGGGGTATAGCCAAGCGGTAAGGCAAC
>DDHL01000034.1:61552-70378 GCA_002352945.1 Campylobacteraceae bacterium UBA1877 | reverse complement strand
GATGACGATTTTTGCGGGCGGGTCTGTAGGTAAAGAGGGGCCAGGCGCACAAATAGGGGCAGCCACGGCGTCGTTGTTTAGTAAAATGTTTCACTTCTCCCCCAATGACCGTAAAAAGCTTGTGATTTGTGGCATTAGCGCAGGGTTTGCTACCGTCTTTGGCACGCCGATGGCGGGGGCGCTTTTTGGTGTGGAGATACTGGTCGTCGGGGCCATCATGTACGATGTATTGTTGCCCTCTATCGTGGCAGGACTTTCGGCGTACGCCATGGCACAATTTTTGGGCTTAGAGTACACGCTGATTAAAGCTAGCTATTTTGATTTGCCTGGATTTGACATTACGATTGCGTTTTGGGTGGTGCTGGCGGGCATCTTTTTTGGGTTGATTTCAGATTTGATGATCAATGTGATTCAAAAAATCCACCAATGGATTCGTGCTATCAAATGGCACTATTTGCTGACCCCTTTTGTGGGAGGGATTGTCATTGCCGTGTTGGCGTACTTTACCTCGACGCGCTATTTGGGGCTAGGCATGGAAACGATTTGGTTAGCCCTTAGCAATGAAGCGATTTTGCATCAAAATATCCAGTGGTATGACGCCCCACTAAAAGCGCTTTTTACGGCTCTTTCCTTGGGTGTTGGTGGGAGTGGGGGCATCATCACACCACTCTTTTTTGTGGGGGCGACCAGTGGCAATGTGTTTGGGCATTTAGTAGAGGGGTACATTCCGTTTTTTGCTGCTCTTGGGCTGGTGAGCGTGTTGGCGGGGGCGACCAATGCGCCCATTGCGGCGATTATCATGGCAGGGGAACTGTTTGGGATGGAAATCATCCACTACGCCGCACTTTCGTGCATTATTGCCTTTTTGATGACGGGCCATAGAAGCGTTTTTCCATCACAAATTTTGGCTATGACAAAGGGCGAGCATTTGGATGTAGAGCTTGGAAAAGAGATCCAGCAAGCAAAGGCGAAATATACAGGTGGATTAGAGCCCGATGCCTTGCGTGATATTAGACGAAAGATGGCTTTGCGCCGTATTTTAAGAGAAAAAAGAAGTAGAAAAAAATAGCTATTTTAGAGCTTCTTGGCGCTCTTTTAAGACACCTTCAAGCCAAAAAGGTGCAAAAGGAACTAAAGAGCATCCAAGGCAAAGAAGTAGAAACTTTTTGCTAAATTGGTGCTGATACCATGCGCTAACTAATGAAATTAAAAAGAGGATAAACAAAATCCCATGAGTCATGCCAATAATTCGAACAGGCTCAGGATCTTGAGCAATATATTTTATGGGCATCGCAAAACAAAGTAGCGCTAAAAATGAGATCCCTTCAATTACGCTTACAATTCGCAAACATCCAATCGAACTGGGCATGTAAACTCCTTTTTTTTAAAAGTGAAATTCTAACAAAAAGTGTTAAATGGTTTTTAAATCTTTACATGTAAAGGCTTGGATGACGAGGATAATAATAGCAATTTGCAAGATTAAAAGTATGAAATGCAGAGCATAAACTTGCTCTTGTTTGTCAGCAATTCCAATAAATTCAAGTATTTTATAAAACCCATAGGCTAGAACCATTCCTATTAAATAACCTTTTTGTTTTGCCACATCAACGAGCCCCATTGCCTTTGCTTTGGCTAATGAAAGAGTTTCAGCTCGAACAAGGTAGCTGCCAAAAATAAAGGTGATTTGATAGCCAATATAGATCAAAAGAGCGCTCATATAGCCGTAAGAAAAGATTAAAAAGTAGCAAACCATGCACAAAACAATCAATTCAACCAGCAAGGTAGTGGCAAAAAATATTTGCCTATTCATCATAGATGCGTAAAATTTTGCCACTACTAAAAGGCCCAATGCTAGAAAAATCCCACCTAAGCTATATATGGATGGTTTTAAAGGAGTGTAGAGTATAAAGACGCTTCCGGTTGAGAGTCCCAAAAAAAGCGAGTTTAAAAATTTATACCATATATATTTTCTTAGATGGGCAATCATCAAAAGCTCGCCTTAAAGCCTACATAAAAGCTTCTTCCAAGGGTAGTATACCCATCAACTTCCTGATAATTTTTATCGAAAATATTTTTTATTTTTCCTTCAATTGTCCAGTTTTTATTAAGAGAGTATTGGGTGCTTAAATGAGCTAGAAAATAGCGTCCAGTCTGCTTGTGTGTGTCACCACTATCTGTGCGTGGCCCGATATACTCTGTAATTAAAGAGTTGGTAAAATCTTTTCTTGGAGCATAAATAAGATTCACAGATGCTGTGTAGGTAGGCCTGTTTGCTAGCCTATTTCCATCTTCATCTTTCGCATCTGTGTAAGTGTAGTTTAGATTTAAAAGATGGTTTTGACTTAATGCTTGCTCAAAAGAGATTTCTACTCCTTTAAATGTGGATTTGCCTGAAATATTTTGGTATTGCCAAAGAGTTTGATTAAAATCAATTAAATCTTTAATTTGATTATAAAAAAGATTTACATGTAAAAAGTGGTAGTTAAAGCCAACATTGTAGCTTTGAATCGATTCTGGATTTAAGTCAAAATTGCTAAGCCCCCAAGGGTTGAGCATATTTATTATATTGGGTGCTCTATAGGCTGTTCCAGCATTTGCATATATTTTAAAATTCTTATCAAATAGATACGAAACTCCTAATTTTCCAGTAACTTCATTGTCAAATAGCTCATACGAATCGTATCGAAAGGCTTGATTAAAAACCCATGAATCAAGTGTGTAGGTGTGATTGATAAAAGCAGCTTGTTTTTTGGAGCTTTTTTTATCACTTCCGCTTTTAGCCACATCTTTTCCAAAGCTTGCTCCAAAAAGCAGTAGTCCAGAGTTACTGTATCTGAAACGATCTTTTAGCTCTATCTCTTGAGAGTCGCCACGAAATTGAGAAGAAAAAAATGGCTCAATGTAGTCACTTTTAAATTTGCTTTTAGAGGCGCTTAGAGTTATCGTGTGGGCATTATGGTAGTGTTGATAGTTTGCTGATACCTGACGTTGTTTATAGTTTGCATACTCGCTTGAATTTGGATCGCCCCATCCATCATATTCAACTTTTGAGTCGACATCTTTAATACTAGCTTCAATGCGATTGTTACTATCTATCCAGTGACCAAGTTTAATTTGCAAAGTAGTGTTGTAATAAGGATCGTCTTCATATTGGTCAATATTTTCACCTTTTGGAGCTTGTGCGCTTGGACCATTTGTTTCAAGTTTACCTACATTAAAAGCTATATCGCTTAAATGGGTTTTGTACGATAATCCAGTTGTTAAATATTTATATCCATAACTTCCAAGTTCTAAAGATGTAAAACCGTGCAAGCCAGGCTCTGGCTCTTTTGTGATAATATTAATAACCCCAGCTGCTGCATTGGCCCCCCAAACTCCGCTTTGGGCTCCTTTGATAATTTCAATACGTTCAATTTCATTTAGCATAAGGTGTGAAAGATTTGCACCTGAAATGTTTGAAGGGTCATTTATACTTACTCCATCAACGAGCACTAGGGTGTATTTGTTATCCATTCCTTGTAAATAAAATGAAGATGTTTGCCCAAAACTTCCATTTTGGTTTATAGAGATTCCTGGAATGTTTTGAAGGGCATCTTTTATAGTGGTTGCGCCTTTTAAGCTAAGCTCTTTTGCACTTATGATGGAGACATTGTCTGTAAGATTTGTAGGGCTTGTTGGAGTTTTGTTTGCGCTTATGATTGAAGATTTTTCGGACGCAATCTTTTTTGAGATGACAACAACTGGTGTCTCATCAACCTGGGTTTCCTTTTCCTCTTGAGTATCTGTTTCATACTCTTGATTAAAACTTACTGTCTCGCTTAGACTTGCCGCTTGCGCTTGAAGCATTGCAGCCGATACAGTTGCTGTAATTGCAGCAAGGCAGAAGTATTTACCTTTGAAACCTTTTGGTGATTTCATTAGAATCCTTTTTTGTAATTTTGAGAAATAAACCTCTAGGCTGACCAAAAGGTCACCCTAGAAGCCATTTAGAGGCTTTTTAAGTTGCAAAATAGAGCGCCTCTGGATGGTATGTGACTATGGCAGTTGTGCTTTGCTCTGGATGGATTTGGAATGTTTCGCTAAGCTCAATCCCAAATCTTTCAGGTTTTAATAGATCAAAAATTACTCTAGTATCGGCAATTTCTGGACATGCAGGATACCCAAAAGAGTATCGGCATCCTTGATACCTGGACATTTTAACATCTTTTAAACTTTTGCCCTCATTATTGGCAATATTTAAATCAAGGCGAATCTGTTTGTGTACAATTTCTGCTAAGGCTTCAGCAAGTTCAACCCCGAGTCCATGCATCAAATAGTACTCTTGATACTTACCCTCTTTATAAAGCTTGGCTTCGTATTGGCTAAATTTTTTGCCCGCACTTACGCAAGTAAAAGCTACTACATCGTCGTGCTCGCTATGGTAAAAATCGCTCAAGCATCGGTATGGCTTTGATTGTTGGCGAGGAAAATTGAGAATATGAATTGCCTCTTCTAGCTTGGTTTTAGATGGTTTTTCTCCAAAATTCCAACCTTTTGATTCATCAAAAATATATAGGCTCTCGTTTTTGCTGCGGCATGGATAGTATCCATAAATTAAAGTAGGCTCAAAAAGATCTAGCCTCTGGATATCACCTTTTAAGCGTTCAAATAGAGGCCACAAGAGCTCTTTTTGTTGAATGATTTTCTCCTCTTTGCTCAAACCTTTCGCACTATAGCCCCAGCGACTAGAAAATAAAAGCTTATGGTTTATCCACTCATATGCAATATTTTTTACATCTGTTTTTATCTCCCGAACCCCCCAGAATGGCGGATTTGGCACAGGAATATCCCTGCGGGGCATTTTAATATCTTTTGGAAGAGCCTTTTTTTCCGCTTTTGGTTTTTGCGGTTTGGCAATCTTTTTAACGCTGCTTAATTTTGTGTCAAAATTGCCTTTTTCAATACGGCTCATCGCCAAAATTCCCTCAAAAGCATCCTTGCAGTAAAAGACAGGACCATCATAATTTGGCCGGCAGTACTCCTCTACAAAGGAGTCATTAAGTGCAGCTCCTCCTAAAAGAATAGGCACATTTATGCCCTTATCTTTTAAGGTTTGAAGATTTTCTTTCATAACCGAAGTGGATTTTACAAGCAATCCGCTCATTCCTAAAGCGTGGGCATTATGTTTATGGTAAGCGTCTATAAAGGTTTGAATGTCTGCTTTTATGCCAATATTTATAACTTTGTATCCATTGTTTGTTAAAATGATATCTACTAAGTTTTTGCCAACATCGTGCACATCGCCCTTGACAGTTCCAAGAATAAGCGTTGCTTGGCTTTGTTTATTGCTCTTTGGTAAAAATGGTTTTAAATAATCTACCGCTGCTTTCATTACTTCGGCTGATTGGAGTACAAAAGGAAGCTGCATCTTACCCGATCCAAAAAGATCTCCCACCTCTTTCATTGCTCCAATGAGCACTTCATTAATAATCACTTCAGGAGCAATCTGCTCTTTTATTGCAACAAGCTCATCGAGCATCCTTTTTTTATTTCCATCAATTAAGAGTTTATGGATAAGTGTTTTTGAATCTAAGCCCTCATAGGGATCTTTTTTATCATTTGAATCGGCTTTAACACCTTCAAAATGGCGGATGAAGGCAAAAAGAGGATCTCCATCTTTTTGGTTGTTAAAGAGTAAATCTTCACACACTTTTCGTTCAGCATCGCCAATTTTATGCAAAGGAAGGGTATTTTTTACATTTACAATTGCCATAGTAAGTCCAGCTTGAACGCAGTGGTGCAAAAAGATGGAGTTTAAATACTCTCTTGCATGTTTAGCAAGTCCAAAAGAGATATTTGAAACCCCAAGAACAAAGCCAACTTCAGGGTAGAGTTTTTTAAACTCTTTAATAGCTTCAATCGTCTCAATTGCTGCATTTCTGTACTCTTCATCGCCACTTCCAACTGTAAAGGTAAGAAAGTCAAAAACCAAGTCAGATGGGCGCAGTTTATGTAAGTTTACGGCTCTTTGGAAGATGCGCTTTGCGATTGAGACTTTTTGCTCTTTTGTTTTTGCCATCCCTTTTTCATCAATTGTCAAACAGACAAGAGCTGCCCCAAAGCGTTTAGCTAGCGAGCAGACTGCATCAAACTTTTCTAAGCCATCTTCAAGATTGACTGAATTTATAATTGGGCGTCCGCCAATACACTTTAAGCCAGCCTCAAGTGCGCTTAATTGTGTAGTATCAACCATGAGTGGAAGCGGGGTTTTTTGAGAGTATAAAGATACGATTTTTTTCATATCTTCAGCTTCGTCTCTTCCAGCAAAACCTACACTTACATCAAGCCCATGGGCCCCACTTCTAACTTGCTCTCCTGCAACGCTTAAGGTTCCATCAAAATCTTGAGCAAGTAAAAGCTCTCTAAAAGCTTTAGAACCTGTGGCGTTGCTGCGCTCTCCAACTAAAAATGGAGGTGGGGTTTGGGTAAGGCTTTTTACCTCAAAAAGGGATGCAATGGAGGGGCTTTGTTTGCCAGTTGGCGGTTTTGGCTTTTTGCCACGAAGCGCTGATTCTAAAGCTTTGATATGATTTGGAGTCGTTCCGCAGCATCCTCCCATAATTGCAACTCCATCAATAGTAGAGAACTTAGCCTGTTCCTTGGCAAAATTCTCTTCATCCATAGGATAAAAAGTTTTCCCACCTCTGTTTTGAGGCAAGCCGGCATTTGCATGGATGCTTAAAATTTTGGGCCAAACTTCTGAGAGGGTTTTAAGATGTGGTAAAACTTGCTCTGGTCCTGTGCCGCAATTTATGCCAAGACTAAAAATTTCAAATGGCTCTAAAATGGCAGCAATAGTAGCTGCATCGGTTCCAATAAGCATAGTTCCAGATAGTTCAATTGTAACTGAAACCATAACAGGAAGCTTTACATGTAAAGCTTTTTGAGTGTCAAATATAGCATGCAAGGCTGCTTTGATTTGTAGTGGATCTTGAGCTGTTTCAATCAAAAATAGATCCACTCCTCCCTCAATCAAGCCGCGTGAGCTTTTAGCATAACCTGCATACATTGTGTCATAATCGATATGTCCAAGTGAGGGCAGTTTCGTGCCAGGCCCTAAAGCTCCAGCGATAAAGCGCGGTTTAATATGGCTAAAATCTTTAGCTGCCTCTTTTGCTAACTTAGCTCCAGCAAAAGCTAGCTCATAAGCTCTGTGTCCAATATCATATTCATCTAGCACCCAATCCATCGCGCCAAAGGTGTTTGTTTTGATAATATCAGCTCCAGCTTCACAATAAGCTTTTTGGATTTTTAAAATCACATCGGGTGCAGTTACATTTAAAAGCTCGTTGCACCCCTCGTTTCCTTCCCAAGCTTCTTGTGGAATTTTAGCCGATTGGATCTGTGTGCCCATAGCGCCATCAATAATAAGAAATCGATCTTTGATAATCTCGTTTAAAAGTTGCATAATTCTCTTTACATGTAGAAGTTAAAAGTATTTATATTAGCCAATTTAATGTAAAAATTTGGTAAATAAAAAGCTTTACATGTAAAGTAGTGCCTATTTTTTGTGGTTGGATTTTGGATTAATTTTTGTAAAATAGCGTAATCTCTTAAATAAGGAGTTAGATTGAAATTGGCTATTATTGGCGCTGGGGGTGTAGGAGGATTTTTAGGTGCGGCATTAAAAAATGCAAAAGAGGATGTAACTTTTATAGCCAGAGGAAAACATTTAGAAGCAATGCAAAAAGATGTTTTACATGTAAAGCATCCAAATCTTGATTTTTGCCAAAAAGTAGATGGGCTCAGCTTAGATGAGTTTGCAAAAGAAAACCTAAGTGCGTATGATGGATTGATTATACTTGCAAAATCAAACGAAACAGAAAATATTGCCAAAATTTTAAAGCCCCAGATTGATAAGCTTAATAGAAAACCTTTTATCATCTCTTTGCAAAATGGTGTTGGCAATGAGGAGCTTTTGTGCCAATATTTCTCAAAAGATTTGGTAATTGGAGGATTGGTTGTAAAAATCAGCGCTCACATTAAAAGTCCAGGCCATATTGAAGCTTTGGGAGAAAGCCATGTTATTATGGGTGGATTAAGCGAAAAATCCAAACCCTTTTTAAATGATTTTAAAAATGCGCTAGAGGGGGCAAATGTCAAAGCAACCATAGCCGAAGATATTCGCAAAGAGTTGTGGAGAAAGCTTATAATAAATAATGGAGTAAATGCCCTTTGTGCGCTTTTAGAGGTAAAAACTGGGTTTGTGACTAACCATCCAAAATTAAGCCAAATTGTTTTAGGGCTTATGAATGAAACTGCTAGGGCTGCGCAGGTTTTAAAAGTGAATATATCCAAAGAGGATGTAGATGAGATGTTTGCGTTAATTAGGGATTTTGATTCTATTAAACCCTCAATGCTTGTGGATGTAGAGCAAGGCAGAAGAGTGGAGCTTGAGGCAATTTGCGGCGTTGTAATTAAAACACTCCAAAAGGCTGGCATTGATGCACCTTATACAAAAACAGTCTCTTATTTACTAGAGTATAAGTTACAGCAGTGACGCTTTAAATCTTAAAATAAACAAATAAAACCATCATAGCTTAGAAAATTTTAGTTCTATTTAGCATCGGTTGTATAAAATAGAGAAAATTTTAAAAGGGGTTTTGTATGGATTATAATAAAATTCGTTCATTTTGCCGAAAATTTCGCATTATTTTAGGCAGCGCGCTTATTATAACTGGAATCTTTTTGTTAGGAAAGGTTTCTTATGCACCGTGGTTTTTTCTAGGAATTATTCCATTAATTGCAGGAATACTCAACTTTTGCCCGCTTTGTATGATTACAAAT
>DDHL01000034.1:59403-61381 GCA_002352945.1 Campylobacteraceae bacterium UBA1877 | reverse complement strand
ACAAAAAAGTGCGATATTTCTAAAAAGTAGCTTTACATGTAAAGAGGTTTTAAAACCTCTTTTTGTAAAGGTAGTATCCAAAACTAAGCAAACCAACAAAGGCTAGAGCCAAATATATAATTACTCTTAAATACTCTTTGATTAAAGCCTCATTTTCACCAATAAAATAGCCAAGAGCCACAAGGATTGCCACCCAGATTCCAGCACCAAGGGATGTGTAGATGCTAAATCTTATAAGATTCATCCTTGCAAGTCCTGCGGGAAGTGAGATGTATTGGCGAACTCCAGGAATGAGTCTGCCATTGAATGTGGAGATTTCACCATGGTTGTAAAAAAATTCTTCTAACTTTTCAAGCTTTTTTGCATCAAACCAAATGTAAGCGCCATATTTTAATAAAAGTTTACGTCCCAGCTTAACGCTTAAATAGTAATTAAAAAGCGCGCCTGCTAAAGAGCCACCAATGCCAGCTATTAGCACAATAAAAAGATTCATTTGCCCCTTGTATGCTAAGTAGCCAGCTGGAATCATAACCACTTCACTAGGAAATGGAAAAAAGGAGCTCTCAAGAAACATAAGGCAAAAAATGCCAGCATATCCCCAAGAGCCTATGGTTTGAACTAAAAAATCGATTATGGTATGGAGCATCCTGCCACCTTTGCTTTAATAAGCTTTTACATGTAAAAAGTTTGCATTTTATGCGCGCAGGCTCTCTAACTCTTCGCTTACTTTTGTAAGTTTTGCTTGGGCATCTTTGAGAGCATTTTTGTTTTGTTCAACAACATTTTGAGGCGCATTGGCAACAAAACGCTCGTTTGAGAGCATATTGCTTAGTTTGTCAACCTCTTTTTGCAGCTTGGATTTTTGAGATTCTAATCGGGCAATAATCGGGCTTAAATCGATACCAGAAAGGGGGATGAAAACCTCTAAATTATCACTCACATCACGGGCTGCATTAGCAATTTTTTCATCTGTAAAAGAGACTTTATCACACTTTGCTAAAAGTTCAATAAAGGGCAGGGCTTTATCTAGATTTTCACTAGTATCTTTTTTAATGTAAGCTTCTTTGATGCGTTGGTTGCCCATATCAATTGTTGCCTTCGCGCGGCGAATACTCACAATTGCTTCAATTATTCTCTCAAAAAGCTGTTCAATTTCAGTATCTTGTTTTGTATCGGCCGGATAAGGCTTGATCATAATCGACTCACTCTCTTCTAAGCAAGAAGCGCTTAAAGTTTGATAGAGGTGTTCGGTAATAAAAGGCATAAATGGATGTAGCAGTTTCATAGCCTCTTTAAAAATAGCACCAAGCTCGACAACTGAGCTTTTTTGAGCTTTGCTTAGCTCAATTCCCCAATCGCAAAACTCATTCCACAAAAAGCGATACAAGGTTGTAGCAGCATCATTAAATCGATATGTCTCCAAATGTTCTCGAACCTCTTTTGTGGCTACATGTAAACGGCTTTGCATATAGCGGCCAAGTTCGGTTTTGATTTCAATCTTATCTAAATCGTCAAATTTTTGAGCATTTAGTAGAAGGTATTTTGAAGCATTAAAGAGCTTGTTTGTGAAATTTCGCATCTGATCTAGCTTATCAGAGCTAAGTTTGATATCTCGCCCTTGAACAGCTAGTGAGGCTAGGGTAAATCGCAAAGCATCAGCGCTATGGGTTTTAATAGTATCGATTGGATCAATTACATTTCCTTTTGATTTGCTCATTTTTTGGCCGTGTTCATCTTTAACTAAAGCGTGCAGATAGATATCTTTAAAAGGAAGTTCTTTGAGGGCGTTTTCGCTTTGAAACATCATTCTAGCAACCCAGAAAAAAAGAATATCAAAACCGGTAATTATGAGTGAATTTGGATAAAACTCTTTCATATCCTCTTCTTGCCACAATGTACCTTTTCCATAATCTCCATTTCCCCATCCAAGAGTTGAAAAGGGCCAAAGACCTGAGCTAAACCAAGTATCAAGCACATC
>DDHL01000034.1:58996-59163 GCA_002352945.1 Campylobacteraceae bacterium UBA1877 | reverse complement strand
CTAAACCAAGTATCAAGCACATCGGGGTCTTGATAGATATCTTGACTTTGACACTTTGGACAATGGGTTTGGGTCTCTTCCTCGCTTGCCCACTCATGATTACATGAACGGCAGTAAAAGACTGGAATTTGATGGCCCCACCAAAGCTGCCTTGAAATACACCAATC
>DDHL01000034.1:57946-58784 GCA_002352945.1 Campylobacteraceae bacterium UBA1877 | reverse complement strand
AGCTGCCTTGAAATACACCAATCGCGCAAATCTTTCATCCATGCGTTAAAAGAGTTTATCCAATGGGCAGGATAGAATTGAGCTAAACCTGCATTAACCTTTTGGATGGCTCCTTGGGCAATCTCTTTTTTTACAAACCACTGCTTTGAAATGTAAGGCTCAACCACATTTTTGCAGCGATAGCAGTGCCCAACTTGATTTTCATAATCTTCAATCTTTTCTACAAAGCCTCCTTCTTCTAAGGCTTTTACAACTATATCACGAGCCTCTAACCGCTCTAAACCCTCAAATTTACCACACTCTTTATTTAAAATTCCAGATTCATCAAATATGGTTATAAATTCAAGGTTGTGGCGCTTTCCAACTTCATAGTCGTTTACATCGTGAGCCGGCGTAACTTTAACGCAACCGGTTCCAAACTCTTGGTCTACATGCTCATCGGTAATGATTTTAACAGGTCTATTAATAAGTGGTAAAATAACGTTTTTTCCTACTAAATCTTTGTAGCGTTCATCATTTGGATGGACCATAACTGCCGTATCGCCAAAGTATGTTTCAGGCCTTGTGGTGGCTACGACAATGTATTGGTTGGAATCTTCTAGGTAGTATCGCAAATGGTAGAGTTTTCCCTTGTTTTGTTCATACTCAACTTCAATATCGCTTAGGGCCCCATCGTGAGTACACCAATTTACCATATAGCTGCCTCGAACAATAAGACCTTCATTGTAAAGATTTACAAAGGCTTTTCGAACCGCTCTTTTTAAGCCTTCATCCATTGTAAAACGCTCTCTACTCCAAGCAGGGGAGACGCCAAGTTTTCGCATTTGGCCAACAATTG
>DDHL01000034.1:37617-57704 GCA_002352945.1 Campylobacteraceae bacterium UBA1877 | reverse complement strand
ACAATTGTTCCACCGCTTTTTGCCTTCCACTCCCATACTTTTTCTAAAAATTTCTCCCGTCCAAGCTCCTCTTTGGTTACCCCTTGGGCTAAGAGCTGTTTTTCAACTACATTTTGTGTAGCAATACCTGCATGGTCGGTTCCAGGCTGCCATAATGTTTTATATCCATCCATCCTTTTGTATCGTGTTATTATGTCAATGAGGGTGTGGTTAAAAGCGTGTCCAATATGAAGGCTACCGGTTACATTTGGAGGAGGAAGCATAATGCAAAATCGTTGATTTTCCTTTTGAATAGACTTATTGCCATCTATTTCAAAATATCCTCTCTCTTCCCAAATTTGATAGTATTTTTGTTCAATATCATGCGGTTCATAAGTAGTTGCATTTTTGCTCACGTTAGACCCTTTGGTTTTTTGAGCGCGATTATAACGAAACTAGCCTAATGAAGGGTTTAATAGAAGATCAAAAATCAAAAAACAAAAAAATATGTGTAAAACCCAGCTCAATTTTACTATATAATTTGGGACATTTTTTGGACTTTTCTAATTCAACTTAAAGTTTAAAACTAGTAACATTGATTATGTTTAAATTAAAAATATATGATGAAACTAAAAGAAAATGCCTGAAAATGGACTTTTAAGTAATTTTTCAGTTTTTCTATTATAATTTCATTAAATATTTTTAATAATAAATAAAAATTTTTACTAAAGGATTATAAAATGTCACAAAGTAGAGTGATTGAGTGCTTAACAGGCCGAACACCTGCAAAAAAACGCAGCAAAGTTCCAGCTAAACTCGATTGGTATCAGAGCTTAACGGGTGGTTTACTTGGCTTGTTTATTATACTTCATATTGCTTTTACATCGACAATTCTTTTTGGCCCTGATGCCTTTGACTGGATGGTGCATCAATCCGAAGGTGCTTTTATATTCGGTAAACCAGCATCATGGATAACGCTCATCGTTGCTTTGGCAGTAAGCGTTATCTTTGTAGCTCATGCGGCTCTTGCAATGCGAAAATTTCCAACAAATTATCGCCAGCATCTTATCTTTTTAGAGCATAAAAAATTACTTAAACATTCAGATACATCTTTGTGGATTTGGCAGTGTGTAAGTGGATTTGCGCTTCTTTTTTTGGGTGGAGCTCACTTGATAACAGTTTTAGCCACTTACGATTCAATTAGTGCAGCATCAGCAATTAGTAGGTTTAATCAAGGAGGTATGAGTCTTTTTTATTTTGCACTGCTTGTTGCTATGGTTGTTCATGCTGCTATTGGAATTTATAGATTGGTTATAAAATGGGTTCCTCTTCCTTATGATCAACATGGCGGAACAAGGTTGGCAATGGCTAGAATAAAACGCTCTATTTTTGGAGTGTTTGCTGGACTTGGAATCATAGCTTTTTGTGCAGATATGATTTATGTGAAACTTGGTCATGATGATATAAATAACCCAATCCACCTCACTCAAAAGATTATAAAAGAGCAGTAACTTTTGCATTGGCCATCCTTGGATGGCCAACCTCGTTTAGCAGCTACAAATTTTATTTTTTTATCAACTCTATCATGGAAAAATTATTCTCTAAAGGGCTTACTTATATTCTTTTTGGATGAGAAAAGAGGATATAATATGCCAAAAGGAGATTATTATGCGTATTGCAATGAGCGGAGTAAGCGGTTTTGTTGGAAGCTACCTCTCAAAACGTTTTGTGGAAAACAACCATGAAATTGTTGCTATTACTCGCCATACTCTTGCAGATGAGAGCGCTCTTTTGGCAACATTAAAAGGGTGTGATGCAATCATTAATCTAGCTGGAGCAAATATTTCTGAACGCTGGAGCCAAGCTCATAAAAAAGCGATGATCTCAAGTAGAATTGATACAACAAGAGCCATTGTTAATGCACTCAATTCAATGCAGTATCCTCCTAAAATATTAATCTCAACCTCGGCTGTTGGGATATATGAAAATGCAAAAAGTCACGATGAGAGTTCAAATGAGTTTGATGAGGGTTTTTTAGGCAAGCTTGCACATAGTTGGGAAGAGGAGGCTAAAAAAGCCAAAGGGGCTCGCATTGTAATTTTTCGATTTGGTGTGGTTCTTGGAAAAAATGGCGGTGCATTAAAACAGATGCTTCCTATTTTTAAATTGGGGCTTGGTGGAGTTTTAGGCGATGGAAACCAGGGGTTTTCATGGATACATATTGAGGATTTGTACCGTGCATACAACTTGGTTTTAAAAGAGGAAAAGTATGAGGGTGTTTATAATTTAACAGCGCCTGAGCCTGTAACAAACAAAGAGTTTACAAAGGCGATTGGTAAAGCTTTACATCGCCCAACTTTTTTGCCAGTGCCCCCTTTTATTTTAAAGCTAAAATTTGGCGAAGGAGCAAATATTTTACTCCAAGGCTCCAAAGTTTATCCAAAAAGACTCATTGATAGTGGTTTTTCATTTTTATACTCTAAAATCAATCTAGCCCTTGAAGCTATTGTCAATCAAAAGGAGTAGATGTGAGCAAAGGTGGTTGGAGTTGTCCAAAGTTTGTTGATGATGAGTGTGCGATTTTAAAACGAGCTTGCAATCCTGGAGATAAGGGTTGTATATTATATGGCAAAGCCCTCTTTTCAAGTAGTGATTCACCATCAAATGAGGCTTTTGAAAAACGAATGGAGCGAAAGATGAAAAGGCTTTTAAAAGATAAGGATGTTGATGGATAAAAATGTCTTAGGAGTGTTAGAGAATAAAAGTGTGCTCTATGCAGAAGATGAAAATGGAATCCGAGAGAATGTAACACAGATTTTAGAGCTATTTTTTGAAAAAGTATATGTTGCAAAAGATGGGAAGGAGGCTTGCGAAATTTATGATGAGTATCGTCCCGATGTTGTAATGGTCGATATTTGCATGCCTCATGTTGATGGTTTGGATGTTATCTCATACATTAGAAAAAGCGATCGAAAAACTCCAGTAATTGTCTTAAGTGCCCATAGGGATGAGCAAAGATTGTGGCGTGCGGTTGAGCAAAAAATTACAAAGTATCTTACAAAGCCATTTGATAAAAATATGCTCATGGAAGCTTTGCGGGTTTGTGCTCTTGAGTTAGTAGAAGATGCTCTTGAAGTGCATTTAACTTCAGATATCTCTTACAATCCATCTCAAAAATGCCTTATATGTAAAGATCAAAAGATTCCGCTAACCCTTCAAGAGAGTCGATTGTTAGAGTATTTTATAGCGTGTCGTGGAAAAACAGTAACCTTTGAGGCGATTGAAGATCACTTATGGGGTTATGATGCGCCTGGAAAAGAGGCATTAAAAGCTGTAATTAAAAGTTTGCGTAAAAAAATTGGCAAAGAAGTTATTAAAAACCATTACGGAATCGGATATAGTATTGATTGAAAAATTAGAAATCCTGCACGAGAAGCTCTCAACTAAAACCAAGACTATTATTTTAGTTTTAGCTCTTTTTTTCCTACTCTCTTTTGTTTTTGTCTATCTGCGCTATTTGGATACTAAAAATTTCACCCAAGAGGCTCAAAAATTTTATGTAGATCGGATCCATTCGGTTTATACTGAGACTTTAAAACGCACTGAGGATTTTTATCGAAATCGTGGATTTGCAAATTTAAACTCATTTGGTATTGCAAAAGCATTAGTGAATCAAAATAAAGAGCGTTTAGTTGAGCTCTCTTTATTTCGATGGAATGTTTTAAAAAGAGAAAATCCTTATCTTTCATCGATGGCATTTTATACGCCAGAAGGCAAGAGGCTTGCTTACTTAGGAAGCCATGCTCCAGCAAAAATAGCTTTGAGTGAAAAAAAGCATGGTTTTTGGATGGATACAAAATTGTGGTACCGGGTTATCGTTCCATGGAAAAAAGGTGGCTATTTGGTTTTTGAGATTGATCCAAAATTTTTTCTTGCCGAAATTTCCCAGCTTACAGGGCTTGAGGCGATGATGGTTGTAGATAAAAACAGGCCAATTAGTCTAGAAGGAAGCTCTATTGAAAATCTTTTTAAAGCATCTTTGGATGAGCAAAAATCATTAAAATCTCTTTTTAATTATAATAATTTCCTCTATGCAACGCATCAAATAAAACAAGATACGGTAAATAACAAAAGCTTTAAGGTTCTTTTTTTTCAAGACATCACTGCTTCAAAACAGCGTTTAAATGATGCAATCTTTGAGAGTGTTATTATCGTCATGATTCTTGGTGTTGTTGTTTTTGTTGCTTTACATGTAGGCTTTGAGGTTTTAATTAGGCGTATTGAAGAGCTTAATGCAACACTTGAAAAACGGGTTGTAAGCGAGATTCAAAAGCGGATGGCAAACGAGGCAGTTGCCCGCGAAAAAGAGCAAATGCTTATTCACCAAAGCAAGCTTGCTAGCATGGGTGAAATGATTGGCAATATTGCACACCAATGGCGCCAGCCTTTAACCCAGCTTGGAACACTGCTTATTGGGATTGAGCTTCTTTATGAAAGGGGTAAGCTTACTAGCAAAACCCTTCATGAAAAGATTCGCGAATCAGAAGGGCTGATTGCTTTTATGTCCAATACGATTGATGATTTTAGGAACTTTTTTGCTTCAGATAAACAAAAGGCCTCTTTTGACGTTTGCCAATCTGTAAAAAATGCTATTTCGATTATGGATTCGGCTTTAAAAAATAACAATATCGATTGCGAGTTTACATGTAAAGATGAAATTTTCACCTATGGATATGCAAATGAGATAGCCCAAGTTTTTTTAAATCTATTGGCAAATGCAAAGGATGTTTTGCTTGAAAGAAAGGTTTTAAATCCCAAAATTGAAATTGATGTTACACAAGAGAGTGATAAAATTATTATTACAATTTGCGACAATGGTGGCGGAGTTAAGGTTGAGCCAATTGAGAAAATTTTTGAACCATATGTGAGTACTAAACATGCAAGTAGCGGTACAGGAATTGGACTTTATATGAGTAAAATCATCATTGAAAAACACTCTTTTGGGCAATTGCTTGTAAAAAATGACCAAAAAGGTGCTTGTTTTACAATCTTGCTACCTACTCCCTAGTTTCTCCTTTTTGCTTGATAAACTTTCGGAAAACTCTTAAAGGAGGATTCCGATGGCAACAGATCGTTCACGTCGCTGGTTTTTAAAGCAAGGTGGCGTTGCAAGCGTTCTTGGTTTAACAAGCGCTCATGCAATTTCACTAAAAAATCCAGGACGAGATGCTAAAGATCCAAAATATATTGGCGATAAAAATGCCCATTATGTAATGGTCATTGACCTGCGCCAATGCGTTGGATGTCAAGCTTGCAGTGCAGCCTGCAAAGTCGAAAACAGTGTTCCAAAAGACCAATATCGAACTTTTGTAAACGAGTTTGAGCTTGGAACTTTCCCAAATGTTCGCAAAGGCTATGTTCCTCAGCTTTGCAACCATTGCGAAAAACCCTCATGTGTAAGTGTGTGTCCAACCGGAGCTACATTTAAGCGTGAAGATGGGATAGTCGTGGTTGATGGCGATATCTGCTGGGGATGCGGATACTGCTTGAGTGCATGCCCTTATGATAAGCGATTTTTCAACAAAGAGACAAAGGTTGCTGATAAGTGCACCTTTTGTGCCCACAGACTTGCAGACGGGCTCTTGCCTGCATGTGTAGAAACCTGTGTTGGGGGAGCTAGGGTTTTTGGTGATATAAATGATCCACAATCTGAAGTTTCAAAACTGCTTGCAAATTTCCCAACTACTGTTTTAAAACCATATCAAGGCAATAGACCTCAAGTTTTTTATATAGGTTTAGATAATCGCTTAGAAGCAGTTCATGAAGCAACACCTTTATTAGATGATGTGGTTCGTAAAGAGTTAAATGAATTGGATAAAGAGTGGGCAAAATTGCCCAAGGAGGTAGTGTGATGGAGTGGATGAGTACAATTGCGGCAATTTCTCCAATGAGAGCGTGGGGAATTGATGTGCCAAACTACTTTTGGTTTACTGGAAGTTCAGCAGCAGCATTTATTATCTCAAGCTTTGCCCATGTTTTTGGATTTAAACAGTTTAAGCCAATTGCGGGATTTTCACTTCTATTGGCCTTTGTTTTATTGGCAGTTGCGCCACTAAACTTGATTGATGATTTAAAACAGCCTGGACGTTTGATAAATTTCTTTTTGTATGGCTGGGAGAATTTTGGAACATCTCCAATGAAATGGGGCGTGCTCTTGCTTATTGCCTATCCAATCTTAATTTTAATCGAAGCTTTAGTGCTTTATAGAGCCTATTTTGTAAAGCGCATTCCAACAAGCGGGCCAATTAAGAAAAAAATCTATACTTGCTTGGCTTTTGGGCGCACAGAACTTGATGCTAAAAATGATGAGATTGATCATAAATGGGGTTTTATTCTTGGATCAATTGGAATTCCACTAGCCCTTAGCGTTCATGGATACACTGGCTATATTTTAGGTGCAGTCCATGCAAATACATTGTGGCATACACCATTGATGCCGATTCTATTTTTAGCCTCTGCTATGGTTTCTGGAACCGGGCTTTTAATTGTGCTTTTGCCTATTTTTCAAAAATTCTTTTCAATTTCAAAAAAAGTTGATATGCAAATGATGGCTTCTCTTGCAAAACTTTTAGCTTGGTTTATTGTCATTGACCTTGTTGTAAGAGCTCTTTGGCTTAGCTTTGCAATGCCTTTTGGAATGGCCGGCAAGGAGTTGCTTGCGCAGTTTTTCTCACTTCATTTTGAAACAGTTGTGTATATAGAGTATGGTTTATGTCTTATCGTTCCAATGGTAGTTGGTTTTAGCAAAATGCGCCACTCTTTTTGGATTGTCTTTTTGATGGGAGTTATTAGTGCAGTTGGTGTTTGGCTATTTCGATGGAATACAGTTATTGGGGGTCAGCAAATCCCTCGATCGATGCCTGGATTTACACATTATATTCCAGAACTATTTGGACAAAACAGCATCATCTCTGTGGCATCAAACTGGGCAGCATTTATTGCCCTTTTGGCGATTGTAATGGCTCTTTTCCCATGGGATGAAGAGATGGAAGCTAATTATCAAGGAGTAAAACATGCAAGCTAGTAGACGAAATTTTCTCATAGGAACATCATTAGCTGCAGCTACCGCTTCAGTTGCTGGTTACAATAAGATGCTTGGCACTGCAGTTACAATGAGCAGAAACGGAAAGGCTCCAAAAGACCCAATCTATTCAAATGCCCAATCAACCGAGGGTGTACTAGCCACATCGTTTGATAAAAATAGTGATTTTTCATTGCGAATGGGTGTATGTAATGGTTGCACAAGCCATTGTGGTATGAGGGTAAAAATTGATAATGCTTCACAGAGTGTTGTAAAAGCTAGCGGGAATCCATACAATCCTCTCTCAACCGATCCTTGGATACCATATAATACACCTTTAAAAGAGAGCTTTAAACTTTTGGGCAAAGATTCACCAGAAGCTTACAAATACCGCTCAACTGCTTGTGCAAGAGGAAATGTTACCTTTGATAGGCTTTATGATAAAGGTCGCGTTCTTGCTCCATTAAAGCGGGTTGGAAAGCGGGGTGAAGATAAGTGGCAGACAATTTCTCCAGAGCAGCTTTTAAAAGAGATAGTAAATGGTGGAGATCTTTTTGGAGAAGGGCATGTAGAAGGGTTGGCTTCAATTCGCGATTTAAAAACTCCAATTGATCCAAATGATACAAAATGCGGACCAAAAGCCAATGGTTTATGCGTTCTTGGAACCGGTGATGATGGACGAAAGCAGTATATAATCCACCGTTTTGTGAAAGCCTTTGGTACTCAAAACTATTCAGGTCACACATCTATTTGTGGTCTTTCAATGCGCGCTGGCGAGGCGGTGTATTTAGGCGATATTAAAAAGTATCCACACTTAAAGCCAGATTTTGAGCATTGTGAATACCTACTTACAATTGGTACAGCCCCAGCCCAAGCTGGTAACCCATTTAAACGCCAAGCAAAGCTTTTAGCAAAGGCAAGAACTCATAAAAATCTAAAATGTGTCACTGTGGCTCCTATGCTAACAAATGCTGATTCTCAAGCAGTTGGAGATAGAAGTGAATGGATTCCAATTAAACCAGGCGGTGACTTGGCTTTTGTTATGGGGATTTTACGAGTTATTATCGAAGATAACCTCTTTAATGAATCCTATCTTCGCATCCCATCAGAGGAGGCGCGTAAGGCAGCTGGTGAAGCTTCATGGACCAATGCAACCCATCTTGTAATCCAATCTGGTGAAAAAGAGGGTGAAATTTTAACTCTTGATAAAAAGCCTTTAGTACTAGATTCTAAAAGCGGTGAATTGGTTCTAGCAAGCAACTCAAAAGAGGCTGAGCTTTTTGTGGACCGCACAGTTGAACTCGATGGCAAAGCCTATCAAGTAAAAAGTGCTATGACACTTTTAAAAGAGTCGGCTATGAAATATACTCTAGAAGAGTATGCTAATGAAAGCGGTGTTTTAAAAGAGAAGATTAAAGAAGTAGCTTACGAGTTTACATCCCATGGACGAAAATCAGCCGTTGACTGCCATGGCGGAACAATGCATACTACTGGATTTTATACAACCTATGCCATCATGATGTTAGGAGCGATGGTTGGAAATTTAAACTACCAAGGCGGAATGAGCGCTGGTGGCGGAAGGTATAAAGATTTTAACGGAGCAAAATATAACCTTTTAGCATATCCTGGCAAGGTAAAAACAAAGGGTTATAGAATCGATAGAACACGAATTGCTTATGAAAAAACGACTGAATACGCAAAAAAAGTAGCAGAAGGTAAAAATCCATATCCAGCATGGGATATGTGGTATCCAATTACAAATGCTCTTGAATCAGAGTATATTTTTAATAGTGCAAAAAAGTATCCTTATAAGATGAGCGCACTTATTGGACTAAATGCTAACTTTGTTTATGGACAAAGCGGCTCAAAGCATCTGATTGAGCTTTTAAAAGATCCAAAAAAGGCAGTTCCTCTTTTTATTAGTGTGGATCCATTTATAAATGAAACAAGCCGCTATGCTGATTATATAATTCCAGATTCAGTAATGTATGAAACATGGGGAGTTGTTGCTCCATGGGCAGGTTATCAAACTAAAACAAACACTTTGCGATACCCAACTGTTGAAGCTCCTCAAGCTAAGTTTGCCAATGGAGAGCCAATAAGTATGGATAGCTTTATTATTGAGCTTGGAAAAGCGTTAAAGCTTCCAGGTTTTGGTAAAAATGCTATTAAGGGCAATGATGGAAAGATGTACTCTTTTGACAGGCCGCAAGACTTTTACATTCGAGCATTTGAAAATATTGCCCTAGATGCTGGAGGGGTGCCAGATTGTGATGATGAGGAGATTAAGTTAGCTGGTCTTGAATCATATGTTCCAATCTTAAAAGAGATTTGTGGAGATAATTGGAGAAAAACAGCTTACGTTATGGCAAGAGGCGGAAGGTTTGAGGCTAAAGAAAAAGGTTATAAAGATGGTAAGCTTGCCCACCCATATAAAAAGCCAATACAGATCTATTTTGAGCCACTAGCTAAAACAAGGCACTCATTAACCGGCGAGCGCTTCAGTGGAGTTCCAACTTTTGTAAAAGCTCGCGAATCAAAAGGTGCTTTGCTTGAAGAGCTTTATCCAAAAAGCAGTTATCCTTTTGAGGCATTTAGTTATAAATCAAATGTTCTTTCGCAAGCTACTGCTTCCAGCGAAATGATAAGGCAGATTCGCCCAACAACATATATTGATATTAATCCTAAAAGCGCAAAAGAAAAAGGTTTCAGTCATGGACAAAAAGTCCGACTAATATCGCCAGGAGGAAGTGTAGAAGGAAGGCTTCGATTCCGACAAGGGGTTTATCCAGGAGCGTTGGCAATTGAACATGGCGGTGGCAGAGAAGGAGAGAGAGCTTTAGAAGTGTGGGTAAATGGACAAAAAGTTCAAGCAAGTCCACTGCGAAAAAGCGGAGTAAATATTAACAATTTAGGCTTAATGGATACCTCTAGAGAGTTGGCAAACTTGGGCGATTTTGTAATAGGCTCAAATGCTAGACAAGCACTTCCTGTGCGAATTGAGGCCATTTAGCCTTCCATTAGTTCCCTTTACATGTAAAGGGAACTAAAACCCTTTTAAACCGTAATCTTGTGCTAATCTTGGCTTACCAAGATAGAATCCTTGAAGATAATCAATTCCCATTTGTGTAGCTTTTTGAGCAATCTGCTGTGAGCTTACATGCTCTGCAATGAGCTTTTTGCCGGCTTTGTTTGAATACAACAAAAGGGAGTTGAGAAGATTTTCAATTTTTTTATCGGTATTGATCGATTGCATTAAAGAACCATCAATTTTTACAAAATCGGGTGAAAATTTTGCAATATGAGAAATGTTTGAGTAGCCGACTCCAAAATCATCAATAGCAATGGATGCACCATAATGTCGAATTAATTTAATAAAATCGTAAAGATGGTTATCGTCTAGATACTCCTTAGTTTCTAAAATTTCAAAAACTAAATTTTCTCCACCATATCGTTCAAGACGATTTTGTAAATAAAAGAGTATCTCTTTGGATGCAATGGATGAGTAAGAGAGATTTATAGTGATGCCAATTTGGTTATTGTTTTCATAAACTCTAAAAATTTTTTGCAATAACTGCTTTGTGAAGTAATTAAAAGTTCTATCTTCTTGTGCAATTTTTAGAAATTTATGGGGCAGTAAGATTGTATTATCCTCTGTTAAGACTCTAGCAAGCGCCTCATACTTAAAAATTTTGCCAGAATTTGCACATACGATTGGCTGGAAGTATGGAATGATGCGATCATTCTCCAATGCGCTTCTATAAAGCGAAATCTCTTTAAGATAGATTTTTGCATTTTTGTAATCATTTTCCATACTCTTATTGTAAATGCAAAAGTTTAAATTGTGTGAATTAGCTTCTTTTAGAGCTAAATCTGCCTTTGAAAGAAGTTTGTCATTGCCAATTGCCACTCCGGCAATTTGTGAAACAACAATCTTCTCTTCACTTTGGTTATTAACATGAGAAAAGGTTTGGTTTAAAATGTAGTGTTTTGTTTTTAAGATATACGATTCAAAGAGCTTCTCATCCTCAACTAAGATAGCAAATTCATTTATATTAAGCCGAAAGAGATAGGCTCTTTGTTTTGGCTCAAATATGTTTTTATAGATTTTTGATTTATTAATTAAGATTGTGTTTAAACCTTCTTGGCCATATTGGTTTAGGACATATTCATAGTGGTTGATGTGGATAATTATGAGCATCTTTTTGTTTTTGGTATCTTTTAATACCTCATCAAGCGTATCTCTTGAAGGAAGCTTTGTTATCTCATCAATCTTGCAGTTTTGAGTTGCTTTTGAAACTCTAATCTGTTCAACAGAGCTTTTATTTCTACCCTCTCTTTTTGATTTATAAAGCAGGGCATCAGCCTTAGAGTAGAGCTTTTTACTGCAATGCTCAATGGATTCTTTATGGTGCATATCTGTTAGCAGTGCTCCAATTGATACTGTAAGATATGGCCCAACTGTGCTCTTTTTGTGCTCAATTTCTAAATTTTTTATCTCGCAATGGATCTCATCTAGCATTTTTTTAAGCAACTGCATATCTGCATGTAAAAGCAGTATGCCAAACTCTTCGCCACCTAGTCTAAAAGCATATGCTTGGTAATTTTTTGCAACACTTTGGATTGTTTTTGATATAGTTTGAAGAACGCTATCTCCTTTTGGGTGGCCATAATAATCATTAAACTGTTTAAAGTGGTCTACATCTAAGACTGCAAGAGCAATGGTTGCATTTAAAAATCTTGCCTTTTCAAGCTTTTGTTCTAAAATAAGATCAAAATATCTTCGATTGTACAATTTAGTAAGTGGATCGGTTTTAGATAAACTCTCATTGCGTTTTTTATCAGTTACATTATGTCTAATGGATAAGTAACCAAATTTTTTACCCTCCGTATTAAAAAGGGGTTCAATAACAATATCTACCCAAATGCTCCTATTGTCTTTTGTTTTATTCTCAAGCTCTCCTTTCCATGAGATATTATTTTCAATAGTTTCCCATAAATTTTGAATTTGATGTTTTTGTGAAGAGTTGTGCTTAAAAATTTTATGATTTTTACCTACTAAATCATTAATGCTATAACCAAATAAAGAGCAAATCCCCTGACTTGCATACTGGATTGTGCCCTCCAAATCAGTAATAGTTAAAAGCAAATACTTATCTAAAATATGAGTTATTTTAGGTATGGTTTTGAGTGATAAGTCTTGAGAGCTTGTGTCTTGCACCTGAAACCTCATGAATTTTTTTATACATTATATAATATAAAAGTAATACTAATGTAATATTATAAGAACTACTTATTGAGTTTTATCGTAACTAAAGCCCCTTTGGGAAGATTGCTAAGGATTAATCTTCCTTTTAACTCTTTTGTTACCAAATAGTGTGCAATTCCAAGACCAATTCCAAGACCTTTTTTACTTTGAGAAATATGGTTTGGAAAATTATCTATAATCTCCTTTTTAAATCCTGTGCCATTATCTTTTACATTGATAATTAAAAAATCGTTCTCTATGGTTGAACTAATAGTTACTCTTCTTTGAAGATCACAGTTTTTAAGGGAGTTGATTGCATTTTGTAAAATTATCATGAGTGTGTGTCCAAAAATATCCGCTCTTGAAAAAAGAGTTATTTGGGGGTTGGTTTTATTTTCTACATGTATATGAAAATTATCAACTTGTGGCTTTAAAATATCTAGTATGCTTTCGATTTTATTGTGGACATTAAAGGTGTTAGGCTTGGAGTCTTTTTTATAAAAGTCATAAAAAGATGTGATTGTATTATCCATAATTGATATGGCATTTTGTAAGTGATTAATTGAATTTGATAAGGCTTCATGGGGAATTTTAGGTTTTAAAAGAAGTGATTGCAGGTAAATTGTGATAGTGCCTAATCTATTTAGTGGAGCTTTCCACTGGTGGATAATTGTAGCTAGGGTTTTTCCTGTTGATAAAAACCTTGCATGCTTTTTTAAGAGTTCTTTGGTTCTATTTGCCTCTTTTAATTTGTCTTTTATTATTTTATAAAAGACAAATGTTGCAATCATACCCTCTAAAATGGTGCCAATAATTCCAATATGCATGGTAAAAAAATTCTCTTTTATCTTGCCTAAAATTGCCATTATATAGATAAAAATTCCTGTATAGTGAAAAAATCTAGCACTAACATAGTAGCGCCCATATGGGATTTTTGCTCTTAAAAGTAAAATTAAAAAGATGTAAGCTGTTACAAGGATTAAATTTATCATGTAAGATGCATATGGAGCTATCATTTGCCCTAAAAGCGAATTAGGATATATTGTACTTATTGCAAAGATTATTTGTAGTATTAAGTAAAATATTGCAACTTTATAGGCAACAAAAGAGTGCTTTTTTATATCAAAAAAGAAAAGATCAAACAGCAAGATACAAATCATTGCAATAATTGCGCCTTGCAAGACAAAAAATTCACTCAAAGAGGTCAAAAACCCTTCAGAGAGATAGATTATGTATCCATTGTAGCTAATATAAAATGTTTGGGTTAAAAAAATGTGCAAAAGAAAAATGATTGATGAAAGCTTATTAAAATGAAATAAAAGAATTCCAGAAAAAATCATGATTATTAACACAATTGCACTCAAAAAGGATGTTGTAATGGCTGTGACTATTTCATCAAAAAGATATGTGTTAGCTTTAGCTATAACTGTTTCAGCAATGAGCGTTGTCTTATTAGATGCCATTGTATATAGTGTGATTGTTTCATTTGGATTAATCTGAAAACTAATTCCACTTTGGCGACTTTTGAGAGGTCTATTGCTAAATGGTTTTGAATCGCCCATGTGATAGACTTTAAAAATTTTTTCATTTTTAAACATATAGATACTAAAGCAATCAGTTCCAGGGCGAGGATGGTAGGCTACTATTTTTTGTGTTTTTGATGTTGCATTATGAATTTTAGTTTTAGTCCAAATATATTTTCCAACCTGATAGCCAATATTGGGTTTTTTGATTGGTTTAAAACTTTTTTTGTCGATTGTGTTAAAATCGTCAAAAAAAGTTAAAGTGTAACTACCGTAGCCAATGTTGCTTTGTTTCGTAAAGTTTTCATCAATGGTGAGTGTTTTTGCATCAAGAAGAGTTAAAAGAAAAAGAAAAAGAAAACCAATTTTCATTTGAGCAAAAGCCCCAAATCCCTTTTTGTTAAAATATTTTCTTTTCCGACTTTTTTGCGAAGCCGCACTAAAAGATTGCGAAATGCTGAATCATTAATCTCACTTGGATAAATTTGCTCCATTATGGTTGATTTTGGAAGAAGTGTTCCTCTGTTTTCTAGTAATAACTCTAATAAATGAGCCTCCAAAGAAGTTAAAGGGATGGTTTTATTTTCAAATTTAATACTCTTTGTTGTTGGATCATAAATCCTTGCATTATCAATGTAAAAGTCTCTTCTATTATTTTCAATGAGGGATTTGCTCAATCTTTCAAGCATTTCATAAAGGCGCTTGAATGTAAAGGGTTTGACAATATAGTCAATGAGATTATAGCGCACAATTTCTACTAATTCATCACTCTCTTTTCTTCCGCTAATAACAATGATTGGTAATGTTTTATTGCCTTTATTTTTTTCATTCTCCCTTAGTTTTTTAATTAAAGTTATACCTTGCATATTGGGCATTGCCAAATCTGTAATAAGAGCATCGATTTTATTATTTTCAATAAATTCAAAAGCACTTGCGCCATCATTTTTGATATAGATTTTTTTAAAAATATCTTCAAGGGAGCTTGCTAAAAAATCAGCAGCAACCTCATCATCTTCTACAATGAGTAGATGGATATTTTTTAAATAGTTCAAATTCAAACCAAAAACCTTCTTTCATAATTTAACATTTATTGAGTTATTTATAGTAATATTTATATTTATGTATTTTAACACAAATTATACATATTTTCCATACCTATTTTTTATTGTTTTGGATACTTTTATTCATAAAGGCTTCTTAACTCTATTTTTGTATAATTAGCCTTCAATATCTCCTAAAAGGTTTTTATGCCCCTTTCTCACTTAAACGAAGAACAACGTGCGGCTGCAACGGCCCCTTTTGGATACAATCTTGTTATTGCTAGTGCTGGTACCGGAAAGACCTCTACTATAGTAGCTAGAATTGCCTATTTGCTTAGTAAGAAAGTAAAGCCTGAGCATATTTTATTGCTTACTTTTACCAACAAAGCTGCTAGTGAAATGGTTGAGAGAGTTGGAAAATTTTTTGGAAAAGATGTAGCTTTAAAAATTGAATCTGGGACCTTTCATGCAGTAAGTTACCGCCTTTTAAAAAGGCTTGGTAAAAATATTGTCTTAAAGCAGCCAAAAGAGTTAAAAATACTTCTTAAAACCATCCACGGCAAACGGCGCTTTGATCACATAGACTCTCCCATTAAGCCTTATCAGGCAAACTATTTGTACGATTTATACTCTTTGTATCAAAATACAAATGAGAACCAAAGTTTTAGTCAATGGCTCAAAGAGAGCAACAGCGACCATGGGGTCTATTTTGATATTTATGAAGATATTTTAAGAGAATTTAGCGAGCAAAAAAGGCGTTTTGGATATGTGGATTTTAACGATTTGCTTCTACTTATGCGCCAGCAACTCATAAAGGGTGCCCCAATAAATTTTAAAGAGATTTTGGTAGATGAGTATCAAGATACCAATACTTTGCAAGGCTCTTTGGTTGATGCTTTTACATGTAAAAGTCTTTTTTGTGTTGGGGATTATGATCAGAGTATTTACGCATTTAATGGGGCAAATATCAATATTATTGGTTCATTTAGCACAAGGTATCCAGATGCAAAAGTTTTTACGCTTACAAAAAATTACCGCTCCTCATCTAAAATCCTCTCCCTTGCAAACCGAGTTATTGAAAAAAATCCAAGGCTCTATCCAAAAAAACTTGAAGTAACTAGAACTGGTAATTTTGAGCCTCCAAAATTGCTCATATATAGTGAACTCTTTGCGCAGTATCAAGCTATAGCTTCTCTTATTCGCACTTCAAATACAGCTTATCATAACATTGCAGTAATTTTTAGAAACAATTCAAGTGCGGATGGGATTGAGGCTAGTTTACGTGAAGTTGGCATACCTTGCAAAAGAAAAGGGGGTATAAGCTTTTTTGATGCAAAGGAGGTTAAAGCGCTTATTGATCTATTAAGTGTTGTTGTAAATCCAAAGGATATGATGGCTTTTATCCACCTTTTTGAGTATGCAAAAGGCATTGGTCCAGCACTCTCAAAAGAGCTTTTTGATGGACTCTATATATTAGGAGATAAAGATATACACAAAGGCTTTTTTGATCCAAGAGATGATGTAAATCCCTATCAAACACGCGCAACCAATAGGCAGCTTGGACTATTTGATGACTATTATGAAGTTGGCTCTGTTGCTAGATTTTATAAGCTTGGATTTGAAGAATCCTTTTTATCAAATCCAATTTTAAAACTTTCAAAATTAACCGATGAAGGGGCGCGTTTTTTGTATGACTTTTATCTTTATATCAAAGAAACAAGGCGTATTAAAAGGCCAACAACGCTTGTAGAATACGCCCTAAATTCAAAAATTTATGAAAGAGTTGTGCAGATTTTATCAACTAAAAGAGCTACTTTAAAAGATGGCTCAGTGGATGAAAAAGCCCGTCATGAGGCAAGAGAGCGCATTGCAAGAAAAGGCATGTTGCTGCGAGATTTATCATACAATTACAACTCATCTGAGCGATTTTTAAATGCACTAACCCTTGGAAGCAGCGAAATGAGCGAAGGAGAGGGTGTAAATTTATTGAGCGTTCATGCAAGCAAGGGGTTGGAATTTGATGATGTGTATGTTATAGATTTGATGGATGGAAGGTTTCCGAATCGAAAACTTATGAGCATGGGTGGAAGTTTAGAAGAGGAGCGAAGGCTCTTTTATGTTGCAGCAACGAGGGCAAAAAATAGGCTCTATCTTTCTTTTGCAAAATACGATAAAATCAAAAAGATTAACTACATCCACTCTCCATTTTTGGTTGAAGCTGGCTTGATTAGCTAAGGGGTTTGTGTGAAAACATTTTGCAAAATGGATAAAGAGGAGCGAAAAAATTTTAAAGCTACTCTTCAAAAGAACCCACCCTTTACTTGCAAAAAGTGTAAAGCCCAATCAATGATAAAAAAGTATCTTTGCAAACCAAAAAAGAGCAGTTAAAATCTTAGATATTTCTTCATTAAAAAGATTGGTTTTTATCCCATTAATAAATCTTTCTCATTTAATCCTATAATCTTTACATGTAAAGGATTTTTATGAATAGATTAAAAGATGAAGACTCACCATATCTGCTCCAACATGCTAAGAATCCAGTTTGGTGGTTTCCATGGAGTGATGAAGCCTTTTTAAAAGCACAAAACGAGGATAAACTCATATTCTTATCCATTGGATATAGCACATGCCATTGGTGCCATGTAATGGAAAAAGAGAGCTTTGAAAATGAAGCTATTGCAAATGAGCTTAATGAAAATTTTATTAGCATCAAAGTTGACCGCGAAGAGATGCCCCACATTGATAAATATTACCAAGATGTACACTACTTGCTTCAAAGAAGAGCAGGCGGATGGCCGCTTAGTATTGTGATGCTTCCAGATAAAAAGGTTGTTTTTGCAGGAACATATCTGCCTGCACAATCAAAAAACGGCATGATGGGGTTTTTGCAATTGCTGCAATTTTTTGTCGAGAAAAAGAGAAATTCTGCTGATGAATTAGCAAAGAGTGCTATTAGTATCACACAAGCAATCATGAGGATGCAAAATTTCAAAGATAGCCCAAAAGAGTTTGATGAAAGTGTGCTAAAAGATTTTATAAAAAATATTAAAGAGAGTTTTGATGCGATTGACAAGGGCGTGGGAAGTGCTCCAAAATTTCCCCACGCAAGCACATTTTCAAACCTTCTTAAACTCTCTAGTTTAATGAATGATGAGGGTGGATTTAAGATAGCTAAAGAGAGCCTTGAAGCTATGGCTCTTGGTGGAATTTATGATCAAATTGAAGGGGGTTTTTATAGATACAGTGTTGATAAACAGTGGCAAATTCCCCATTTTGAAAAGATGCTCTATACAAATGCAGAACTGCTTGTAAGTCTTAGCAAACTCTACGCAAAGAGTCCAAGTTCTTTTTTAAAAGATAAGATTAGCGGGATAGTTGAGGCAATGAATGAGCGATTTTTAACTAAATACCTCTATATGAGCGCAAGCGATGCTGATAGCTTGGGAGAGGAGGGGAAGTATTTTGTATTTAAATATGATGCAGCAAAAAAGGCTTTATTGGAGTCTGGTTTTGATACTCAAAGTGCTGATGAGATTTTAAAATATTTAAACATTACCCCAGATGGAAATTTTGAAAACAAAACTTCAAATCCATACTGTAAAAACTTTTTTTATCCCAAAAGATTAGATGAGGCAAAAAAGATTTTAAAAAAACTGCGCTCTAAAACCCCATTTCCTTTTATAGATACAAAAATTCTTACATCATGGAATGCCCTTATGGTTACTGGCCTTTTTGAGGCTGGAAAATGGGTTGATAAGAGTTATTTTAATTTGGGTTTTAAAGTGCTTGATAGCTTGATAAACTCTTTACATGTAAATGGTGTTTTGTACCATCAAATGGTTTTAAACTCTCCTTTGAAGGTCAAAGGTTTGCTTGAAGATTACGCTTTTTTGGTTGAAGCTTTAATTACAGCTTACTCTTTTAGCGCACAAAATAAATACCTTTTGCTTGCTAAAGAGCTTGCATTTGAGGCAAAAGAGAGTTTTTATAGAAACGGTTCGTGGTATTTGAGCAAAGATGGTTTTGAAGCAAAAGCACCCTTGGAGGACGCATCTTACAAAAGCGCTGCAGCTTGCATGATGTATCAGCTATTAAGACTTGCTTTGATTGAGGGCAATATGGGTTTAAAAAGTGAGGTTCAAAAGATGGCCTATCTTGCTTCTGGAGCCATTATAAAATATCCCCATGCGTATCCAGAGATGATGCGCACTTTTAGCGCGCTTTTGGGAAATTTCATAGTTTTACATGTACCACTAAAGCAAGTATCAAAAGCCCATAGCCTCACTAGCCAAAACCCCCTTGTTTTAATCGTTGCCTCAAAAGAGTCTAAAACAAGGGCTTGCACCTTTGGAAGCTGTCTGCAAGAGGGGGAGTTAGAAGATGTTTTGCTTGATTGTCATTTAAGCTAAATGGTTATATAAAATCTTTTCTGATTACTTCTTATGCTACAATGCTACCGAGGAGATGAAGAGATGATAATTTATATTCATGGTTTTGGCGGTTCGGGACTAGGGTTAAAAGCATCGCTTTTTAGAGCACACTTTGGGCGAAAAATATTAGCGCCATCTCTTGCATATCAGCCAGTTTTGGCAATTGATACCCTTACACAAATCATTAACTCTATTTTGCCATATAAAAAACCATCTCTTATTGGCTCTTCCCTTGGGGGTTTTTATGCACTCTATCTAGCAAATAAATTTGAATTAAAGTGCGCTCTTATAAATCCAGCCCTTAATCCCCAAAAGAGTTTGGGCAAAATAACACGAGCGGTTTCATACTATGATGGTAGCGGTTTTGATTGGACAAGTTTGCATCTAAAAGAGCTTGAGCAATTTGAAGTAAAAAATCCCAATGAAAAAAATTGTCTGCTTTTATTGCAAAAAAAAGATGAGGTTTTAGATTTTAATGAAGCTATTAAAAAGCTTCCAAAATCTAAAACTATTTTAGAGGAGGGCGGCTCGCACAGTTTTGAGGGAATTGAGCGCCATTTTGATACAATTTGGAACTTTTTTAATGAAACAGAGCAAAAAGATAATCTTTGCTAGCCTTTTTGTAATTCTTCTTTTTGGAATTATTGCAACAGCTAGTGGGATGGATTTGCGATTTTTAGATTGGCTCTATTTGCACACTAAAGAGGTTGATACTTTTATCTCAACCCATCCAATAGCAAGTACAGCTGGGATGGTTGGAGTCTATTGGCTGCTTTTATCGTTTGG
>DDHL01000034.1:15024-37356 GCA_002352945.1 Campylobacteraceae bacterium UBA1877 | reverse complement strand
TTATCGTTTGGTTTGCCAACCGCATCCCTTTTAAATATTGTAAGCGGTTACTTTTTTGGGATGATTAATGGAAGCTTAATTGCCATAGCGGGATTAATGGGAAGCGCACTCTTTACTTATTGGCTTGGACGAACCTATGTTTATAGGTGGCTTTATAAGCACTACAAAGATAGGCTAATGCTTATTAAAAATGAGGTTGATCAAAACGGTCCATTTTATGTTTTTGCCGTACGTCTTAGTACAATTTTTCCATTTTTTTGGGTTAATTTGCTCTTTGGAGCAAGCGGTCTTCGCTGGAAGCACTATGTTTGGCCGACCTTTTTTGGACTCATTCCAGGCTCAGCCCTTTTTTTACATGTAGGCTCAACCTTAGCCTCTTTAGATTTACTCTCAGGCACCTTTAGTCCCAAATTAGCAGGCCTTTTTGTAAGCCTTGGGCTTTTGGCTCTTTTGCCAATCTTCTTTCGTCGCTTTTTTAACTAAAGCTTATTTAAAATCTGTTTTTAATATGAAGATAAAATAGTGCAATCTTGAATTAAAAGAGGAAAAGATGAAAATTTTACTTTTAGGAATTGCAATGATTGTATCACTATTTGGCAATGAGGATGGGATGATTGTGCCTAGCGGAGGGAAAGAGATTGTTGTTATTGATGCACCAAACTGTCCATATTGTGCAAAATTTAAAGAGGATGTTAGCTCATCTTATAATGGGGATATTTTGCTGCGCACTGTCAACAAAGATCAGTTAAAGGGTTTTGAGATTGAAACAAAGCTTGATGCAACACCTACCATTTTATTTATTCAAGATGGCAAAGAGGTAAAATCTCACAAAGGATACATGAGTCCAAAAGAGTTTTACAAAGCGCTTGGGGCTTTTAAGCTTGGAAGCGATTCGGAAGCTTTTAGGGTAGCTTTTAACCAAGGCACTGATAATAGGTTTTGTAAAGAGTATGAGATATTTAAAAACACTCCAGATGGGGTCTTTGTTGATAAGCTCTCAGGAGACGTGCTTTTTGATACAAAAGATAGATTTGATTCAGGCTCAGGATGGCTTAGTTTTTACAAAGCAGTTGATGGAGCCACTATCCAAAGAGAAGATAGAAGTTATGGGATGGTAAGAACTGAAGTAGTAGCAAAAAAGAGTGGAATTCATTTAGGACACGTATTTAATGATGCACCAAATGGAAGGCAAAGGTTTTGCATTAATGCGACAGTTTTAGATTTTATTCCTCGCGATAAACTCAATCAATAAACATTTTTACATGTAAGGGTTAAACTTTACATGTAAAAGATTTACAATACAATAAAGCTTTTTGAACCTATTTTACATGTAAGGCATTTTTTGTAAGTCTTTACATGTAAAGTATAAATCTTAATAGTTAACTTTCATAAAATATTTTATACAAAATAAAATTCCTGCTAACATTAAAATCTTCTTAATATTTATTTTTAAATACACACTTTCAAATTTAATACTAAATTAACATATATAAAGTAAAGTTATGACATAAAAGTGTTATTTTAAAAAAATAAGGAGTCTTCCATGGATATAGTTGGACAGTTTCCACTGTTTTACTTTCCGGACTATGGGAGCGCATGGATGATGGGTATTACTGGAACCATCCATATTCTTGCATCCCACACCTCAGTTGGTGCAGCAATCTTGTTTGCCTTTTTAGCACATAAAGCGTATAAGGAGAATCGTTCAGATTTATATCCTTATATGAAAAAATATGGGATGTTCTTGCTCATATTTTCCTATGTAATCGGCTCGATAACAGGCCCTGGAATCTGGTATACAGCAACGGCTGCAAGCCCAAGGGGCATTAGTGCATTGATTCATAACTTTGTATGGGTTTGGGCGACCGAGTGGGTCTTTTTTGTTTATGAAGTCATTGGAGTTTTCGCATTGGTCTATTTTATGAATAAGATTGATAAAAAAACCCACTTAAAACTTACATACTCCTTTGCCCTAGCTTCGGTTGGAACATTGGCTTTGATTATTGGAATTATCAGCTTTATGATGTGGCCTGGAACTGATGCATACTATACAACAGGAAGTGCAAGCGATGCCTTCTTTGGAATCAACACTTTCCCACATATGTTCTTGCGCATTGGGTTTATGGTTATGATGTCTGGTGTTATTGGAATTGTTATCTCAAGCTCGATGAAAAAAGAAAAACCAGAACTCTCAGATGAGCTTAGCCGCAAGATGGGCTTTATTAGCATTTTAGGTGGCGCAATTACTCTTTTTGGATTTGTATGGTACATGCAAACCTTGCCCGAAAATGCCCACGCTATCTTTGCTTATGATAGAGATGCAATTATCCAAAACCGCATTATTTTGATGGTTTTGTTTATACTCTATTTTGGACTTGCCATAGTTCGCCCAAGACTTATCCATCCAGCTTTTGCATCCTTGATGATTGTTGTCATCTTGGTTTCTGGCTTATGGAAGGGAGAGAAGTTAAGAGAGAGTATGCGAAAACCTTATGTGGCTGGCCAGTACATCTATTCAAATCAAATAATTAGCCGCGATGTTGAGGGGAAAAATATTAAAAGCGAGCTGCCTTTGATTGCTCAAAAAGGTTTACTAAAAACAAATCCTTGGATTCCTCAAAACTTAAGAACAATTACTCCAAGCAATCAGCTTGAAGCTGGCGAACTTCTAACAAAAATTGCTTGTTCAAGTTGCCACTCGCTTGAAAAGAGTGGAAAATATCGTCCAATGAAGGATCGAATTGCTGGCATGGACAAAGAGGCAATTAAGGGAATTTTATATGGCATTGGAGCTGGTGCATTTACCCACATGCCAACCTTGCAATTGCCAGAAGAAGAGTATGAAGCCATTGCTACGTGGCTTGTAGCACAAGATTATTAGGAGATGATAATGGACGCATCAGTTTTATTAGCTTTAAGAGATCCAGCTGGGATTCCATTTTATCCCATTGTATTTCAGGTTCTTTACGTTTTAACGTGGGCTTTACACATCGCTTTTGTATTGCTCTCAATTGGAAGTTTAGGTTTATCAATCTATGGTGTAACGCAACAAAAAAGCAATCCAAATTGGAAGCTTTTAACAGGCCATCTTATTCAAACAGGCAAACTTAGTGTTTCGCTGCTTATTGTGCTTGGTGTTGCTCCGCTTTTGTTTACGCAAGTGATTTATGATCCAAACTGGTATGTAACAAATACACTATCTGGTATGTGGGTCTTTATCTTTATTTATGCACTTATTGTGGGCTATTGTGTCTATTATTGGTACTACTATGCCAATAAGGCAAAAGAGGGAAATGGAGCTCTTATAGGAGCAACATCGTTTGCTTTTTTAATCTTTTGTGGTGTGTTGATGCACAATTTTGCCATAACATCAATTATGCCAAATGATTGGATGCAAATGTATGCACCAAATGGCAAGATTGATATGAGTGGATGGACTTTTAATATTGAATACACCCGCTTAGCCTTTATGGTAAGCCTTGCACTGCCTGTGGTTGGAATCTTTTTGCAAGCTTATGGCCGCTTTGTAAGTTCTCGATCTGATATGAGTAAGGAGTATGTAGAATTTTGTGAAAATCTTGGAACAAAGCTAGCTGTAATTGGATTAATTATTAGTGCGATTTTATTTGTATTTTGGCTTAATGCGATTGAATACCTCTTTCATCCAATCGGCATTGTTAGCATCATTGGAGCCCTTGTTTTATTAGCGATGGCAGGAACTAATAAAAATGCTTACCTAACAGTTGGCTGGCTTGTTGTTGTAGCGCTTTTGTTTTCAACGCTTCGCGAGTGGCTTCGATATGATATTATGTCAAGCCTTGGATATAGCATTTATGATTATACTGTTAATTTAGAGATTCCAACCATTGTAATGTTTCTTTCAACCTTTCTTATTATGGGAGGAGTGGGCGTTGCCTTCTTATTGACTTTAGCTTGGAAGGTTGGAAAAACAGAAGGTGTTTTTGATGGAAGCAAAGATGCGGCAGTTACAAAGCTTGGAAACTATACTCTAGCAATTATGAGTGCTTGGATGGTTATATTTTTTGGATGGGGACTTATGACTCTATTTAAAAATATCCTCTAAGGTTTACATGTAAAGACTTCTTGCATTTTTTGCAAGAAGTCTTTAGCTTTTTATAAAGCCTTTGATACAAAGGTGTTTACTCTTTTTGCAAAGGCATTTACATCTTCAATCTTCATTCCTTCTTGTAATTTTGCTTGATCTAAAAGCAAGTAGGCAATATCATTAAGATATAAAAAATCTTTTGATTGGGCCAGTTTTTGGATAATTGCGTGATCAGGATTGATTTCCAAGATAGGTTTTACTTTTGGAAGATTGTCTTGCCCCATCTGTTTTAGCATCTGCTGCATTTGAAAATCGGGATCATTTTTATCATAAATAAGACAAGATGGCGAGTCGCTTAGACGGTTTGAGATTTTAATATCTTTAACTTCATCTTTTAGCGTCTCTTTCATTTTTACAAGAATCTCTTTATACTTATCTTCATCGGCTTTAGTCTTTTCTGAATCTTGCGTAATCTCATCATCTACTTCAGAATTGTTTACAGGCTTAATTGGTGTTTTATCATACTCATGAACCATTGGCATAACAATTGCATCAACCTCTTCATCTAATAAGAGAACCTCTATATCATTCTTTTTAAAACGCTCAATAAGCGGAGAGTTTCTTAGCATTGCTTCATTTTCGCCTGTGATGTAGTAGATGCTTTTTTGATCCTCTTTCATCCCTTCTTTATACTCTTTTAGGCTAATGAGTTTATCGGTTTTACTAGATTTAAAAAGCACCAATTCAAGGAGTGCATCACGGTTTGCAAAATCACCATAAAGTCCCTCTTTAAGAACCTTTCCAAAAACTTTGTAAAATTCAAGATATTTTTCAAAATCCTTCTCTTTTAGCTTTTTAAGTTCACCTAAAATCTTTTTAACAGAGGCTTGTTTGATACTCTCTAAAATACGGTTTTGCTGTAAAATTTCACGGCTTACATTAAGCGGTAAATCCTCAGCATCGATAATTCCTCTTACAAATCGCAAATAAGTCGGCATCAACTCTTTTTCATCATCAGTGATAAATACACGTTTTACATAAAGCTTTACTCCAGGCTGGTAATCAACGCGGAAAAGATCTAATGGAGGTGTTGTTGGAATGTAAAAAAGAGTTGTGTACTCTAAGGTTCCCTCAGCCTTGGTGTGGATCCAAAGAAGTGGGTCTGAGCTATCGTGAGAGATTTGCTTGTAGAGGTCTTTGTACTCTTTTTCTTTAATTTCACTTTTTGGAAGGCGCCAAAGGGCTGAAGCTTTATTGATTTGAACATTTTTTATCTCAGTTTTTCCCTCTTTTCCTTCCTCTTCTGCTGGAATATACTCCTCTTTATCCATGTAGATGCCAAAGGGGATGTGGTTTGAGTACTTTTTAATAATTGACTCAAGACGATAGGTTTCTAAAAACTCTTTTTCCTCATCTTTTATGGTAAGTGTGATGCTCGTTCCGTGGGTATCTTTATCGGCTTTTGTAATCTCAAAGCTATCGCCGGCTTCACTTACCCACTTATAAGCCTCATCTTCTCCAGCTTTTCGTGAAAGAACTTCGATTTTGCTTGCTACCATAAAGGCTGAGTAGAAACCAACACCAAATTGACCAATAAGAGTTGAATCCTTTTTTGCATCACCGCTTAACTGTTCAATAAAAGATTTTGTGCCACTTCTTGCAATTGTTCCTAGATTTTCAACCAAATCATCCTTATTCATTCCAATGCCAGTATCGCTGATGGTAAGTGTTTTTGCCTCTTTATCTACAATAATATCGATACGTGGCTCATATTGTAATGTTTTGAATTTCTCATCCGTCAATGTCAAATAGTTCAGTTTATCTAAGGCATCAGAAGCGTTAGAGATTAATTCTCGCAGGAAAATCTCCTTGTTTGAATAAAGAGAATGGATCATAAGATGCAGTAGTTGACTGACCTCAGTTTGAAATTGATGTTTGGACATAGTACTCCTTTATGGATTGTTTAGATTTGAAACCTATAATTTTAACACATTTTTTGAAAATGGTTAAAAATATAACAATTTATTATATGTTGTTTTTATCTTCCATTAATACAACATTGCTATACTTTCAAAAAAATTTAGGAGATTTTATATGAAAAATGTCTTGCTGCTAAGTGCAGGAAATCCATGCCGCGCCATAGTTGCGGAAGCACTTTGCAACAAATATATTGCCACAAGAGAACCAATTAATATTATTGGTGCTGGCATGAGCAATAATGGAACCATAAATGAGTACGCTTTAGATATTTTAGAAAAAGAAGGAATAGATACAAAAAAGCTAAAGCCAAAAATGTTAGATGAGGTGATGGATAAGGCTTATGATCTTGTTGTAACCTTGTGCGATCACTCTAAAGAGCACTGTCCCGTCTTTCCTCACTCAGTTTCAACAATCCATATGGGTTTTCCAGTTATTGAAGATGATAAGGCTGCTTGCGAAGAGCTGTTTGAAAAAGTGAAGGCAAAATTGATCCCCCTTATACGAAGCGAGCTATCCTAAAAAGAAATTTATCAATTTATAACCACTTCCAGCTGCGATAATCGTACCTACTACATTCAAAGTGGCATTGGCAAATCCTAAACTCCATGAGCCACCTTGAAAAAGCAAAAAAGTTTCAGTTGCAAAGGTTGAGTATGTTGTAAAAGCGCCTAGAAATCCTGTAGATATTAAGGATTTAACTTCAGGAGAGATTCCTTGAAAATGGGCGAAACTCGCTAAAATCAGCCCAAGCAAAAAGCTTCCAATGATATTAACACCAAGTGTGCCAAGAGGCAGGGCGTGGGGAAAATTTTCATTGACTAGTCCGTTGAAGTAGGCTCGACAAATTGCCCCAAAAAAGCCGCCGCTACCAATTGCGAGGAGGGTTTGCCAGCTCATTTTCCAATGTCTCTTTCATCTTTAACTTCACATCTTCATACCAGTTTGGATTCTCTTTTGGGTCAACCGGATCAAGAAAAACAATTCGCACTTCACCCCATTTTGCTAAAAAGTTTTTAGAGTCTAAAATTTCTCGCGAGCCAACAATAACTGCGGGCTGGACTATGAGTTCAAGTTTTTCAGCTAAAATTTTTGCACCGCTTTGAAATTTTAACAACCTTTTGCCATCAGAGCGGGTGCCTTCTGGAAATATGGCAATAGTGCGTCCATTTTCAACTCTTTTTTTGGCACTTTTTACAAGCTTTACCATTGAGCGCCTATCGCTTCTGTCGATTGCTATCATCTGTGGGGGATACATGATGTGTCTATAAAAAGGTATTTTTGTAATCTCATTTTTTGCAACCCAGCATGGATCACCTGGGTGAAGATCTTCAATAACAATAATATCAAGCATACTTTGGTGGTTTAGTAGTAGCAAATTTGCCTTTTTGGATAGTTTGCCTTTTTGGACAATTTTATATCCTAGCAAATAGGGCTGCATTTTAGCCCAAATGCGCCTTACGGTGCGATGTTTTGAGCGAAAAATATACATAAATACAATTGTAAGGGCTATTGTTACTCCAAGTTCAATTAATGCCCAAATAATCCTAATTCGAGATAACATTCTCCTCCTTTATCCAGCCAATTTCGCCAGTTGGCAAGAGCACTTTTATATAATTTCCTCTTGAGCCTAAACGTTCCACTTGAAGCACTCTGTCTGTTGTGTAAAAGATAGTTGATTTTTCAGTTGGCACAATCCGCAATCTGCTCTCTTTTGCTATGGTAATTGTATTAAAAGGAGAAATTGTATAAAGATAGTACGCCCCTAAAATAAGGCCTAAGATGAGATATAAAACCTTTCTTCGGATTGCAAAAAAGAGAATTAAAATTATGATTGAGACACCAATTACAATATTTTTATACAGTTCAAAAGGGCTCTCTTTTGGATTGAGTCCAATTTGGGTGCTCAAATCATCTTCATCAAGCTCAACAGGAAGAGTTATAGTTTCAAAACGGTTCTTTTCCAAATTGAAGTAGCTAAATTCGATCTTTGTCAAGTGGTCATCAAAAACAACAAAATAGAATGCATCTTGTTTTGGGAGCTCTCCTTCAAGAGAATCTAAACCCTGTTTTGAAAACCCCGAGAGTTTAAAATCTTCAAAATTTGCCTCAATGCCTTCAATATCAAGCACCATAATGAGATTTGAGTCATCAAACCTGCTTGTTTTAAATCGCTTTACATGTAAAGATTTTGCAATAACTCCTGAGGATTTTGGACCATGGTTTAATGCTATGACATCAATTGGACTCTCGTTTAATAGTTCTGATTCAATGATGATTTCATTTTGTACTAATGAGATGGTTGCTTGAGGAAGCAAGGCAGTAGGTGCGATAGATTTTACATAATAGCTTACTTGATACTGGGCGTTATCAATCTTTTCCCACTTTGCATCAGGATTGAGAATTTGCGTTGTATTTGAGGGATGAAAATCGGTTCGAATCTCATCAAAATCTTCTCGAGCAATCAACGCTTTTAGAGTGATTTGAAAAATTTGATTTTCATAAATTTGTTCTGGCTTTTGCTGGTAAGAGGGAAAAATTGACTGCTCATAACCATCAAAGCCAATAAGCGGCAAAAGAGTAAGCCATAGTAGTGCTAAGTAGCGCATTTATGCTATAAAACCCTCTAACATTGCCAAGCCATCTGTCGAGCCAAGAATCTCTTCGATTGCCCGCTCGGGATGAGGCATAAGCCCAAAGACATTTTTTTGCTTATTGCAAATTCCAGCAATATTGCCAACTGATCCATTTGGGTTTAAAGGATTGCCCAAAGCGTCACAGTAAGTTAAAAGAATTTGGTCATGCTCTTTTAAACTTTTTAAGCCTTCATCATCAATAAAGTAGTTACCCTCGCCATGAGCAATGGGGATATTTATAATTTGACCAGGATTTAAGTGCCGTAAAAATTGATTATTGTTTGATTCAACTTTTAAGTGGTGGTATTTTGAAATAAAGTGTACATTTGCATTGCGCTTCATGGCTCCAGGAAGCAGTTTTGTTTCAAGAAGCATTTGAAAGCCGTTGCAGATTCCAAGAACGTATCCACCTGATTTTGCATGTTTAATTACCGCTTTCATGATTGGTGAAAATTTTGCAATTGCAGCCGATCGAAGGTAATCTCCGTAGCTAAAACCTCCTGGGAGCAAAACCAAATCTACTCCTTCTGGAAGAGAGGTTTGCTTATGCCAAACTAGCTGGGTCTCTTGTCCCAATTTTTCATACGCATATTGGGAATCCATCTCACAATTAGTGCCGGGAAAAACGATAATTGCAACTTTCATGGCAATACTATCTCATAATCTTCAATAACTGTATTAGCTAGCAGCTCTTCGCACATAGACTCAACCTCTTTGGCAGCAAGCTCTGGATCCTCTTGGTTTACTTCTAAAATAATTTGCTTACCAATGCGTACATCTTTAACGCCATTAAAGCCAAGAGAGTTAAGAGCGTGATGAACCGCCTTGCCCTGAGGGTCAAGAACACCTTGTTTGAGTTGAATATTTACTGTTATTTTCATAATTTTCCTTCTTCAGATAAAATGCGTTTTAAAACCTCTTCGTAAGCAACTTTAACATTGCCTAATCCTTGGCGGAATCGGTCTTTATCAAGCTTTTCATTTGTATTTGAATCCCAAAATCTGCAACTATCAGGACTTATCTCATCTGCTAAAAGAATATTTCCATCTTTGTCAATTCCAAACTCTACTTTAAAGTCCACTAGAGTGAGGTTTCGTTTGGCAAAAAAGGCTTTTAAAATTGTATTGATTTCTCGGCCCATATGGCGCAAAACTTCCAAATCAGACTCACTCTTAACTAGGTCCAAAATCAAGCAGTGCTCATCATTTATTAAAGGATCGCCCAAAGAGTCGTCTTTGTAGTAAAATTCCACCAATGGAAACGGCAAAACCTTTCCTTCCTTGACACCAAGTCTTTTTGTTAGTGTTCCGGTGGCTACGTTTCTAACAACAACCTCAATTGGGATGATTTTGCAAGCTTTAATTAATTGGTGCGTTTCATCTAGAGTTTTTACTAAATGGGTTGCTATGCCTTTGCTCTCTAAAAGTTTAAATAGTTGGGTGCTAATTTTATTATTTAAAGCGCCCTTGCCGCTTTCGCTTCCTTTTTTTTGGGCATTAAAAGCAGTTAAGTCATCTTTAAATTCAGCAATGAGCAAATCTTTATCATCAGTTGCATAAAGGCGTTTTGCCTTGCCTTCATACAACAAATCTAACTTTTCCACATATTCTCCTTGGGTTATTTGGATTGGATTTTAAGTACTTTTGCTATATCAATAGCAGTTTTTAACTGAATATCATCAAGAATCTCTTTTTGTGTAATTACACTCTTTTGCTCTTTATCTTTTTCTTCTTCAGTTTCAGCCGTTGAGGCATTTGTATCTGAGAGCTTTTCAAGTTCGCTTGTTAAGTGCAATTTTAAATCATTCTCTTTAATTGAAAAATCATCTTCTGGAACCGGCACTTTTCCTGGATAAACTTCAATGTCAGGAGTTATACCAACAGCTTGAATAGTGCGTCCACTAGGAAGGTAGTAGCGAGCAATTGTAAGCCGCAAAGCTTCCTCTTGACCAATTGGAAGAATCACTTGAACGCTTCCTTTTCCAAAGGTTTTCTCGCCTACAATGACCGCTCTTTTGTGATCTTGAAGGGCTCCACTTACAATTTCACTAGCACTAGCACTTCCGCCATTTACTAAAACAACCACAGGAACATCGGTGATTGTGTTATATTTTGTAGCCTTATAAACTCGGTTTTCATCATCGTTTCTGCCTTTTTGAGAGACAATTACTCCCTCATCAACAAAAAGGTCTGTAAGGTTAATTGCTTGATCTAAAAGTCCTCCAGGATTATTTCTTAAATCCATAATAATGCCATCTACATCTCGATATTTAGCAAGCGCCTCTTTTGTTTTATCAACCACATTTTTATCAAAGCTTGTGATTCTAAGGTATAAAAGGTTTTCATCCTCAATAGTTTTTGTATAAACAGAGTCGATTTTAATAATATCTCGAACAATTTCGAAAGTAAGAGGTTTGTTTTCGCCCTCGCGAACTATAGTTAAAACAATTTTTGTACCGGGTTTTCCGCGCATAAGGCTTACAGCTTCATCGATAGTCATATTAAGCGTTGATTGCTTGTCAATGCGAAGAATGATATCGCCAGCTTTTAATCCAACCTTATCAGCAGGAGTTCCCTCAATTGGAGCAATAACGGTTAACGCACCATCTCGCATGCCAACAGTGATTCCAAGTCCTCCAAACTCACCTTCGGTTTGCACCCTCATATTTTTATACTTCTTCTCATCTAAAAATGAGGAGTGGGCGTCAAGATTGGTAAGCAATCCATCGATTGACTTATTGATGATTTCATTAAAAGTGATATCATCAACATAGTAATCTTCAACAGTGTTTAAAACCTTAGTAAACTTAGCAAGTGCTTCCAGGCGAGTCTCGTTTTTTATTGGCACTTGCGCATCGAGAGTAGAAGAGAGCAACACTGTTGATCCTATAAATGCACCTATGAAACCAACTAACCACAAACGTGTATATTTTTGCACTTTAAAATTCCTTATTAAATAAATACTAGATTTTAGTGCAACTTGTCTAAAAATAGTCTAAACCTAAGAAAAAAAGTTTTTACATGTAAGGCTCCATTACAATTTTTATTTATTAATATTTCAAATATTTTTGAAAGATAGTTGACATTAATAGACTAAAGTTTGTATAATATCCTAACAAATAAAAAGGAGATCAAATGAAGCAATTGTTTGAAATGCTCACACACCAGATGACTCAAACCCTAGAGAGCGCAATTAGCTTGGCCCTACACTCAAAAAATAGTGAAGCAACGCCTTTACATGTAGCGTGGGCACTTTTGACTCAAAGCGATTCAGTGCTTATGCAAGTGTTTCGAAAGATGGATATTGATAAAGCAGCAATTGAACTTGAAGTAAAAAGTGAAGTAGATAAACTACCAAAAAGTAGCAGTGTTACAAAAGAAAATATTAAGCTAGGGCGCGAATTGGTTGAATCTTTGCAAGAAGCGCAAGGATTAATGACCAAACAAGGTGATAGTTATTTGGCTGTGGATACTTGGATTTTAGCAAATATAAAAAGACCTCCATTAAAAAATATATTTGAGCGATATGTTGATATTATGGAGCTTGCTAAAACTATTGAGGCTCTAAGAGCAGGCCGTAAAATTGATAAGCAAACTGGGGATGAAACCCTAGAGGCTTTAAATAAATATGGTATCGATTTAACCCAAAAGGCGCGTGATCATGAGCTTGATCCTGTAATTGGAAGGGATGAAGAGATCCATAGAATGATGCAAATTTTAATTCGCAAAACTAAAAATAATCCAATATTACTAGGCGAGCCAGGAACTGGTAAAACAGCCATTGTTGAAGGATTGGCGCAGCGAATTGTCAGCGGTGATGTGCCAGTATCTTTGCAAAACAGACGTGTAGTAGCACTAGATATGAGTGCACTTATAGCCGGAGCAAAATATAGAGGTGAATTTGAAGATCGTTTAAAAGCAGTCATTGAAGAGGTAAAAAATGATGGCAATATCATACTCTTTATTGATGAAATCCACACTATTGTGGGAGCAGGTGCTAGCGAAGGAAGTATGGATGCAGCAAATATCCTAAAGCCAGCTTTAGCAAGGGGAGAGCTTCATACCGTTGGAGCAACAACTCTAAAAGAGTATAGGAAATATTTTGAAAAAGATGCAGCTTTGCAGCGACGTTTCCAGCCAATTACTGTTAATGAACCGACAATCAATGAGGCGCTGCAGATTTTAAGGGGAATTAAAGAGCGGCTTGAAGCACACCATAATGTAAGTATTTTAGATAGTGCTCTTGTGAGTGCTGCAAGGTTGTCTGATAGGTATATAACCGATAGATTTTTGCCAGATAAGGCAATCGATTTAATTGATGAGGCAGCTGCTGAACTTAAGATGCAAATTGAGAGTGAGCCAGTTGAGCTTAGCCGAGTCAAGCGTGCAATCTCAGCTTTACATGTAGAAAAAGAGGCGCTTAAGATGGAAAAGAGCGCAAAAAATGAAGAGCGTTTAAATAGCATCGAAAAAGAGCTAGCTGATATGAACGAAACGAAGCAGCGACTTGAGAGCCAATTTGAAAATGAACAAAGAGTCTTTAATGAACTCTCAACTATAAAAAGCGAGGTTGACTCACTGCGCAAAGAGGCTGAACTTGCTAAGCGAAATAGCGATTTTAATAAGGCTGCCGAGATTGAGTATGGAAAAATTCCAGCTCTTTTTGAAAAGGAAAAAGAGCTTAATGCCAAGTGGGAAAAGATGCAAGAAGAGGGAACCTTGCTGCGAAACAGCGTAGACGAGGAGATGATTGCAACTATTGTTAGCAAATGGACTGGAATTCCAGTCACTAAAATGCTTACAACCGAAAAAGAGAAAATTTTAGCAATTGAGAGCCATTTGGCTAAAAGCATCGTAGGACAAGATGAAGCTATCCATGCAGTTGGACGGGCGATTAAGCGAAATAAAGCAGGCTTAAGTGAAGAGAGCAAGCCTATTGGAAGCTTTCTGTTTTTAGGACCAACTGGTGTTGGTAAAACCCAGACAGCAAAATCGCTAGCACAGTTTCTTTTTGATGATGAACGCTCGCTCATACGATTTGATATGAGTGAATATATGGAAAAACATGCAGTTAGCCGTCTTGTGGGAGCTCCTCCAGGATATGTAGGATACGATGAGGGCGGACAGCTTACAGAAGCGGTTCGAAGAAAACCTTATAGTGTTTTACTCTTTGATGAGATTGAAAAGGCTCATCCTGATGTTTTTAATATTTTGTTGCAGGTTTTAGATGATGGAAGGTTGACTGACAATAAGGGAGTGACAGTCGATTTTAAAAATACAATTATCATACTAACTTCAAATATTGCTAGCTCAAAAATTATGGAGGTTGAAAAATCTCAGCGAAAAAATGCAGCTATGGTTGAATTGAAGTTGCATTTTAAACCCGAGTTTTTAAACCGCTTGGATGATATAGTAATCTTTAACCCGCTTGAACAAGAGCAGTTAAAAGAGATTGTAGGAATTATGTTTGATGAGATTAAAGTTAAACTGCAAAGACGAGAAATTGATGCAAGTTTAACTGAGGATGCAAAAACTCTTATTGCAAAAGCTGGTTTTGATCCAGTTTATGGAGCAAGGCCATTAAAAAGAGCTTTGTATGAATTGGTTGAAGATAGGTTGGCTGGAATGATACTAGAAGATAAAATTGGTCAAGGAGATAGTATAAAAATTGATGCTAAAGATGACCAAATTGTAATTACAAAGGTTTAATTTCACGCCAATTTCACAATCCTTGGTTAGAGTGTCAAAAACTTTGACCAAGGATGTTTAGTGTGAGTTACTCAAATCTTCTTCTAATAATAGCTGCATTTTTTATGACAGGGTGTGGTCCAAAATATGTAATCAAAAAGAGCTATCATAGTTTATCGGCTTCTAATTGGTGCATTCAAAGCTGTCAAGAGCGTTTAGAGTCTTGCGAAAAAAGACTTCGTTTGGAGTATGATAATTGCTTAAAGCTGGCTCAGATAAGAGCAAAAGAGAGTTACTATAATGGATTAGAACTTTATAAAAGAGAATTAAAAGATTACAAAAAAAGTTTAATCCAACTTCAAAAAGTATTTGATTCATACTCCTTGGCATCTTCAAGACTTTGTACATGTAAAGACGAAAATGACAAAAAACTATTAAGGGCTTTACAAGCAATAAAGCCAATTGCTCCAAAGCCTTTAGAGCTTGAAAAGATTACAAGTTATACTATTTTAGGCTGTAAGCTAAGTAGCAGGTGTGAAGTTGGATTTGAGGCTTGTTTTAGTGCTTGTGGCGACAAGATCGAAATGCATCGCTTTTGTATTTCTGGCTGTAACTAGCGTTTAAAGCGCCATGTTTTTTAGCTTCTTAAATAATTGTCAATTAACTAGTTTAAGTGATAACTTACTTGACAAAGTATAGGTTTCTTTAGTATAATTATATCAAGTTTAGTGAGTGTACCACTAACTAGAAATCTAATTTAAAAGGAGGAGAGTATGAAACTCATGAGTCGTTATGATCCGCTAAGAGATTTTCGTGAATTAGAGAAACGTTTCTTCTCTTTGATTAGTCCAGATGAGGAACGCAACAATATCTCAAGCTTTGCTCCAACTGTAAATACCCGCGAGGATGAGAAAGCTTACTATATTGAAGTTGACTTGCCAGGGGTTAAAAAAGAAGATATTCATGTAGATGTAAGCAAGGGCAGTCTTACTATCTCTGGCGAGAGAAAACATAAAGAGGAGGTTAAAGAAGATAGCTACTATAAATTAGAGAGCTTCTTTGGAAAGTTCCAACGCACCTTCACACTGCCTGATAATGTAGACAGCGAAGCCATCGTTGCAAAATGTGAAAATGGTGTGTTAGAGATTAATATACCAAAAATTGCTGACAAAGAGGCTAAAAAAATCGAAATTCTTTAATCTCAAAAGCCCCCTTAAATGGGGGCTTATTAATTAAAAATAAAAGTTGTCGATATTCATGTTAAAGGAATTGCATGAATATCTTAAACTCAATGAATTCATATCTATTTAGTTATGAAAATAAGTCTGCACAAAATATCTTCTTAGGTAAACTTGACTTTTCTAAAATCAGTACGGAATCTTTTTCTTTTGAAGTTTCAAAAATTGATTTTACACTCCAATCGACCATTGAAACTGTTTCAAAAAATATTGAACTTCCAAAAAATGTGCTAGATTTAATAGACTTTAAATCAATTGGTTATACCAAAGAGCAAATAAGCACACTTTCTAGCGATGAAGCCAGCACATTAGTAAGCGAAGATGGATTTTTTGGAGTTACAAACAGTGCCCAAAGAATTGCCTCTTTTGTTTTAGAAGGAGCTAACGGCGATTTAGCTATGCTTGAAGAAGGAAGAAGAGGGGTGGTTGAGGGTTTTAATGAAGCTAAAAGAATTTTAGGCGATAATATTTTTGAAATTAGCTACAAAACGATGGATGAGACTTTAAAAATAATTGATGAGCATATTGGCAAATTAGGTGGCAATATTTTAAATGTTCTTACTTAAAAAAACCTTGTAATTTCTGGTTTTTGACATTTACGGGAGTATCTAAAAAACCACATTTATGCCGATTTAAGTAAAATCACAGTAAAATCCTTTCCTTAAATTATCTTAAAAAGGAATGGCATGAAACGTACATACCAGCCACATAACACACCGCGAAAACGCACGCACGGTTTTCGTGTTCGTATGAAGACAAAAAATGGACGCCGTCTTATAAATGCGCGCCGCGCAAAAGGTAGAAAGCGATTGGCCGTTTAAGGTCCTATGACTCCCTTAAAAATTCACGGGAGTTTTTATTAGGCTATCATCAAGGAAAAAAGTGGCACTGTGACGGTGCCGTGATCTTTTACAAAGCATCATCGGATAAAAAAGTAGGTTTTACCGCAAGCAAAAAAGTGGGCAATGCTGTAAAACGGAATTTTTGCAAGCGACGATTAAAGGCGATCTTCTTGGAGCTCCAAGATGAGGTGACTCCTGGAATTTATATATTTGTTGCAACAGCAAAACTACATGAGATTGACTATGCTCAAGCAAAGCGGAGTATTCGTTGGGCATTAAAACGCTTGGGATGTTTAAAATGCTAAGAAGATTGGCATTATGGCTCATTAGTTTTTATCAAAAAGTGCTCAGTGTAGCCAGTTTTGGAAGCTGTCGGTATTATCCTACTTGCTCAGAATATGCCAAATGGCAATTGATGTATAATGGATTTTTCAAGGGCCTATGGGCGAGTTTGCTGCGAATTTTACGCTGCAACCAACTCTTTTTGGGTGGCATTGATTATCCAGTTGTATCACGTCATTTTAAGAGCTATTCAAAGATAAAACCCTTTACATGTAAAGGAGTTGTAAAAATTGTAGTTTGGTATGTTCCAAAGAGCAAAAACCAATACTATCTTATCCGATCTTTTGCTATCATCGCTAATATAAAAGAAGGAATTTTTTGTGATCGATAAACTAACTATGCAACACCGGATCTTGATAGCGACTGTTTTGTCATTCGCTTTTTTTGCTGCGTATGATTATTTTTTTATACCAAAATCCACTCCCCAAACCACTGCACAAACCCAGCAAAGTGCTGATAAATCGGCACCAGAAGTTCAAGAAGTAAAGCCTGTTGAAGATAACTCTGCTTTTAGTAGCCCTAAAGAGACTCTTGATAGCAAAGAGGTTTTAGCAACTGTTCTTGCAGAACATTTTGAGATTAAAATTGACCGTTTAGGACGAATTACTAAATACTATCTTAATGATGCAAGATTTACTAACGAAGATGGCTCAAGGCTACAATTAGTTGACGCAAGTTTATCTCCAAAACCTTTAGAGGTTAGGTTTAAAGATACTGCACTCAATAATGAAGCTTTTAGTAATGATTATACTGTTAGCAGTTCACAAATTGAGCTCAATGGCAATTCAAAAAAACTTACTCTTACTCAAACTCTAAAAGATGTAACCCTTACAAAAGAGATTACATTCCATCCAAATGGAAATTATGATGTTCAAATCTCATTAAGCAAACCAGCTGAATATTTTGTATCTCCAGGCTTTAGGCCAAATGCAGTTGTTGATGGCTTTACCTTTCATGGGGTTTTAGTCAAAGAGGCTGACGATACTATAACAGTTATTAAAGATGAAGATGCAAAAGGTAGTGAAAGATTTATTGATTCACCTTTGATTGCAGCCGTTGATCGATACTATGCTACTTTATTTTATGATTTTGAGGGCGGGTTTGATGTAGTTGTTTCAGCCGATAAAAATCAAAATCCAATTTTGTTTGTTAAGGGTAAGCAAAATATGGGCTTTAGCGGATATATTGGTCCAAAAGATCACAAAGGCTTAAGCCAAATTGATCCAAGATTGACTGATACAATTGAGTATGGATGGTTTACATTCATTGCAAAACCGCTCTTTTTGCTCCTTTCATATATCCATAGCCTCGTTGGCAACTGGGGTTGGGCAATTGTTATTATGACAATTTTAATTAGGCTTATCCTCTATCCGTTAACATATAAGGGCATGGTTTCAATGAATAAGCTCAAAGAGCTTTCTCCAAAAATTAAAGAGTTGCAAGCAAAATATAAAGGTGAGCCACAAAAACTAAATGCCCATATGATGGAGCTTTATAAAAAACATGGGGCAAATCCAATGGGCGGATGTTTGCCAATACTTCTTCAAATTCCAATCTTTTTTGCAATTTATAGAGTTTTATCAAATGCTATTGAGCTTAAGGCTGCTCCTTGGATTTTGTGGGTTAAAGACCTTGCAGCAATGGATCCATACTTTATCTTGCCAATTCTTATGGGTGTTACAATGTTCTTGCATCAGCGCATTACACCAACGAATTTTACCGATCCTATGCAAGAGAAGATTATGAAGTTTTTACCACTGATTTTCACTTTCTTCTTTGTCACATTCCCTGCAGGCTTAACTCTATACTGGTTTGTAAATAATCTTTTCTCTATCGCGCAGCAATATTATGTTAATAGTATTTTTGCTAAAAAGAAAGAGGCTCAAAAAGGAAAAAAGGAAGCAGAAAAATGAGAGTAGAAGCAGATACTTTACAAGAAGCTTTTTCGAAAGCAGCCTCCCAGTTATCATGTTCAGTTACCCAATTAGATATTAAAATTATCCAGCATCCAAGAAGTGGTTTGTTTGGGATGTTTAAAAAAACAGCAATCATTGAGGCTTCTAGAGAGGGACAATCTAAAGCCTCAAATGGTAAACATGAGAAAAATAAAAAACATCACCGCTCAAACCGCCACAAAGATGCAAAAAATACACCTTCAAAAACCGAACATAAAGAAGAAAACTCCAATACCACTCCTTATAAAAAAACAAGGGAGTGTGCCAATATTGATGAAGTTTTACCTGAAATTAAAGCTGGAGTAAATGAGCTTGTAGAAAGCAGCTGTTTTTCTATACATGTAGTTCGGGTAGAAGCTTATGATGAGCAGACTGTTTTGATTGAAATTGATGGAGAAGATGCCGCTTTATTAATTGGAAAAGAGGGGTATAGGTATAAGGCTTTCTCATATCTATTGTATAATTGGATCAATATGAAATATGGTCTTGGCATACGCTTAGAAATTGCTCAATTTTTACACAATCAAGAGGAGATGATTGAAAATTATCTCATTAGTATTATAGAGCGTATCCAAAATCAAGGAAGGGCGCAAACAAAGCCACTAGATGGGGTTTTGATTAAGATTGCCCTTGAGAAGTTAAGAGCGCGTTTTCCAGAGAAGTATGTTGGAATAAAAACTGGCCGCGAGGGACGAAAGTTCGTCGTGGTAAATGATTTTAATCGGAAAAACTCATAGATACAATAGCTGCGATTGCTACAGCACATGGAGTCGGCTCTGTAGCAATCGTCCGTGTAAGCGGGCCGGCCTCATTAGAACTTGCTAAGCGCCTTACTAAGCGCAAAAACTTTACCCCTCGCTACGCAACCCTTGCTGCCATTTATGATCAAAATGAAACCTTTTTAGATGAAGCCTTAGTTGTCTACTTTAAAGGGCCAAAAAGCTTTACAGGCGAAGATGTGGTTGAGTTTCAGTGCCATGGCGGGGTTATGGTTGCATCCATGATACTTGATTCACTGCTTTTTTTTGGTGCAAGGCTTGCAATGCCAGGAGAGTTTTCAAAACGAGCTTTTTTAAATAATCGAATGGATCTATCTCAAGCCCAAGCAATTGCAAGTTTGATTGAGGCAAAAAGTGAAGATGCTGCTCGTATTTTAGCTCGCCAAATGCAAGGCTCTTTAAAAGAGTTTATTGAAGAGGCAAGAGAGTCTTTGCTGCATATTTTAGCTCATGTGGAAGTAAGTATTGATTATGCTGAAGAAGATTTGCCCCAAGATTTGCTAAATCAAATCAAAGATAGATTAGACCATTTTAAAGATAGTATGGAAAAAATTGTACAAACCAGCCATCAGCGAAAAGGTTTAATCCATGGATTTAAGATTGCAATTATTGGTAAACCAAATGTTGGTAAAAGTTCCCTTTTAAATACTCTTTTACATGACGAAAGAGCAATTATCAGTGATATTGCAGGAACTACTCGAGATACCATTGAAGAAGAGCTTCGCATTGGAACACATTTAGTTAAAATCATCGATACAGCAGGAATTCGCGATTCGCAAGAGAAAATTGAGCAAATTGGAATATCAAGATCAAAAAAAGCAGTTGAAGATGCTGATATTATCTTGGCTCTTTTTGATGGCTCAAGAGAGCTTGATTTGCAAGATAAAGAGATTTTAACGCTTTTACAAAAAGAGAAAAAACCAATTTTTTATATTGTAAATAAGGCCGATTTGCCTCAAAAAATTGATCTTGCAATCTTTCCTCAAGAGCCCATTAAAATGAGTGCAAAAGAAGATGCAAGCAAGCTTGTGCATAGGCTTGAAAACTATCTTGACTCTCAAGATAAAGAGTCTGAAATTTTGCTTACGAGCACCTATCAAATCCAAGCAGTTTCAAAAACGCTTGAAGCTATAAAAGAGGCTGGATCTTTGCTAGAAGAGGGTAGTTTGGAGCTTTTTGCATTTCATTTAAATGAAGCAATAGAGTCCCTTTCTAAAATTACTAGACCTTACGGTGTTGATGAAATGCTTGACAAAATGTTTGGTTCATTTTGTCTTGGTAAATAGTTTACATGTAAAGAAAATTAACGGTTCCGTAAGTACATTTTAAGTACACTCATAAAAATCAATCAAGGGTATATAAATGGAAAATTTAAATGAAGTTTTAAAAGCACATAAGCTTACTCAAGATGACTATCAAAATATTCTTTCAATCTTGGGTCGTGAGCCAAACTTGCTGGAAATTGGCGTTTTTTCTGCTATGTGGAGCGAACATTGTTCTTATAAATCAAGCAAAAAATACCTAAACGGATTCCCAACATCCGCCCCGTGGGTTATTCAAGGACCTGGTGAAAATGCGGGTGTTATTGATGTGGGCGATGGAATGGCGGCAGTTTTTAAGATGGAGAGCCATAATCATCCAAGTTTTATTGAGCCATATCAAGGCGCTGCTACTGGGGTTGGTGGGATTTTGCGTGATGTTTTTACCATGGGGGCTCGTCCTGTTGCTAATATGAATGCCTTGCGTTTTGGGGAGGTTGAAGGCAACTTTGCAACTGCTAAACGTCAACGCTACTTGGTTCGTGGAGTTGTTGCTGGAATCGGAGATTATGGAAACTGCATGGGTGTGCCAACCATTGGGGGTGAAACCTTTTTTGATAGCAGTTATAATGGAAATATTTTGGTAAATGCTTTTACTCTTGGACTTTGCAAAAGTGATGAAATCTTTTATGGAAGAGCCGAAGGTGTTGGAAATCCTGTAATTTATGTAGGCAGCAAAACAGGACGTGATGGGCTTGGTGGAGCTGTTATGGCAAGTGATAGTTTTACTGAAGAGAATAAATCTTTGCGCCCAACAGTGCAAGTTGGCGATCCTTTTGCTGAAAAACTTTTGCTAGAAGCCTGCTTGGAGTTATTTAAACATGATTATATTGTTGGAATCCAAGATATGGGTGCGGCAGGATTAACTTCAAGCTCTTTTGAAATGGCAGGTCGAACAGGTAGCGGAATGAAGATGGATCTATCAAAAGTTCCAGCAAGGGAAGAGGGGATGGAACCCTATGAGTTTATGCTTAGCGAATCCCAAGAGAGAATGCTCATTTGTGCTAAAAAGGGTATGGAAGATAAGGTTTTAGAGATTTTTCGCAAATGGGATTTGGATGCCGAAGTGATTGGTGAAGTGACTGATACTGGGCATATGGAATTGTTTTGGCATGGAGAAAAAGTAGCTGATATACCAGTCCAGCCTGTGAGCGAGCAAGCACCGATTTTGGATCGTCCTGTAAAAGAGCCTGAATATTTAGCCAAAATAGCAGGCAAGACTCTGGCAGATTTTCCTGAAATCTCCAACCAAGATGCTTTTGAAAAGATAATAAAAGAACTTGAAGTGGTAGATAAATCATGGATTTTTGAACAATATGACTCCATGGTTCAAACCAACACCGTTAAAGGCCCTGGAAGCTTAGATGCAAGCTCTATTCGTATAAAAGAGAGCGGTAAGGCGCTTGCAATGAGTAGTGATTGTAATCCAAGATATAACTACATCGACCCTAAAGGCGGTGCGGCAGCTGCGGGGATTGAGAGGGGGCGGAA
>DDHL01000034.1:6381-14786 GCA_002352945.1 Campylobacteraceae bacterium UBA1877 | reverse complement strand
TGGGCGTAATGTGGCTATGAGCGGAGCTAGACCACTAGCCATTACCGATTGTCTAAATTACGGTAATCCAGAAAATCCAGAAATCATGTGGCAATTTGCCCAAGGATGCTATGGTATAAAAGAAGCATGCGCAGCTTTAAACACACCAGTTGTAAGTGGTAATGTCTCTTTATACAATGAAACCAATGGAGTTGGCGTATTCCCAACCCCTTCTATTGCTATGGTTGGGCTTAATGATGATGCACAAAAAATTCTACCTTCATCTTTCACTACTTCTGGACGTGCACTCTTTTTGGCGGGAGAAACTTGCCATGAATTTGGAGGAAGCTTATATTTAAAATCACTCTACAATAGTGTTGTTGGCGATTTGCCAAAAATTGACTATGAAGCTGAGCTAAAGCTATGGGAATTGGTTATTGAAGCTAATAAAAAAGGATTCATAAGCGCAGCCAAGGATGTAAATGTTGGTGGGGTTGTGATAGCTTTAGCAAAAATGGCAGCCGTTTCAAATTTAGGCATCCAAGCAAGCATGGTTTGTGAAGATAAAAGAGATATTTTTAGCGAAAGCTTCTCAAGAGCCATTATTGAGGTTGTGGATGAGGCTGGATTTATTGAATTAGCTCAAAAAATTGGTATTAAAGTAGAAAAGATTGGTACGGTCGGAGGCAAATCCCTTACATGTAATGATGTGAAAATTAGCCTAGAAGCCCTAAGAGAAACCTATTTTAACCGCTTTGCTGAAGTAATTGAGCAAGATATTTAGTTTAAAGCGACATATTTTGAGTCGCCTTAAACTAATCCTAGCGCATGAAACTCGTCATCGTGCAGATCAAAAAAGAGCAGCCTATCCTTTAGGGTGGGCTTATTAAGTAAAAGCTTTATAGTTTGAGCAGCTTGCAAGACTGCACAAAAGTTAGCTGTTGTAGGGAGGTTTCCGCTTTGGACTTCGCTCCCTTTTTGTCCTGTTTTGTAAATATTGGATAAATTGGTACTTGTCGTACATTGCCCGACCCATCCACTGATAGCCCCATGTACAAAAGCAACACCTTTTTCTTTACAGGTAGTAGCTAGCAGTAACTTTGAGTTAGGGTTGTCTAAAGCATCAATTGCTACATCTTTTTTTTGAATAAAAATATTGGCATTATTAGCTTCAAACCGCTCGGTAAACGCCTTTACATGTAAGGATGGATTGATATTTAAAATCCCTTTTCGCACAATCCAAGCCTTTGATTTACCAAGTGTTTTAGGGGTTGAAAAAAATTGGCGATTTAGATTATGCTCTTCATAAACATCATCATCCATTAATGTAATATTCCCAACTCCAATGCGAGCAAGAAGCGCGGCAACCGCTCCTCCTAGTCCACCACAGCCTACAATTAATACATGAGATTCAAAAAGTTTGTGTTGTTCAGCCTGAGTGAGACTAGAGCCATTTCGTTTATATCGCAAGGGCATTAATCCAGATTCAAAAATAGCTTTTTCGATTGTGCGAGCTTTACATGTAAAGCGTTGCATGCCATCACGATAGGTTTGCCAGTCTATATATCCATCTTTTGAGTTTTGGTGTAAAAATTTATGGAGTTCTTCCATCTTTTGCCTTTATCGTGTTATACTAAATTCCAAAAAGGAGAGAGCATGCAAATTAAACTCAAAGCTTTTTCAACCCTACGTCCTCACCTAAAATCACTTCATATTGGCTATTTAGGAGAATCTTATGAATGTCCCGAAAACCTTGATATTAATGGTTTGATTGAGTGTTTAGGCTTTTCTAAAAACGAGGTAGAGGGGGCGTTTGTGAATCATGTGGTCGTCCCCAAAACTACCAAGTTAAAAAATGGCGATACGGTTGCTCTCATACCTCCTGGAACTCCTGGGTCGTATCGCCTCATTTTAGGTATCAAAGAAAACGCTTAACCGCCGCCAACTTTAGGAAAGAGGGATAAAACATCCCCCTCTTTTAATTCCACAAATTCTTCTTTATGTCGTCCGTTGACTAGCAAAACACCAAGAGGCAAGGCTTCTTTGTCTATGCCAAGCTCCTTGATGATATCAATCGCTTTTGTGCCCTCGGGATACTGGCGAACTTCTGCTTTAAAGCGCCCTTCGCGGTATTGCGCGAAGAGCTTCACCGTGATGGTCATCTAGAAATCCCAGAATGCATCGATTTCTTCATTGGTAAAATCCCAAACCACATTGTGTGGTGGTAAGGCTTCGTATTTCATAAATTCAGGTAATCTATCATCAGCACTTGTTAAACCAGCTTTGAGGTTAAATTCTCTTTCTATTTTTAAGATATTTTTACCCAAGTTTGTTACATCATCTCCTGTTAGAGCTATACCAAATCTTGCATTTATCATATCTATAAGAGCTGGTAAACACTTTGGATCATCAAGTGCTGGGAATGCTACAAAGATACACATACCAGTACTATCAACAGCAGCTGAAGCGATTTGAAGGTTTCTTGAAAGTTCAACTTGTCCATCTTTTTTAAGTGGATCAACATAACCACCTGAATTTAAGATATTTGTTGCAACTGCATATCCAGCTGTATGGTCAGCTCCCATCGTTGAAGTTGCATAGGTGATACCCTGACCTTTAACTGCACGAGGTTCATAAGCAGGCATTGCTTGTCCTTTTACAGTTGGAACTCTTACTAAACCATAAATCTTTCCTAGAACATGTGTACCACTACCCAAGATACGACCTAGTGGTGTACCATTTGCGATATCATTTGCGATAAGTTCATATGCTCTAACGCCATCTCCATATGCCAAAATCCCAGCTTCAACAGCAAGCCCAAAAGTAACCCCTGTCTCGATAGAATCAACACCTAAATCATCCATCAGTGCATCTATCTTTGCTATTTGGTCTAAATCTTCAATCCCCATATTTGATCCAAATGCCCAAATCGTCTCATATTCAAACCCTGAAGTAAGGAAATTTCCCTCTTTATCATTGTAAACTTGTGAACACTGGATAACACAACCAGCGTGACAGCCGTGTGTAGTCTTTCCACCACGAGCTTTAATATTTTCTGCCATTGTTTCACCAGAAATTTTTTCAGCATGTTCCCATGTACCTTCACGGAAGTTTCTTGTTGGTAAACCACCTGCTTCATTTAAAATGTTTACAAGGACATTTGTTCCAAATGCTGGTAATCCTTCCCCACTAATTGGGTTTTCTTGTAACGCTTTTGTGAAAACTTTACTTGCTTCTTTAAATTTTTCTGGATCTGCGATTGTAACTTCTTTATACTTTTCAGCATCAATAGTGATACATTTAATTTTTTTAGAACCCATAACAGCACCAAGTCCACCACGACCATGACTTCTTAGCTTACCACCTGGGTCTTTGACTGAGATGTTCGCTAGATTCATACGCATCTCACCTGGAGTTCCGATACTCATAACTGCAACTTTTTTGTTGTACTTTTCAAGCATATAATCCAAAACTTCATAGTTGTTCTTACCAACTAATTCAGGAACTTGAAAAAATTCTACTTTGTCTTTTGTTATATGTAAGTGATAAAAAGTTGAATCATCTTTTGGTAAACCTTCGATGATAAGAGCTTTAACCCCTAATTTTGCCATAATCCCAGCACTCGTACCACCAACATTACTCTCTTTGATACCTCCTGTTAAAGGACTTTTAGCACCACAAGAGTTTCTTCCACTGTTTGCTGCACTTGTTCCTGAAAGCAAACCCGGAGCAAAAACAAGCTTATTGTTAGGTCCTAGAGGATGGCACTCTGGATCAACTTCGCTCGCTACGATTGTAGAAGTAAGTCCTCGTCCGCCCAATCCCATCCAAGCCTCAGGTACCGGCTCGATTGTAGATTGTAATGTGGTCATGTTAACTCGATAAATCATATCAGACATTTAAGTCTCCTTTGCGGTGAATTTCTTATATCATAACGCAAAAAAACTTTAAAGTTTGATAAAATTTGTTTAATTCCCGATATGCGTTTTAGGCATATCTTTTTTTACACAGTTTTACCGATATGCAATTTTAGAAGATTTATTTCCGCTATTTTAGGGCTTTGCTCATCCTGTTTAAGATCTCTTTTAGCGTATCTTTTGGGCATCCAAAGTTGAGTCTCACAAAGCCTTCACCTAGAAAATCCTTGCCATCACTTAGTGCAACACCATATTCTAAAAAAAGCTCATAAGGATTAGTTTTAAGCCCACTGCAATCTATCCAAGCCAAAAAAGTAGCATCTTGGTCACAAAGTTTTAGAGGAGGGTGGTTTTTTACAAAATCTTGTACCAAGGTCAAATTTTGGGCTAAATATTCGCGCAAAGCCTTTAGCCATTCGTCACCATCTTTATAGGCAGCTTTTGCAGCCGTTAAACCTAACAAATTTACTCCACCATTGAGCTTGCCCATAGCTTTTTCAAACCTGCGTTTCAGCGAAGGGTTGGGAATGATGGCATAAGAGCAATTTAATCCAGCAATATTAAAGGTTTTGCTAGGAGCCATGAGGGTGATGGTACGGTTTGCTAAATCATCATTAATTGATGCAATAGGAATATGCTTTGCCTTTGGGTTTAGGATTAAATCTGCATGAATTTCATCGCTTACGATGAGCAAATCATGCTTTTTAGCCATTTCTCTTAAGCGCTCCAACTCTTTACATGTAAAGACCGTACCGCCAGGATTATAGGGGTTACAAAGCATAAAAAGCTTTGTTTGGGGAGTGATTGCAGCTTCAAGTGCATCAAAATCCAAAGTCCATCTGTTTTCTTTACATGTAAGCCTTACAATATCTACTTCTCGCCCTGTCATTTTGGGGGCTTTGTAAAAATGTGGATAAATTGGTGATGTTGTGAGAACTCTTTGGTTAGATTCAATCATTTTGCAAGCTATATTCATGCTAGGAACAACACCAGAAACCCACGTTAGCCACTCTTTTTTAATCTCCCAATTGTGCTGGCGTTTTATGAAACTAATTGTTGCATCCACAAGCTCTTCATCAACCTTTGTATATCCAAAAATACCGTGCTCAACTCTCTTTTTTAAAGCATCAACAACGCACTTTGGTGCTTCAAAATCCATATCCGCAACCCATGCTGGAATGATTGAAGGGTCAAATTTTCCCCATTTTTCAGTATGCGTTGTTAATCTATTTGTCGGTTTATCAAAATCAAACATTATTTTCCTTTGTAGAATTTGTACAGTTTTTCAATACAGCCTTGCTTGTAACTTCGTTTTCAACAATTATATTTTCAATATTTAAAGATTCAAGCATATCTTTTTCTCTATAACTATGTACTTTTACCACTATCTTTTCACTTGCAACTGAGGCTAAAAGAATTTCACAAACTTCATAAAGTTTTTTCGGATTATCGATTGCTACAATAATCCGCTTTGCATCTTTGTAGTATGTGCTTCTTAAAACCTCTTTTTTTAAGGCGTTTCCAAAGATGATTGGATCTCCATTTGCAACCCCTTTGTGGTATGAGTGGATATCTCGCTCAACCACTACATAAAGCTCCCCTTCTTCTCTAAAGGCGCGGGCAAGACTCTGTCCAAACTCCCCATATCCCAAAATAACCACATGGTTTTTGATTCCCTTGGATATGTACTCTGGAACAATCAAATCATCCTCAGTTGCAGGGATGATTTTATCTGTAATCCAAGTGAGGTTTTTAAGAATAATTGGAGTAAAAATCATTGAAATAACAATAGTTACAACCATGATTGGATGGTGGGGTGAGTGGATGAGTCCATTTGATTTTGCAAGTTCTAATACAGCTAGTGAAAATTCTCCCACTTGAACGAGTGCTAAAGCGGTTTTAAAAGCGGTTTTTCGCTGTTCGGTTATGCGAATTATTGCATAAATAACAATAAATTTTAAGATTACAATTGCAATTAAAAGAGCAATTATTATATGAAAATAGTAAAAAATTATGTCAAATTTTATCTGCATGCCAACTGTAATGAAAAATAGACCCAAAAGAAGGTCTCTAAAAGGAATCAAGTCAGCTTCGGCTTGATGTTTAAACTTAGTTTCTGCTATGAGCATTCCTGCAATAAAAGCTCCAAGAGAGTAAGAAAATCCCATCTCATGAGCCAAATAAGATGAACCAATGGCCAAAAAGAGGATCGATCCTACAAAAAGTTCATCTGAGTTTGTTTTTGTAATGGAGATAAAAAAGCGCTCTAAAAAGTATTTGCTTATCATATATAAGATTGCTAGAAGTCCAATGGCATTGAGCACAGTTTTTATTATGACTCCGGAAAAATCAGCACTATTTGAAGATAAAAAGCTCAAAAGTAGCAAAATTGGAATAACTGCAATATCTTGCATAATCAAAATTCCAAGTGCCCTTTGGCCGTGGCGCTTATTGATTTCCCCTGATTCATTAAAGGTTTTAAGCACAATAGCAGTTGATGATAGGGCAATGACAAGAGAAAGGATTGTACTCAAGCTCTTTTCAAGTCCTAAAATCCAATGGGAGGTGGCATATACAAAAAAAGCAGTGATGCCAATTTGTAAAGAGCCTGTTACAAAAACCTCATATTTCATTCTTTTTAAGTGTGATAAAGAGAATTCAAGCCCAATGGTAAACATTAAAAAGACTACACCAAATTCGGCAATTTCATGAAGAGTGTGGTTGTTTGCGGCTTCATGAAGCCCAAAGGTGTAGGCTATTATAGTTCCTGTAAAGATGTAGCCAATAATCGTTGGAAGTTCAAACCGTTTTAAAAGTACATTTGCAGAAATGGCAATAAAGATTGTTGCTACAATAATGCCAAGCATTAAACCCCTTTAAAAAATTTTGATTTTAGCACATATTGTCTAAAACTCTCTTTTTGTGTAAAATTTGCCTTTTACATGTAAAGGAAGCTTATGAGTACACTACTTTTTGTTGTAATAGCTATTATTATCTACTACTGGCTGACTAAAGATTATAAAGCAAGCAGCTATACAAACTCTGCAAATTTCGAGCAAAAACAGCCCTATAGTGGGAATTTAGAAAATCATGAAACAGGCTTAATTGTAACTCTTATGGCAAAAGTTGCAAAGGCTGATGGAAGAGTAAGTGAGCTTGAAGCCCAGCTTATTAGTTTAACTTTAACCGATTTAGCAAATGTTTTTGATAGACCAAATGAGGCTAGAGAGGAACTTAAAGCAATTTATAAAAGAGAAAAAGAGTTTTTTGAAAATACCATTATTGCTGCTCAAAACTACCGCTCAATTACTGGTGCATCTTACCGGGCTTGCATTGGGTTGATGGAGTATTTATTAAATCTTTGCTTTATTGATGGAGAGTTTTCAAAAAATGAGAGGATGATCACAGAAGATATTGCCCAAGCTTTAAAAATCAGCCAATCAGACTATCTGCGTCTTGTGCAAAAATTTGAGCAGTTTTATGCCAATAAAGCTTCTCAAAAGAGTATGGATGAAGCTAAAGCGTATGAAGTTTTAGGTCTTAGTCCAAGTGCTAGCTTTAAAGAGATTAAAGCCAAATACCGCTCTTTAGTAAGAGAGCACCATCCTGATGTTTTAATGGGCAGGGGTGCAAGTCAAGATATAATCAATGAAGCAACAAAAAAGCTCCAGCAAATCAATGAGGCTTATGAGCTTTTAAAAAAACTTAAAGCCTAGTAGTGAGCTTTAGATAGAAGTTTTTGCAAGCTATTGGCGAAGTTTCGAATGCTTTTTGCATCAATGGCTTTTGGACCCTTTGTAATCTCACCGCTATCTCTTAACTCTTGCATAAGGTTTCGCATTGCAAGTAGGCTATTGATATTTTCTTCATCATAAATTTTTCCTCTAGGATCAAGTGCCATTGCGCCCTTTTGTATAACCTTAGAAGCTAGGGGAATATCGGCTGTAATTACCAAGTCATCTTTTTTGCAAGCTTGGATAATGAAATTATCAGCTTTATCAATGCCTTGAGCAACAATTTCCATCGTAATAAAACTAAATTTTGGAATCGAGATTTTCTTATTTGCCACAAAGGTGGTTGGGATTTTATCTTTGCAAACCCTTCTTAATAAAATTTCTTTAAAACTGTTTGCAAAGGCGTCTGCATCCACAAAAATTCTCATCCATCTTTTCCTTTGTGTTTTAAAGTTTTCAAGTTGCACCTTTGGTTAGGTAAGGTTTTCATTTAAAGCATTTATACAATAGCTTAAAATAGATTAAATACACCTATTTGAAAGTATGAAAAAAGGATTCTTTACATGTAAAGACTTGGCAAAAATATGCCAAAGAGCTTTACATGTAAAAGTATTAACTTACGACTGCTTTGGACCAATCTTCCATTGTTTTGTGATGCTCCTCTTTTGGAGCTTCGATAAATTCAATAATAAAAGCATCTTCGGTTTCGCAAATTCCTATGCATCTTGGCCTGGCAGCTAAAATTTTTATATTTGGAATAGCAGCTCCAAAACAA
>DDHL01000034.1:2674-6219 GCA_002352945.1 Campylobacteraceae bacterium UBA1877 | reverse complement strand
ATTATAAGAAATATTATTTTATTCCATTATACATATCTCTTTTTTAAACATATGCACAATAGTATTATATGCAACTACTAAAACAATCATTGTTAAAACCAGACTAAAAAAGTATGAAAAGAACTCGTAAATATCCTTGTTTGTTANNAGCAGCTCCAAAACAAAAGATTAAATTTTTTGCATTTTTAAGCCCATCCATAATTTTTCCACCTAAAGATTTGGTATGGGCATAATTATCAAAAACACTAATAAATGTTGCCACTGGATGTTCATCGATCTTTTTTCGAAACGATTCAATAATCTCATCTACGCTTTTTACTGGAGTTTCATCTTTGCTAACTCGCAACGTATAAATTGGGTATTTATCTAAAAAAATTGATTTTTCCATCTACTGCTCCTTTACTCTTGTACACAAATTTCGCCTCGCTTCATGTGAAGAAGGGTTTGATAGATAACAATGCTAATAATAATTGTTGTAATTGCAATCATAAGGTAAGACAAAATTAAAAGTGCACTATCTTTTGTGTGGTGCTGCATAAGCATAGTGCTAATTGTCATTGCTGCTAATGGGAAGACAAAGGCCCACCATGAGATAAAAAATTTAATTTTTACAAAATTTTTATACATAAATGCAATCAAAAGTGTAAAAAATAGACCTAAGTTAAAAAGGATGTTAGCAAAAAGGTCAAAACTCTCAAACATTTTAATATAAGCAATAAATCCAACCGCTGGTGGAGCGATGAGAATAAACATAGTTGGCATAAATTTGCTTGCTAATTGATTGTGAAAAATGATTCGATTAAGCAAAACCGCAAAAAGAGCAAGCCAAAAGAAGATTCCAGAGCTAAAAAAGTAGATTAAAACCCCATCATTAGCAAAGCCAACTCCAGCAATTGGCACTAAAACATTCCCTACAATTGGAATAAACCAAGCTGGATTTGAGTGGTCAACCTCTTGGTTGTGGTTAATCCAAAAGGAGATAGTATACATAGTAAGGTAGAAATGCAAAACTGTTCCTGGATACCAAAAGAGGGCTGAAATAACAGGATTTACCTCCTTGTAGATGATTGCTAACATAAGCATAGAGATTGACACTGCAGCAAAGAAGTTTATCCTTACTGGATGGCCAAACTCTTTTTTAACCGCTTCTGGGTACTTAAAATATTTGCTTATGTAAAAAAAGGCAATTATAAAAAAGATTGCCGTTGTAATTACCATAAGCACACTTCCGATGAAGCTTGGAAATTGTAGCCAAAGAGCAGCTTTTTGGTACATGATTGTAAGCCCGCTCATTCCCATTACAATAGCAAACATCATAATGGGGAAGAATTTTAGGCGACTTTGGTCGTTTGCACACGATTTTTCCATTCTCTTCTCCTACACATTTTTTTGTGAAGCTTACTCTTTTTATGAACATATGTCAATAAAAAGAGAAATTTTGGTATCATAACTTCAAAGGAGAGAATATGGGACGACAAAAGATTCAAAGAGAGTGCTCGTTTAAGCCAGAATATACTCTATTTGAACCAGCACAAAGGAAGGCTCAAGGGGAGATTGAGTTAAATGCAGATGAGATGGAAGCGCTCTATTTGATGGATTATGAGGGTTTGTATCAAGAGAGTGCTGCGCTTGAGATGGGCATTTCAAGGCCGACTTTTTCTAGAATTATTAAAGCGGCAAGAAAAAAGGTCATTACTGCCCTTGTGCGAGGATACCGTTTAGAAATTATCGATCAAAAGGATAAGTTTATTGTAGCAATTGGAATTTTTGATGAAAATGATCTCTCTAAGCACTCTATGCTTGCTCCTAAAATCGCCCTTGTTCATTTAGCCAACCAAAAGGTTCAAAATGTGGAGGTTTTATCAAATCCACTCTATGAGAAAAAATGCAATAAGAGTTTGACACAATTTTTAAAATCCCGCGGTGTTAGCTATCTGCTTGGTAACAAAATTGATGATGAACTTAAAAATAGCCTTTTGTCAAAAGGGGTGTTTTTTAAAAAGATTCCACCGCTTCGATCTTTTGAAGATATACCACTTCATATTTGTAAAACTCTTTAAGAGCTGCTATGGTATAATCCTTTCCTCTATGGTATAGTAGGTGGCTGCTTGGAGCGCTCACGCTTCAAGAGGAAAGTCCGAGCTGCAATGAAGCATGGTTCCATCTAACAGATGGCCAAGGTAACTTGAGGGATAGTGCAACAGAGAGTAGACTACCTTGCATTTACATGTAAGGAAAAGGTGAAACGGTAGGGTAAGAGCCTACCAGCGCTTTTGGCAACTTAAGCGGCTTTGTAAACCCAACCAGCAGCAAGAAGGGATGGTTTTAGCTTCATATTAAGGACCCTTCGCTTGAGCACCTTGGTGACATGGTGCCTAGATAAATAGCCACCCACGACAGAACTCGGCTTATCGCTATACCATAGAGTTTTATCTTTTTTGTGATATTGATTTGCATAATTATTTATAAAGATTTTTGATGAGTGAAATAGTAATTCTAGCCTTTGCACTAAGCATGGATGCTTTTGCCGTATCCATTGGGCTTGGTTCCAAGCAGTGCGCTTTGTGGAAGGGTGTGATTGTAAAAACAAGTTTAACCTTTGGACTCTTTCAAGCCTTTATGCCCCTTGTTGGATACTTTGGAGGCGTTGGATTAAGAGCTTATATAAACACTTTTGACCACTGGATTGCATTTGGGCTTTTGGTGTTTATTGGAATAAAAATGATTCATGAATCATTTGGACAGCCAATTGAAGAGGAGTATAAAAGCATTTCAAATAAGACTCTTTTAGCACTTGGTTTTGCAACAAGCATTGATGCAATGGCAGCAGGCTTTAGCCTCGGTTTTATTGAAGTTCCAATATATATTTCATCTGCTATTATTGGAGTTATTACTATTTTTATGAGCGGAGTTGGAATTTATGTGGGCTGCCATGGTGCGCAATGGATGGAAAGTAAAGCAGAGATTTTTGGAGGTATTGTGCTAATTGGCATTGGCATCAAAATTTTAGCTGAAAATATCTTTTGATTAAAAGCCTGCTAGCTTTATTTATCTATTAAAAAGTCTGGATATATCTTGCTTTGAGCCATATATTTTGATACATCAAGCCCTTGAAAAAAGCCGTATTTTACAATAAGAGCACTTTTTATTTTGGCATAATTTGCCCCTAAAATGTCAGTATGGAGGGTATCTCCAACCATGATAATCTCACTTTTGTCAATATTCCACCGTTTTTTTGCCACTTTGATTGCGTAAGAAAAGATATTTTCATAGGGCTTTCCAACTAAATGAAGAGATTTAAAGAGCTCATTTTTTTCAAGAAGGCTGTAAAATCCAGGCTCTTTTGAAAAAATATTATTTCCCCTTGGGGCTGTTAAGTCTGGGTTTGCCACCCAAACTTCTCGAGGATTTTTTAAAAGCTCAATCCTAAACTTTTTTTGCCAAGATTCATCCCAATTTGACGTACTTAAAAACAAAAAAGCATCACTATCCCAAAAATAGCAGCTGTCTTGAAAATAGGCGCAAATTGGCATCTCAAGCTTTTG
>DDHL01000034.1:0-2491 GCA_002352945.1 Campylobacteraceae bacterium UBA1877 | reverse complement strand
TCTTGAAAATGGGCGCAAATTGGTATCTCAAGCTTTTGGTTTTTTCCAATAACTCCCCAGTTTTTAGAAGTTTGGGGCAAAAGCAACCAAAGCACTTCTCGGCTTGAGATAATCTCATCTAAACTAAAATCAAATCCAATTTTATTTAACTTATGGCAAAGCTGCGTTTTTGGTATGCTTGCAGAGTTTGTTAAAACTAAAAAAGCGATGCTTTTTTTCCGTAAAAACTCTATAAATTTTAAAGCCTCTTTTATAGGTTTATCACCCACATTTAAAACCCCAAAAGCATCTAGAAAAAAGCATTTTGCATGATTTGTAAGCTCAAAGAGATCTTTTACATGTAAAGGTATTTTTAGCTTAGATGATTTTGGAGGTAGGGTTAATATGTTTTCATAAAGTAAAAATGTGGTTTTTGAGTCCATTAAATAAGTATCTTTCTAATTTTTGCTGAGATTGACTCAGATACTACAACGGTTAGCAAAATAACTAAAACTATAAGCGTAACTTGTGGCCAAGCTAATACATTTAAAGATGATGAGAGAAAAAGTCCTATTCCTCCAGCTCCAACAAGGCCTAAAATGGTAGATTCTCTAATATTAATATCCCATCTAAAAATAGCTATTGCTAAAAATGTTGGTAGAATTTGAGGCATGATTGCATAATCAATTACTTGGGCTTTGCTAGCTCCAGTTGACTCTATGGCTTCAACACTACTTTGGTCGATTTGCTCAATGCTTTCGTACAGGAGTTTTGCAACAAATCCTATTGAGCGAAGGGCTATTGCTAAGATTCCAGCCAATATTCCAGGCCCTAAAATAGCAACCAGTAAAAGCGCCCAAATAAGTGAGTTGATTGATCGGGATGTTACGATGATTAAAAGGGCAACTGGGCGTATAAATTTTTTTGATAAAGTAGTATTTGAAGCGGCCAAAAAAGCTACCGGAAAAGCCATTATAACTCCAAGAATTGTTCCTAGAGTTGCAATATTTAAAGTATCCCACAATGCTTTGTAGAGTTTATGAATATACTCCCATCGTGGCGGAAACATACGGCTGATTAAATCGGCTGGTTGGGACCGTGCATCAAGCACAAAAAACCACATTGTATCTTGAGTCATAACTTTCCAGCAAAAAATTGATAGCACCAAAATTCCAAACCATCCTCCCCAAAAGAGCCATGCTTTTTTAGTTAAACGGCTTTGCCAAATGGCTTCTTGACTTAACTGACCCATTTTCGTATCCATCCTGAAAGGTATTCGCATCCCATAACTATCAATATGATGACAATGAGTATTGCGCCAGCCGAATCGTATTCGTATCGATCAATTGCAGTATTTAAAGTTGCACCAATTCCTCCGGCTCCAACAATTCCAATGACTGCTGACTCGCGAAAATTGATATCAAATCTATAAAACGAGAGTCCAATCATACGGGGCATCACTTGAGGCCAAATGGCTTCATGGATAGACTGAATCCAGCTAGCTCCCGTTGGCTCAATTGCTTCAAGCTGTTTTGGATCAATCTCTTCAATCTCTTCGGCTAGCAGTTTGGCTAAAAACCCTATGGTTGCATAAGTGAGTGTAAGAAATCCAGCAAAGGCGCCAAATCCAAACAGGGCCACAAAGAAGATTGCAACAATAATCTCTTGCATCGAACGAGAAATTGCTATAAAAGCGCGACAAAAAAGATAGATTGGTTTAATTGAAATATTCCTTGCTGCGCCTAATCCAAAGGGAATTGAAAGCACTACTCCAGCCACTGTTGAAGTAACAGTCATAGTAAGGCTCTCCATAATTCCAATATAGATATCTTTAAATCTAGAGGTAAAATCGGGTCGTAAAAAGCCTTGAATAAAGTAAATTCCTCGATCTAGGCCTTCATAAACACGGCTCCAATTTACTTCTAGGCTAAAGATGCTAAAAATGATATAGAGTATAAAAAGAGAGTATAAAAAAATTCTCCAAAATCTGCTTTGGATAATGTAGTGCGGACGTTGCCAAGTCATTTTTTATCCTTGGTGTTTTTTACCACTTGCCAATCCTCGTCGCCATAAATTTGTGTCAACACCTTTTCATTTAATCCACTAGCAGCGCCATCGTAGACAATTTTTCCATCATGCAAACCAATAATTCTATCCATAAACTGCATTGCAAGCGCAACATCATGAATGTTGATTATTGCTGGTAAATCTTTTTCTTTGCAAATTTCTTGAATAAGCCTCATAATCTGCCTTGATGTTTTAGGATCTAAACTTGCAGTGGGCTCATCAATTAATAAAAGATCAGGCTCTTGGGCTAAGGCTCTTGCAATGCCAACGCGTTGACGCTGCCCACCTGAGAGTTCATCCGCTCTTTTATTGGCATGCTCAAGTAGTCCAACACGCTGCAAATATGTAAAAGCTTTTGAAATATCCTCTTTTGGAAAGCGTCTTAAAAATGTGCGCCAAAAAGGAAGGTATCCTAGTCTACCTGAGAGGACATTTTCCATAACGC